>NC_018584.1:914062-1218750 GCF_000307025.1 Listeria monocytogenes ATCC 19117
AGCGACTGAACTTGGAATTTTGGCGTCGTAGTGTGTTTTATGAAATTTATATGAAATCATTTCAAGACAGTAATGGCGATGGTTTAGGTGATTTTAAAGGTTTAACGAGCAGATTAGATTATCTAGTGGATTTGGGAATTGATGGTATTTGGTTGACTCCATTTTATCCTTCACCGCAAGTGGATAATGGTTATGATGTGTCTGATTACTGCGATATTAACCCGGATTACGGCGATATGACTGATTTTCGAGTGTTTATGAAAGCGGCAGATGCTCGAGGAATAAAAGTTATTATCGACTTAGTATTAAATCATTCGTCAACAGAGCATGCTTGGTTTAAGGAGTCGCGTAGTAGTAAGACGAATCCTAAACGAGATTATTATATTTGGCGAGAAAAACCAAATAATTGGGAATCGTTTTTTGGTGGTTCTGCTTGGGAAATGGATGAACTTACTGGCGAGTATTACTATCATAGTTTTGCAAAAGAACAGGCTGACTTAAACTGGGCGAATGAAGCTGTTCGCGCAGAAATGGAGCAAGTTTTAGCGTTTTGGTTGAATGAGGGAGTGGCGGGATTCAGGTTAGATGTTATCAATAATTTAACGCTCGTACTTGAATTTCCGGATAATCCAGTCACATCTGGTGAAATGGAGCATGTGTATGACCGTAATCAGAGTGGCTTAGAACAAGCGTTAGAGGATATCGCTTCCTTTTGTCGAAAAGAGCGCGACGTGTTTTTAGTAGGCGAAATTAGCTCGGACCAATTAGCTGAAATTGCTAGATATAGCTCGAAAAAAATGCTAGATGTCACATTTAATTTTAATTTTGGCAGTGTTGATCAGCTAGATGCAAAATCTGTATTTACGACATTGAATGAGATGGAAACGGCATTAAATGAAGGGCAGTGGCCGACGCTTTTCTTTGGAAGTCATGATATGAGCAGGTTCAGAAGTCGCCTCGCATCTGGAGACATAGTAAAGACCCAGTTGCTCGCATTTTTAATGTTAACTGCGAAAGGCGTGCCGTTTATATACTACGGAGAAGAGGTGGGTATGCCTGATTTAACGTTTTCTTCCGTAAAAGAGATGCGCGATATTCAAGGGACAGCCGCGTACTATCAAGCTTTACAAACTGGTTCAGATGAAAAACAAGCACTCGAAATCGCTATTGAAAAAACGCGTGACAAAGCACGTGGGCCGATGATTTTCCCAGATGGAAAGCCATTTACTCTAGGTGAACCATGGATTAAAATGGCGACTTTGCCGGAAAAAGAAGCACGAACGATGTGGCGATTTTATCAAGGATTACTCGCATTTCGTAAAGAAAATGATTTTAAAGAGATGGAATATACTTTTTTGAAGTTGGATGGAGAAGTACTCAGTTATCAGCGAGGTGAATTTATCTTTTTACTTCATTTTGGTGAGGAAGAGGTAACTTATCCGCTTCAGGGGAACTATCAGCTTGTTTTTGGAGAAGCAGTGATGGTAGGAAATGGCATTAGAATGGGCGCGCATACTGGAATTGCGCTTAGAGTGGAGGAATAGAATGAATACAATCGATAATTTGTTGCAAGTTTACCGGGAAAATAGTGCTGCGTTTGGGACACGTATCACGTTAAATGGTGCTGGCGACAAAGATGTATACAATATTACGGCACCATTTCATTGGCTTGGGAAAGAATATATTGCAGGTCGAGTGGAGTCGCGTGATAGCGAGTTTTCGGAAGTACGCTTTTTTGAAAAAATAGAGACGGACAAATATCAATTGGTTGAAAATACGACTGTTTTAGCGCTACAAGATCCATTTGTTACATTTGTTCAGGGTGAGCTGATTATTGGCGGGGTAGAAGTTTTTCCGAAAGAAACGGACCCGACTATGTTAGATTGGCGTACTAATTTATATCGGGCAACCTCGCTTACTGATTTTGAACAAATTCTTGCCGGGCCAATTGGTATGAAAGATTTACGTATCAAAGAATTGGCTGATGGACGTATTTTAGTATTAACAAGACCTCAAGGCGAAAAGGGCGGTCGCGGGAAAATCGGCGCAATCGTCATTGACTCACTGGCAGAATTAACAATAGAGAAAATAGAAGCTGCACCACTTTTGAAACGGAATTTTTCAGGAGAGGAATGGGGTGGCGGAAATGAGCTTCATTTGTTAGAAGATGAGAGAATTGGCGTGCTTGGTCATATTGCTTGTTTTGATGAAGCGGGCAATCGTCATTATTACGCATGTTCTTTTCGATTGAATGAAGATTTTTCGCAAATTGAGCAAGAAAAAATAATTGCCGAACGTGCTAATTTTGCCCCTAGTGAGCCGAAAAGACCTGATTTAGCGGATGTTGTATTTAGCGGTGGGTTAATCAGAAATTCGGACGGTACTGCGACACTTTATGCAGGGATTGGCGATTCTGATGCACAAAAATTAGCAATTCCTGATCCATTTAAAAATAACTAATAGTAGGAGTTTTGAGTAGAAATGAACATTTATCGTTATGAAGAAAACCCATTAATTACACCTTTGGACGTAAAACCAATCCATGAAGGTTTTGAAGTGATTGGCGCTTTTAACGCTGGTGTTGCCGAATATAACGGCGAAGTGCTTTTACTTCTTCGTGTGGCAGAAAAACCAGTCAGTGAGGATCCAGAAGTAGTCCTTGCGCCAGTTTATAATGCGAAAAGTAAAGAATTAGAATTACAACAATTCCGATTAGATGATGAAAATTATGATTTTGAAGATCCGCGAATGATTCGCAGTAAAGCAAAACTAGAAGGATTTTCTTATTTAACTTCTCTTTCATATATTCGAATTGCTCGTAGTAAAGATGGTCATCAGTTTACCTTAGATGAAAAACCGTTTTTATATCCGTTTAATGAGTATCAGACATTTGGGATTGAAGATGCTCGTGTGACGCAAATCGGGGATACATATCACGTGAATTTTAGTGCGGTATCTGAGTTTGGCGTAGCGGATGCATTAGTGACCACAAAAGACTTTGAAAATTTGGAGTATCAAGGAAATATCTTTGCTCCTGAAAATAAAGATGTACTAATTTTCCCAGAAAAAATTAACGGAAAATATTATGCCTTACATCGTCCAAGTTTGAAAAGTATTGGTAATTTAGATATTTGGATTGCTTCTTCTCCAGATTTGCGCAGTTTTGGCGATCATCGTCATTTGCTTGGAATTCGTCCTGGTGAATATGATAGTGGCCGAGTTGGCGGCGGATGTGTGCCGATTAAAACAGAAGAAGGTTGGTTAATTTTATATCACGGAGCAACTGAAGAGAATCGTTACGTGATGGGCGCGGCGCTTCTTGATTTAAACGACCCAACGATTGTACTGAAAAGAACGAAAACGCCTATTTTAGAGCCAGTTGCCGATTATGAGAAAAATGGCTTTTTCGGTGATGTTGTTTTCGCATGTGGGGCCATTCAAGAAGGTGATACGCTGCATATGTATTACGGCGTGGCGGATACTTCTATGGCGGGCTGTGACATGAAAATCAGCGAAATTCTACATCAGTTAGAAGTGGAAAACAAATGACTTGGCAACAACATTTGAACGCTTGGAAAAATGCCGATTTATCAGATGAGTGGCGCCGTGAATTACAACAAGTGGAACAGGAGCAGAAACGATTTGATGGTTATTTAACCTTTGGGACTGGCGGGATGCGCGGTAAAATGGGCGTTGGAACGAAGCGCATCAATCTTTTTACCATTAGACGAGTAGCGAAAGGTTTGGGAGATTATGTTGTCGCGAATGGAGGAGCCGAAATGGGTGTTGCGATTGCGTATGACTCGAGACATCATTCGGGTGCTTTTGCGCAGGAAACGGCAAAGGTCCTGGCGGCGCAGGGAGTCAAAGTTTATTTATCCGATACGATTCGCCCAACACCAGCGCTATCTTTTTGCGTTCGAGAAAAGGGGGCATTTGCGGGCGTTGTGATTACAGCAAGCCACAATCCTTCTATCTATAATGGTTTCAAAGTATATGATAAAAATGGCTGTCAAATCACATTGGGTGTAGCGCAGGAAATTGCTGGCTATTTAGAAAACATAACGGATATCTTTACCATACCAGTGCGCGAATTACCCAATCCACTCGTTATGACGCTAGGAAAAGAAATGGACGATGCTTATTTAAAAGCTTTAACAGCAGTCGTTTCTCGCCCTGATTTGCTTGCTGACTACGGTAATGAACTACAGATTTGCTACACACCGCTTCATGGAGCTGGAAAAGAACTTGTTATGCGTGGGCTTTTGGAAAATGGATTTTCGGAAACGACCATGATTGCTGAGCAAAGTGAGCCTGACGGGGATTTTCCGACAGTGGTTTCGCCTAATCCAGAAGAAGAAAACAGTTTTGAACTAGCCAAAAAGCAGGCGAAAGAAATACAAGCCGATATTATTTTGGCGACAGATCCGGATGCTGATAGGCTGGGGGTAGCTGTTTTAAACAAGCAAGCTACGTATCAAATTTTAACAGGGAATCAGCTAGGCGCATTGCTTTTACAGTATATTTTAGAAGCCAAAACGTCGGTAACTCAGGCGGATACGATGATTAATACAATTGTTACTGGGGACTTAGGTGGAAGAATCGCGCATGACTTTGGAATTAATCATATCCAGACGCTCACGGGTTTCAAATTTATCGGTGAAAAAATAGCCGAAATGGAAGGCACGGAAAAAAACTTTCTTTTTGGATACGAGGAAAGTTACGGTTATTTAATCGCGCCATTTGTTCGGGACAAGGACGCCGTTCAGGCAGCATTACTTACAGCAGAAATGGCCCTTTTCTATAAAAAAGAAGGAACAACACTTCTTCAAAAACTAACAAATTTATATGAAAAGTTCGGCTATCATAAAGAACACTTGCACACGATTACGCTAGATGATAGCGATGGAACAACTAAAATGAATCAAGTGATAGACGATTTGCGCAAAGAGCCAACTTGTATTCCCGGCATAACGGTTTTAGAAGACTTTCTAACGAGTAAGCGAACCAATCTTTCAACGATGGAAATGACAAACATAGAGCTACCAAAAGAAAATGTTTTAAAATTTTACTTAAACGATAACGCCTGGTTTGCAATACGTCCTTCTGGAACGGAACCGAAATGCAAAATCTATTTCCAAACAATCGGTCAAACAGAAGAAATAGCGACAAAAGCTATAGATGAGTTGAAAAAATGCGTTTTAGCCAAATGGGATTAATAAAAAGCTGGAAATTGTTTTCGGACGATTTTCAGCTTTTTTTAAAAGATTTATCTATAAAAATCGCTGAAAAACCCGGATAAGCGTACATTTAAAAAGAATTAAGTTTTTTTATTCGATAATAGCAAGGAAAGATAAGCTTTTGACGTTGAAAAGAAATAGTTAGTGTGTTATGATGATAGATGGAAGTTTATTAGGTTTATATTTAGCCTAGTGATTAATGAGGGCTTTTTTATTTGATGCGTTAGAACTGCTATAATGGCAGAGAAATTTTCTGATGCCGTGAATCATTTTGCTTGGTGCGCCCAGGCTTTTCTATTGCAGAAAAATGAAAATGAAAGATAGCAGTTTTCATAAAAACAACTGCAAATGAACAGACAAACAATCGTAATAAGCGTATTGTGATGAATTATAAAAGTAGCTCTCCTACCAAACTTTAAACAGGTAAAGGAGAAATGACATTGACAAAATTTTCGGAGTTCGGACTGGACGAAAAAATTGTAAAATCAGTAAATCGGATGGGGTTTGAAGAAGCAACACCAATCCAAGAAAAGACAATTCCACTAGGACTAGCAGGTAAAGACTTAATCGGGCAAGCACAAACAGGTACTGGTAAAACAGCCGCTTTTGGTCTTCCAATGATTCACAAAATTGACCAAAAGAGTAACAACGTACAAGCTTTAATTATTGCTCCAACACGTGAACTTGCAATCCAAGTTTCTGAAGAGCTTTATAAACTTAGCTATGACAAACATGTACGTGTGCTAGCGGTTTACGGTGGTAGCGATATCAGCCGTCAAATCCGTTCACTTAAGAAAAACCCACAAATCGTAGTTGGTACGCCAGGACGTATTTTGGATCATATTAACCGTCGCACACTGAAACTAGACCACGTGGAAACACTTGTACTAGATGAAGCAGACGAAATGCTAAACATGGGCTTCATTGATGATATCGAAACTATTCTAAAAGAAGTACCAGCAGAACGTCAAACTTTACTATTTTCTGCAACAATGCCTGATCCAATTCGCCGTATCGGTGAACGTTTCATGCATAGCCCAGAACTTATTCGCATTAAAGCGAAAGAAATGACTGCACTATTAATTGAACAATTCTTCGTAAAAGTGCATGAAAAAGAAAAATTTGACGTATTATCTCGTTTATTAGACGTTCAAGCACCGGAACTAGCTATTGTTTTCGGTCGTACGAAACGTCGTGTAGACGAACTATCTCGCGCGCTTGATATGCGTGGTTACGTGGCTGAAGGTATCCACGGTGACTTGACGCAAGCAAAACGTATGAGTGTACTACGCAAATTTAAAGAAGGAAAAATTGATGTTCTAGTTGCAACAGACGTAGCAGCTCGTGGACTTGATATTTCCGGCGTAACACATGTATATAACTATGATATTCCACAAGATCCAGAAAGCTATGTTCACCGTATCGGTCGTACTGGTCGTGCTGGTAAAGAAGGTATGGCGATTACTTTCGTACAACCTCGTGAAATGGGTTATTTACGTATTGTGGAAGAAACTACGAAAAAACGTATGCAACCACTTCAAGCTCCTACTTGGGACGAAGCATTTGCAGGCCAATTACGCGTAGCAACTGAAAAAATTCAAGAAGCAATCACAGAAGAAAACTTAGCTGACTACAAAACGTTTGCTAACGAACTTCTTGAAAAATACGATGCAACTGACATCGCAGCAGCAATGCTTAAAATGTTAGCGAAAGAGCCAGACAAAACTCCTGTCCATATTACTGAAGAGCGTCCATTACCATCCCGTGGTGGCGGTGGCTACAAAGGTAAAAATGGTAAAGGCGGCAAAGGTGGCGGCTATCGCGGCGGAAGCGGCAAAGGCGGAAGCTACCGCGATCGTAACAACAGCGGCAAAGGTCGTCGTAGCGGCGGCGGAAGCGGTTCTGGCGGTGGTGGCAATCGTGATCGTCGTAGTGGCGGCGGAGAACAACGCAGCGGCGGCAACAAAGGCAACTACTCACAAAAATCTAAATAAGATTATTAGACAAATAGTTACCATATAGATAGACTGTAGATAAAGAAGTTTTTAACTTTATCTACAGTCTATTTTTTTATAAATACTAATGTTAAGGATACGGGAGTGTGGCGCTCGTCATGAAGATAAACAAAATTATCGAATATATTGTAGTAGCAATCATCGTTTTAGGTTGGACTTACTTCATTGTTATTAAAGAAATTCTCCCTAAAAATATAGGATTTATTTCATTAGTAATTTTATCAATAATTCTTTATTTTGTAGGCAAAAGGTTGAATGGGAAACATAGCAGATAAAAAAACGGCTATACTCTAAGTAGCCGTTTTTTATGTGCAATAATTCATTTACATTAACTTCCAAATATGAGAAAATAGCATGTTGGCAAAATTGCCACACGTGGTTCATTCATACCATCCCACGTAAAAAAACTAGGAGGAAAAATAATGAAAATGAAAATTTTGACGGTGAATGCAATTATCGCTGCACTGTATGTAGTGCTCGGTATGATTGTTGCACCAATTGGGTTTATGGCATTACAATTTAGAATACCAGAAATCTTTAACCATCTAATCGTCTTTAATAAAAAATACTTTTGGGGTATTATCGTAGGTGTGTTTATTACGAATTTATTTTTTTCTGGATTAGGGTGGATTGATTTAGTTTTTGGCGTAGCACAATCGGCTATCTCGCTTTTACTAATGATTGGAATTTCTAAATACGTTAAAGGAATTATTCCGCGGATGATTATTAATACGATTCTTTTCTCGCTAACGATGGCAATTATCGCTTGGGAGTTAGTAATTGTTTTTGACTTACCGTTCCTAATTACTTGGGCAACAACAGCCGCAAGTGAATTCATCGTAATGGGTGTCGGGATTCCGCTAATGTATCTATTAAATAAACGGTTGAATTTCCGTAAAATGATTGATTAAATGAGAGAGTCTAAGGGAACTTAGGCTCTTTTTATTTTTGTAAAAAGCGAGCTGCCTCCTGTATCAATTCAACTAATTGACCATTCGTATAGTCTTTATTCGATTGCTGAATTTCTGTCGCTAAACTTAAAATCATCCTAGCAAAATAATTAGGAATAAAGTGACTATCTGAAAAGGAAACTTCTTTTAACAAACTAATTCGAAGTATTTCTCCAGACACTACATCGACAAAAATATTTTCTGCCCGGCTCCAAAAAATCGCTTGAAATAAAAGCGGATTTTTTTGAATAGTTCGGAGGATTAAGCGTTGGATATTTTCTTTTGTTAAAATAATTTGGTCGAATTCCAAAGAGAAGTACTGCATGGTTCGCAAAATCTGGACTTCAATCACTTGAATAATCTCCTCATGATGACGATAAAAAGTGGCTCGTGATACTCGCGCTTGTTCGCATAAATCTTTTATAGATATTGATTCAAATGTTCTACCTTCCACATAAAACCTCTCCAAAACCGTATATAGTTTGGTTTGTGTTTTTTGTGTACGTAAATCAACATTCAACGGTTGATGCACTTTTACGTAGTTATTCATAAAACTCTCCTTTTTATGATACATAATTGTTATTAGTGTATCGAAATGTGGCTATTTTAGCAACTTAAAAAGGGGTATTGTTTACTTAAGGAGGAATGAACATGAAAATTATAACAATAGAAGAACATTTTGAATCCGAAGTCATTACGAATGAAATCAACAAAGTCACTGGAAATTTAGTAAGTGGACAGGTTAGTCCGGAAATGTTTCAATATATGCAAAAGGAACTTCCTTCAGCAGCGGAAATGCAAGATACAGAAAAACGTTTAGCATTTATGGACCAACATGGTATTGATATCCAAGTACTCTCTTATGGAAATAGTTCTCCGCAAAACTTAGATCCAAAAATTTCGGTAGCTCTGTGTAAGCGAGCTAATGATGAACTAGCGAAGGTGATTCAACAAAATCCTACGCGATTTGCCGGTTTTGCTGTCTTACCAGTAGGATCACCAGAAGATGCTGCTATTGAATTAAAAAGAGCCGTAGAAGAACTTGGTTTCAAAGGTGCACTTGTAAAAGGGCAGTTTGAAAACAAATATTTTGATAATCGCTTTTATTATCCGATTTTCGAAATGGCGGAGAAACTAGATGTACCGATTTCGTTCCATCCATCGTTTATCCCAGAAACTATTACAGAACAATATTTTGCCAGTGATGCTTGGTCTGATGTGGTGACAGGGGTATTTTCATCTGCTGGTTTTGGTTGGCATATGGATGTTGGCATTCAAGTCGTGCGGATGATTCTTTCAGGTATATTTGATAAATTACCGAATTTAAAAATCATCACAGGTCATTTAGGTGAAATGGTGCCAATGTTTTTAAACAGAATGGACAATACACTCGGCCACTGGACAACGCTTGAACGGAAAATTTCTGATTACTACCGGACGAATGTGTATGTGACACCAAGCGGCTTATTATACCAAAATGAATGGAAGTTTTTATTAAATGAATTAGATGAAAATCATCTTATTTATGCGCTAGATTATCCTTTTGTAAAACCAGAAAATGCTAGGACTTTCCTAGATACGCTTGATTTAACGGATGAAGTAAAAGCAAAAATCGCTCACGAAAATGCTGAAAAATTATTACATTTATAAAAGGTGGAATTCAAAAATGACTTTATCAAAAGAACAAATCAAAGCAACAAAAAGTGAGTTTGCGGAGAATTTAGCGCTTGCGGATTTAACGATTGCCGAAGTAGCGAAAGAACTAAATACAAGCGAAGTAAAAATAGAACGGATTTTGAATTTAAAACAGCGTTCTTTAAATGATGGTTGGATTTTGCGGAATTACTTACTTAGAAAGGTAGCGGAAGTAGGGAAGACACCAGTTCCGTTTACGGCGCTCAGTGGGGATTATCATGGGTATTGGTTTTTAGATGGAGAAGAAATTGATTCAGGGATATTAAGTATAGGGAATCATTAAAAATAGCCACCCGAGAGGTGGCTATTTTTCTATTAATCTCGTTTCAACAAAACAATATCTTCATTCTTAGTGAGCAAAAGATCCACATGATTCTCGCCCCATAAGCAAAGTTTGTTCAAAATCTCCGACAACGATTCGCCGTATTCACTCAATGAATACTCGACTTTTGGTGGGATTTGTTCATATACTTTGCGGACAATAACCCCGGATTTTTCCAGCTCGCGCAATTGTTGTGTGAGCATTTTTTGTGTGATGTTGGGGATGAGTCGTTTTAATTCGCCAGTTCGTTTTTTGCCTTCGCGTAAATGGCAAAGGATGACTGGTTTCCATTTTCCGCCTATAACTTCTAGTGTAGCTTCGACGCCGATATTATATACTTTAGTCATCGTAATCCTCCTATAGGCACTTTTTAGTATCTATATGACTTTTAAGTACCTTCTTGTTATTCTGTAAGGTATATAAGATACTGTATAACAGAACGAAACAATTTGCAATTTTTTAGGGGGGAACGATGTGGATATGAAAAAAGTAAATCCTAATTTGACACTTTTGGCGCTAGCGATTAGTGCGTTTGGGATTGGTTCAACAGAATTTATTAGTGTGGGACTGCTTCCGCTGATTTCTTCTAGTATGGGTGTGTCGATTAGTACGGCTGGTTTAACTGTATCAATTTATGCGCTTGGTGTGATGGTTGGAGCGCCGGTTTTAACAACTATGACGGCGAAGATGAATCGTAAAAATTTGTTATTATTAGTCATGCTCGTGTTTCTGATAGGGAATCTTGTCTCGGCATTTGCTGTGAGTTTTGGAATGCTCCTTACTGGGCGTGTTGTTGCGGCGTTTGCGCATGGGGTGTTTATGTCGATTGCTTCTGTTATCGCTGCCGATGTGGTTCATCCGAGCAAACGAGCTAGTGCGATTGCGGTGATGTTTACAGGGTTGACGGTGGCGACTGTGACAGGGGTGCCGCTTGGGACGTTTATCGGGCAACTATTTGGTTGGCGGATGTCATTCCTGTTTATTGTTGCGATTGGCGTGATTGCGATTATTGCTAATTTTTTCCTCGTTCCGAAAAACTTATCCAATGGAAAAAGTATTTCATTTAAAGCGATTGGACAATTATTAGTTAATAAAAAAATCGTGATGGTGTTACTCATGACAGCGTTTGGCTATGGTGGTACTTTTGTGGTTTATACGTATTTGTCGCCGATGTTTAGCGGAATGGGCTATTCTACAAGCATGATTGTTATTTTACTTATTGTGTATGGTGTGATGGTTGCGATTGGGAATACGATTGGTGGGCATTTTGCGAATGAGCGCCCGGCTAAGGCACTGTTCGTGATGTTTAGTTTGCAAGGGATTACGTTATTATTACTTCAATTTACATCGACCAACGCGATTTTTGGATTAATGACTATTATGTTGATGGGATTTTTTGCCTTTATGAATGTGTCTGGTTTGCAGTTATATGTCGTGCAATTGGCAGAGCGGTATTTGCCAGAAACGGTGAGCATGGCTTCGGCGCTTAATATTTCAGCTTTTAATGTTGGGATAGCAGTAGGTGCATTTATTGGCGGATTAGTTACGGAATATATTGGTTTGGGTTATACCCCGATTGTTGGATTTTTAATGGTTTTCATCGCAATTATTTTAACTTTCTATATGAAAAAAGATAAATAGTTCAAATAATAGGCCTTTTACAGTGAATGTAGAAGGCTTTTTTTGTGCTTTCAGTAGCTCCGACCTATTCCGGCAAGGTTTTTTTCCAGTTATAGTAAAATGGATAGTTTTTTTGTCCCTACGTATCTGACAAAAATAGCTATATAGCTTATTGTAAGCCCTATCATGAAAATGATAAATTGAATTTAGAAAGAGGAGTGATACCTGATGAAACTAAATCAGCAGTGTATTCAAATTTTAGATTTTCTTATGGAGCAGGAAGATTTTAAAAATATTGGTTATATTTCTAACGCGCTTGGTTGTTCGGAGCGAAGTGTTCGTTATAGTTTGGAAAAAATCGATATTTTTCTCCATGAGCAAACATTACCAGCTCTTATCAGACATACAAGGAAAGGGGTGCTACTTCCGGAAAAGAATATCGTAAATCCGGTTGTGCGTAAATTTAAACAACAAATTACGCCGAAAAAATATCGTTACAGCCAAGAAGAAGTGCAGCAATTTTTACTGCTAAAACTGCTTTTAAGTGAAGAAGTGCTCCCGGTTACTTATTTTGAAGAAGTCCTGTTTATTTCCAGATCCTCTGTGCTAAATCATCTACGTGCTATTGAAGGAGAACTTTTTTTAAATAATTTAGATTTATCGCATCAGCCTAGGCATGGCTTTCTAGTGACTGGAAATTTAATTACGAAAACATCGCTTTTTGCTAGAAGTTTCTTGCGTTTTATTAATATCCGCGAATTTTATCAGTTTTTAGATTCGGAAAATAGCTTATCTAAAAAAGGCGAGTTATTTTTTTATAATCTTTTTGAACTGGAGATTTTGCAGGAGGTGAATCGTGAGGCGCATTCGGTGGAGGAGAATATGACACGTGCGATGGATGAGCAGCTTTACTTAACGCTAATTGCGATTTTACTAAAGCAGCATGAAGCCAAACCGGATTTTCAGTTTACAGCAGATTTTATGATTAAAGATGAGCTTGATCAGGCGTTAGCAACAATTATTGGGTCTTTGAAGCAGTATCAATATGGGCGTGAAGATGAGGCGGTAATTGAAGCATTTGTAACAGGTATTTGCGAAAAAATGGGTGAAATTTATCAAGTGGATTTTGTGCATGGCGATACGGATTTTTTCACGCAAATCAAAGCACACATTAAGTTAATGATTAGGCGTGTTCGCGCCGGAGTTACTATCGAGAATCCGATTTTTAATGAATTTATGCGCGATAATCGAGAAATTTTTATGCGTGTGAAGGAAAGTTTGGATGCACTCAAGCCGTTATTGCCGATTTCTGTCAGCTCTCAAGAAATTTCATTTTTAGCTATTTATTTTGCATCTGAGGTACAACGCAATAAACAAACAGTTGAAATGAAGCCAAATTTGCTGATTATTTGCCCGGAAGGTGTCGCTGTTTCAAAAATGATTGCGATTCAGTTAAAGCGTATGTTTGAGTTTGAATCGATTCAAACAATTGGCCTCAGAAAGTTCAAACGCGCGATGATGGCTGATTTTGATTTTGTGATTAGCACAGTGGATTTACCAGATATGCAAGACGCAAAAGTACTCCGGATTCATAGCTATTTGCAAAAAGAGGATATGGAATTACTGCAAAAGCATTTACGGATGAAACTCATCAAAAGTGATAAACAGATTATTAATAAGTTCAGTAAGATTTTAGCGATTATTGGCGAAAACACGCAAATTACTAATTTAAGTAAATTAGAATTCGATTTATTGGAAGCGCTTATATCGGATGAAGGTGAAACACCAAAAAGGCTTATACCACCGTTTCAATTTACAGAAGAAGCGATTGTTATGGAAGAAACATGCCCAACATGGAGGCAGGCAATTAAGCTTGGAACAAAATGTTTGGAGCATTTAGAAGTCATTGAGCCGAGTTATCATGAAAAAATCATTCATAACTTAAAAGCATACGGGCCGTATATGGTCGTTGCGCCAGGTGTTGTCATTGCACATGCGGGGGCAAGTGACGGTGTTTTGATGGATGGCATTGGAGTGACGATTATTGAGGATGGCATCATGTTTTTCGATAGATACGAGGAGCCGGTTCATGTCATTTTCACCTTAGCTTTAAAAACAAAAGAGGCACACTTGATCGTGGAACAATTAATGAAGTTAGCGCTGGACGAGGAAAAAATGCAAAAAATTAAAATGGCTAGCTCAAAACGTGATATTTATCATTACGTTAAGTCGGCTATCTTTGAATGAGAGAGGGTTTCATAATGGACATAGAAAAAATATCGTTTTCATTAATTTCACTGGCGGGGGATTCGTTTTCTAAATTAATTGAAGCATTACAGGCCGCAAAAGAATCAGATTCAGAATTAGTAGAACAACTTTTAAAAGAAGCAGATGACCTAATGATTGAAGCGCACAAAGTACAAACGGAAATGCTGATTCAAGAAACAAGAGGGGAACAAGCAAATTTTTCCGTTTTACTCGTACATGCGCAAGATACTTTAATGAATACCATCTTAGCATCGACTTTAATTCGAGAAATGATTGAAATGCATCAAGAGATTAAAACATTAAGAAAAGAGGAGGAAAAGTAAATGGAAATCAATCAATTACATGTACTTTTAGTGTGTAACTTAGGCGCATCTACAGGGGTAATGGTTACAAAAATGAAGGAAATCGCCCAAAACAGTGAAAAGCTCACGAATACAGATGTGAAAATTGAGGCGCATCCAGCAGGAGAATTACGCGAGCATATTGAAGACTTTGACGTTATTTTAGTCGGTCCTCAAATCAAACATCAACTT
Organism: Listeria monocytogenes ATCC 19117; assembly: GCF_000307025.1. GTDB lineage: Bacteria > Bacillota > Bacilli > Lactobacillales > Listeriaceae > Listeria > Listeria monocytogenes_B. The sequence continues at coordinate 928,706 of NC_018584.1, forward strand.
AAACATTTAAGTGAAATTGCGGCGGAATATAATAAACCAATTCAAGTCATCGATACGAAAGATTACGGCACTGTTAATGGCGCAAACATTTTAAAAGACGCAATTATTCTTAAACTGAACAAATAAAAAAGTGGAGGGAAACAACATGTCGAGTAAAAACAAACAATCTTTTATGAACCGTTTTATTGCTTTTATGGAGAAATATTTTGAACCTGTCGCAGCTAGAATTGAAAAACAACGTCATATTTCCTCAATAAAAAATGGGATGATTGCTTTGATCTCGGTTTTAATTATTGGATCATTTTCGCTGATTATTTCAGCAATCGGAAATATGTTTCCAGCAGGTTCTGTTGTGAAAGAATTCTTTGTTCAAAATGCAGCAGCGCTTAACTTACCGTTTCAATTTACGTTTGGATTACTATCGATTTATGCGGCTATAACAATTTCCTATAGCCACGCAAAACAAATGAAAGTACCTGTGTTACATAGTGTGATGGCAGCTGTTATGGTGACGCTCATCCTCAATACGAAAATGGTTGACGGGGTGCTTAATACAGAATTTCTGGATTCAAGAGGGCTATTTATCGCCATTTTTGCAGCGCTGATTTCTGTAGAACTTATCGGTTTATTTATTAGAAAAAATATTACGATTCGAATTAAAGGGTTACCGGCGGGGATTGCGACTACTTTTGAAGCAATTATTCCACTAGTTGTACTGCTATTCAGTGCTGTTGGACTAAGTATTTTAATGCAAAGTGTCACTAGCGGTCAAATCATTCCGGAAGCCTTTACGACGATGCTAGCTCCGGCGATTAATAGTATTGATACGCCTTATGCGGTTTTCCTTATTTGTTTCCTTGAAATGCTATTCTGGTTTATCGGCCTAAATGGTTATGCGATTTTGATTGGTTTTGTGCTTCCATTTATGACACAATATTTAGGAGCGAACGCGGCTGCATATGCGGCAGGAGAACCAATTCCGCACGTATTTGCGCCAAACTTCTGGGATTACTTCATGGGCTTCTCTGGTTCTGGTATTACAGGTGCATTAGTTATCCTTGCGCTATTTAGTAAATCAAGAGAATTAAAAGCGGTCGGAAAAGTGTCGGTTGTTCCAGCGATTTTCACAATTTCTGAACCAGTTGTATTCGGTTTGCCAATCTGTTTTAATCCGTATTTATTTATTCCATTCGTACTTGGGACGCCAATTTTAGCAGTAGGGCAATGGTTTGTGTTCCACTTTGGTTGGGTTCGTCCGCCGATTGCGAATGTTGGCGGTACACCGATTCCACTCGCGCAGTATTTGGCGACGATGGATTGGCGCGCGATTATTTTAATCATCTTCGTTCTCGCAGCAGCCGTTTGTATGTACTATCCGTTCTTCAAAATGTATGAGAAGAGCTTGATTAAAGAAGAAGAAGTTGTATCAGAACGCCAAGCTGCGCACGATGCACTAGACTTGGATTTCTAATAAGAAAGGTTGATTTTAAAATGAAATTAATTATTAATGAAAATGAACAACTCGTGGCGCAAACAGTGAGCCAAAGAATCATTGAATTGGTAAAAGAAAAACCTGCAAGTTTAATTTGTATCGCTGGTGGGGACACGCCTTTACTAACAATAGAAGCGATTATTAAAGCGAATCAAACGGGCGAAGTAGATTTTAGTGAGACGCAATTTGTTGGTTTGGATGAATGGGTTGGCCTTGGACGCGAAACAAAAGGTAGCTGTATCCAAACACTCTATGATGCATTTTTCGACCGTTTGAAAAATGTTTCTAGTGAACAAATTTGCTTTTTCGATGGGAAAGCAACGAGCTTAACGGATGAATGCGCTCGTGTAGACAAGTTTATCGACGACCGTGGCGGAATGGATTTTATTTTGCTGGGGATTGGACTTAATGGGCATATTGGCTTCAACGAGCCATTTGTGCCAGTAGATGTGAACTGTCATGTCGTGGAACTTGATGATGTAACGAAACGCGTCATGAGCAAATATTTTGATACAGATTTGCCACTAACACACGGAATTTCTCTTGGTATGCAACAAATTTTAGCGGCGAAAGAAATATATTTAGTAGCAACTGGCGAGAAAAAAATTGATATCGTGAAACAAGTAGTGGAAAAAGAACCGACAGTAGCGATTCCTGCAACACTCGTAAAAGATTCGAATACAACACTTGTAGTCGATAAAATTGCCGCGAGTGGGGTGGAAGCATAATGGAAAAAATTATCGTTAACGGCAGAAAAAATGGACAAAAAATCGAGATAGCTTGCTCTAATTTAGTGATGGGTGCAGGAGATTTCTTACGTGCAGATAATATGGATTTTGCGGGTCCAGTACTAGATCAATATTTTGAAATGGGTGGAAATATTTTTGATACGGCGCGCCATTATCGCCATAGTGAAAAAGCGATTGGCGCGTGGATGAATATGAGAGGAAATCGTGATAGTGTCATTATCCAAACGAAAGGCGGGCATCCAGTTCGGGAAGCAAGCGACGTGCCGCGGGTTACTCCGGAAGCAATTCACGAAGATATTTCGGTTAGTTTAGATACGCTACAAACAGATCATGTTGAATTATTCGCACTTCATCGCGACAATCCAGATGTAGAAGTGGGTCCTATTATGGAGGCGATGCATAAAGAAGTGGAAGATGGCCGCGTTTATGCTATCGGACTTTCAAACTGGGAGCTCCCGCGTATTATCGAAGCGAATGAATATGCAGTGAGCCATGGATTGACGCCACTAAGCTTTAACAGCCCTAATTTTAGTTTGGCAAAAGTGAATCGACCACGCTGGGAAAATTGTGTTTCGGCGAGTGAAGAGATGATTCGCTGGCATGAGGCGACGAATTTGCCACTATTTTCTTGGTCATCACAAGCAGGCGGATTTTTCTCTGGTAGATTTTCTGAGGAAGACACGCGCGATACGGAAATGGTCGAAGTTTATTATAGTGAGGCAAACTGGGAAAGATACAGTCGTGCCAAGCAACTAGCTAACCAAAAAGGTTGCACTCCAATCCAAATTTCGCTTGCTTATGTATTAACGCAATCATTCCCGACAGCCGCTGTCATCGGTCCGGAAAATGCTACGGAACTTCAATCTTCCGTTGCAGCGGCCGGGATTAAATTAACAGCGTCTGAGGTTGATTGGCTGGATTTAAAGGCATAAGGAAAGGCGGAGAAACAATGAATATAAAAGAAAAAATAGCAGTCCAACTTTATTCTGTACGAAAAGAAATGGAGCGCGATTTAGAAGGTACGCTCCGGAAAATGCATGAAATCGGCTTTCGATATGTGCAACTTGATGGTATGCGTGGCAATGATCCAAGCGAGGTACGTCGTTTACTGCAAAAATATGAGTTAAAAGTGATCGGCATGCACATCAAGCATGATCGTTTTATGAATGATTTGGATGGCATCATTGAAGAAGCTTATTTCTTTGATTGTAAAACTGTTTTTGACAAATATATTGAAGAAGAGGACCAAACGACAGCGGGCTACACGGCAACAAAAGCGGCGTTAATTAATGCGGCGGAAAAACTACATCCACTAGGTTTTCGCATTGGTCTTCATAATCCGGAATACGATTTCAATGAATGCATTCATGGTCGCAGAGTGATGGATTATATTACCGACCCAGTTGACGGTATTTGTATTTATGCTGAACCTGATACTTACTGGATTCGCGCAGCTGGACATGATGAAACAGAATTTATTAAACGCTACAGCGGCCGCGCGCCGATTGTGCATATGAAAGATTTTGTGAGCGGTTTTGAACTAGAAGATATGGATAATAATTTAGTCGAAATAGGGCAAGGTGAAGTGGATTTTCGCGCTATTATTGAATGGGGCGAAGCAAACGGAGTCGAGTACTATTGCATTGAGCAAGATAGATCCAAACGAGCTATGTTCGAAACACTAGAAGCCAGTTACCAATATTTATTGCAGCTATAAAAAGAAAAACGTCAGACTTGTTCTGGCGTTTTTTTGTGCGCAAAATCATTGTACGGTTTTTAACAAGCAAGTTGTGGGAACTATAAAGATAGATGTTTTAAGGGGGAATGAAACAAAATGAAAAAAAGATGGTTAGTATTTGCAATTATATGTTTAATTATCACTGGATTTTTAAGCCCAAAAGCAGAAGCTGCAACAGATTACGGCAGCAGTTTTTTTACTAATGTATCATTACAAAATCAAAACGGGGAGCAAACAACGAATTTTAAGGAAAATAGTAAAGTGCGAGTGGCGTATGATTTCGTTATTACACAGCCAGTTGCAAGCGGAGAAACAATGACGCTTACTATTCCTAATCAGCTAAAATTAATTAATTATGGCGGATTCCCTCTTATGGATTCGCAAGGAAACACGATCGCAAATGCAACCGTTGATCAAGCAACGGGAACCATTACATTAACTTTTACCGACTATGTAAATACACATACAGATTTAAGTGGCAGCCTCTTTTATAACGCAACTTTTAACAGCAAAAATATTCAAACAGATCAAGTAAATCCAATCGCATTTCCGGTGAAAAATTCGACCCAAACGATAAACGCCTTTATTAGCAAAGTTAATACTGGTGGCGGTACGGGCTCACCAACAATCGTTTTTAAACAAGGGCGAATGGATGATAAAGACTTGAGTATTTTACATTGGACTGTTACTTTAAATAATGCGTTGACACCTATTGATAATTCCGTTTACACGGATACGCTTGGCTCAGGGCAAAATCTGCTTGGAAGTGCAACAATCAAATACCGCGATGCCAACAAAAAAGTGATAACTACCAATATCCAGCCAATTACGCTGGATGCAGATCGCAATTTTGAATTATCTATTGGAACGTTAAATAATCAATCTGTTGTCATTACTTATGATACGAAAATTACGACGAAACAAAAAAGCTATACGAATAAAGCAACGCTATCCGGTGATAACCTAGAGGCTGTTTCGAGAAATGCGACAGTGAATGATTACGGTAGCGGTGGACAAGGAACAGGAACCCCGCCAGCGCCACCGGTTAAAGAAGAACCACCATTTATTCCGGCTGAAAAGCAACCGATTGAAAAAACAGTCGAAACAGATTTTGGTCCACTTGAAATCGTTAAAGATTCCGAACAAAATGGTAAAATTAAAGTCATCTATAAAGTGAAAGATGGCGATACATTACCTGGAGTAGCTAATAAGTTTGATGTCTCTGTTGCAGAAATTAAAGACTGGAACAATCTCACATCGGATACTTTACAAGCCGGTCAAAAATTACAACTAACGATTGAAAAAACACTCTTATCCAAAATCACCATTCCACCTGTGCAAAAAGTGACTAGCACAACAAGCGTAGACGGTGTCGTAAAAGCAACAGGGGTTTTACCTCATACTGGGGATTCGAACCCGTTTATCCCATTTGTAACAGGGGTAAGTTTAGTAGCACTTGGTTTTACATTTGGACGTAGAAATTAACGAAAAAGGAAGCACTCTTCTTATGAATGAGTGCTTCCTTTTTTATTATAATAAGTGCCCTTTTTTTCGATGCGTCACTTGTTGGTTTTTAGAATGATCATGAAACGATTTAGAGTTTTTCTTTGGTTTCTCTGGAAGGTTTATGGTGATTGTTTTGCTCTCACTAGTCCCATCTGTCATTGTCGCTGTGATTGTCACTAAATTATTTCCAGGTTGCAAATTAGCTAATGCAAATTGATGGTTTTCGGTGCTACCAGCAATTGATTGCGTTTGATTATTTGTTTCGGTGGTAATCGTGGCGGCTTCCTCTGTTACAAACATTAATTCCGCGCTATTTTTTGTCGTTTCAATATAAGGATTTTGGATGGAGTAAGGTAGAAACATATCCATTAATTCGTTTGTGGTTGCAGTTGTATAAGTAGTTCCTGTTGCTTCTTTTTGCGCGTGGGCAATCTCCGGAAGCCAGTTTAACGTTAGTGATAAAAGCGCTATTATTAATAGAATATAACCTTTTTTCTTCATCCTTCTCACCTCTTCTTGTTATATTATAAAAAAGAAATATGAACAAACTATGAATAAAACATGATAGATTTAAAAAATCGCTACCAATTTAGCTGTTTTTAACGTAAGATAAAAGAAAAAAGGAGTAGAGCAATGGAACTTGATAATTTAGAAAAGAAATTACCGGAGAAAATTAAAACAGTTTGGCGGCAAACGGAGGGAATTGCTGTTCTTACTTTTCTACTTTGTTCGGTTGTAGCGGCAATCATTTTGTATTATGCAGGAGCTTCGGTGTGGTGGAGTGCGATCGGTTTTGGATTAACGGTACTTTATGCTGCCTTTATTTACTTATTCATTATTCCGTTTCGTTTTGCACGTTGGAGCTACCAGATTAAACCAGACGAAATGGAAATTCAGCACGGCATTATTTTTAGAAGTCGTGTCTTAATTCCGATGATTCGCATTCAACACGTGGAAACGGAGCAAGGTCCGCTACTTAGAAGACAAAAACTCGTTTCTTTATCGATTACAACTGCTGCAAAAACACATAAGATTGAAGCGGTAAACGAGTCTGAATCAGATGAACTTAGACATCATATTCTTGAACTTGTGAAGGTGGCGAAAGAAGATGTTTGAAGAAAGACGCCTCCATCCGATTGCCCTCATTAAAGAAATTATTACGAACGTAAGACGCAATATTGTTCCTATCGTCGTCGGTTTATTTTCCGTTTTCCGCGCCATTAATAGTAACGGTTATTTGCCGGACTGGGCTGTATATTTAATTATTGTCATCGTTATATTACTCATTTTAACCCCCGCAGTCTTAAAATACATAACCTACAAATACACCCTCGAAGACCAAGGGATTCGCATCAAATACGGTTTGATTTTTCGAAAAAATACATACATACCTTACGAGCGCATCCAAACCGTCCAAAAGAAACAATGGTTTTTCTTTATCCCATTTAATGTCTGCCAAATTTTAATCGAAACAGCTGGCGGTAACGGGAAAACAGAAGCCGATTTAGTCGCTGTCCCAGTTGGCGTAGTAGACGAATTAAATGATTTACGCGACGGTAAAAAGAGAGACATCCAAGAAGCCGTGCCAGAAACCGAGGAAACCACAGTAGAAGTGGCAGAAGCACCAGAAAAAACGGTCATGCTACAAACAAAACAGCTTATTTTAATGGCAGTAACATCCGGCGGCGTTTTCGGGACGCTCCTTATCGTTCTAGCATTCATGCAACAATTCCGAGAAGTCATCCCGACAGACTGGATGGAAGCTCAAGCAGAAGAGTTATGGAAAATGGGCATTATCGTACTAATTGTATTAATTGTCTTGATTCTTTTGGTATTATGGGGAATATCAATTGTGACGACATTGTTCAAGTATTTCCAGTTCAAATTGATGAAATATCCCAATTCACTTGTTGTAGAAAAAGGACTATTAGAACGAAACCATACAACCATTTCACTTTCGCGTATTCAAGGAATCACCATTATTGAATCACCACTACGACAAATGCTCGGCTTAGTAGCGGTCAAAGTTACTACTGCAGGGAACTCGGGTGATGAAAAACTATCCGGTGACATTTTACTTTTGCCTATTATGAAAAAAGCGTTGGCTTTAAAAACATTAAAAGAAATGCTACCAGATTATTTATTTGAAATAGAAAAAATGGAACGTGCTCCAAAAGCCAGTTTGCGCAGATTTTTGCAGATTTACTTGATCTGGACAATTATCCCAGCCGCAGTAGCAAGTATTTTATTTTTCCCACTCGGCTTAATTAGTATTATTTTGCCAGTTTTAGCAGGGATAAAAGGGGTAACCAGCTACCGCGCAACCGGAGTTTTCACAGATAAGCACACACTCCTTGTCCAGTCACGCCCAATTTTCTCCAAGTTAACGCACATTATCCGCAAAGAGCGAATTCAAGGTTTAAGCTTAAGACAAAGCATTTGGATGGAAAAAGGCGGATCAAGGCACTTAAATGTTTGGCTTAAATCAGGAAGTACAAGCGCTGAAGCTTATGTTCGCTATATCAATCAAGACTTAGCTATCAAGGTATACAATTGGTACAGCCCGTCCAAAACAATAAATTAAAAAAGAACACGTCATTTCCTAAAAATCGCTGATCAATAGCGACTGTAATTTTGGAAATGGCTGTTCTTTTATTTTTTGTTCAATTACCCTGAAATCTGGTAAAATAGATAGAATAAACGAAAGAGTAGATAGAGAGGATTGGTTAAGTAGTGAAACATATAGTCATTATCGGAGGCGGCTTATCAGGGCTTGCAGCAGCGTATGAACTACAAAAAACACATCCGAATTATACGTGGGAATTAGTAGAAAAAGACAAAAAACTAGGCGGGAAATTTGAAACGGTTAAACGGGACGGATTTTTAATTGAAAAAGGACCAGACTCCTTTTTAGCAAGAAAACCAGCTGGTGTAGGCTTAGTGAAGGATTTAGGACTCGAAGATAAACTGATTGCGAACGCGACAGGAAGATCCTACATTTACCACCAAAAAGCACTTCATCCGATTCCAGAAGGCTCAGTGATGGGAATTCCAACAGATAAAGAAGCATTGCTAGCTAGTACACTCGTATCCGAAATTGGGAAAGCTCGCGCACTTCAAGAACCAACAATGGAACGAAATAATCAAGAACAAGATCAAGCACTTGGCGAATTCTTTGAAGCGCGATTCGGTAAAGAATTAGTCAAAACAATTATCGAACCACTTTTATCAGGAATTTATGCCGGAGATATATACAAAATGAGTTTACGCGCCACTTTTCCACAATTCGAACAAGCAGTTAAAAAATATGGGAATTTGATGGATGGCTTAAAAGAAAGTAGCATGCAAACGACAGGGACAAAAGCTACTATTGGTGCTTTTCGAACATTAGAAGGCGGGCTAGATGCGTTACCAAAAGCCATTGCCGCCGCACTTCCAAAAGAAAATTTGCATACAGCAAAACAAGCAACGAACATTACGAAAAAGAATAGCTCTTACGAAATTTCTTTTGTAGATGGCGATAAAATGGAGGCAGATGGCGTCATTATCGCTGCCACACATGATGCGCTAATTCATTTATTAGCAGAAAAAACGACAGAACCATTCGCGGGACAACCGCTTACGACTCTCGCAACTGTCTCATTAGCATACAATGAACAAGATGTACCGATTTTACCAGATGGAACAGGCTATCTAGTTGCCAGAACCGCCCCATATAAAACCACTGCTTGTACATGGGTGCAGAAAAAATGGCCGCATATGGTACCAGAAAATAAAATGTTACTACGAGGCTTTGTTGGGAAAGCGGGAGAAACTTGGTTAGAGCAAGCAAGTGATGAAGCAATCGTTTCAGCTGTTTTGAGAGATTATGCGGAAATGATGGACCTTCACGCCGCGCCACTTTTTTATGAAGTAAGCCGAATGAAATCCGCAATGCCTCAATACTTAGTTAATCACCAGGACCGACTAAAACAATTGAAAAAGAACATCAAAGCAGATTACCCAGGGGTTTATTTTGCAGGAATGAGCTACGAAGGTGTGGGTATTCCTGATTGCATCGCAGGAGCTCAAACAGCCGCTAAGGAATTAGTAGATTACTTGGAAGAGGTGTAACATGATTAAAGGAATCGGACTAGATATGATTGATTTAGAACGTGTAAAACAAGTCGTGGAAAAGAATCCACGCTTTATCGAACGTGTTTTAACAGAAAAAGAAATTAAGCAATTTGAAAAATACGAAGGTAATCGCAAAATCGAATTTTTAGCTGGGCGTTTTGCAGCAAAAGAAGCATATGCTAAGGCGAATGGAACTGGTTTTGGCAAACATTTAAGTTTTACGGATGTAGAAATTTTGCAAGTAGAAGATGGGCGACCCCATGTTACTTTACCAGTCAAATCAGGTGAAAACGTTTTTGTGAGCATTACCCACACAGCTAGATCAGCCGCAGCTCAAGTGATAATTGAAATTTAGAAAGGAAAGTGAACAATCATGGTGACAGGCTGGCATCGTCCTACATGGATTGAGATAGACCGCGCAGCAATTCGCGAAAATATAAAAAATGAACAAAATAAACTTCCAGAAAATGTGGATTTATGGGCAGTAGTCAAAGCTAATGCATATGGTCACGGAATTATCGAAGTTGCTAGAACAGCGAAAGAAGCTGGAGCAAAAGGTTTCTGTGTTGCCATTTTAGATGAGGCGTTGGCTCTTAGAGAAGCTGGGTTTCAAGATGACTTTATTCTTGTACTTGGCGCAACTAGAAAAGAAGATGCAAATTTAGCGGCCAAAAACCACATTTCCCTCACTGTTTTTAGAGAGGACTGGCTAGAGGACCTAACCTTAGAAGCGCCACTTCGCATTCATTTAAAAGTAGATAGCGGTATGGGGCGTCTTGGGATTCGTACAACCGACGAAGCAAGGCGAATCGAAACGACAATTGCTAAAGACAACCAACTACAACTAGAAGGTATCTACACGCATTTTGCAACAGCTGATCAACTTGAAACTAGTTATTTCGAACAACAATTAGCTAAGTTCCAAACCATTTTAACGAGTTTAAAAAATCGCCCAACGTATGTTCATACAGCCAATTCAGCTGCTTCATTATTACAGCCACAAATCGGGTTTGATGCGATTCGCTTTGGTATATCGATGTACGGGTTAACCCCTTCCACCGAAATCAAAACTAGCTTACCATTTGAGCTTAAACCAGCCCTTGCACTCTATACCGAAATGGTTCATGTGAAAGAACTCGCACCAGGTGATAGTGTTAGCTACGGAGCAACCTACACTGCAACAGAACGAGAATGGGTTGCAACGTTACCGATTGGCTATGCAGATGGGTTGATTCGTCATTACAGCGGATTTCATGTTTTAGTAGACGGGGAACTAGCCCCAATTATAGGACGCGTTTGTATGGATCAAACCATCATAAAACTACCGCGCGAATTTCAAACTGGTTCAAAAGTAACGATAATTGGCACGGACCATGGAAACACGATAACAGCAGATGATGCCGCTCACTATTTAGATACAATAAATTATGAGGTTACTTGTCTGTTAAATGAGCGTATACCTAGAAAATACATCCATTAGAAGGTAATATTCGTGCTTTTTTTAGAAGAAGCGTTTATAATCTAACATATGAAACTTTATAGCTATATATAGGACTTAAGAGAGTATATCAGCTAGAACTGTAATATTCTTAACAATAAAATGCGAAATAACTCTTTTCTTCAAGGCGTGATAATGGTACGATATAGTTGTTACTTACAGGTACGAGGCTTTGGGGGTGTGACACGTGTTAGAGAAAGAAAAGCGGATGATAATATCCGTAGAACTGACACAGGAAATGATACAAGAACTCGACGTAGTTGTAGAAAAAGAAAAAATGGGGCGGAGTGAAGTTATAATGGAAGCAACGCAACAGTTTTTACAAGAGAAAAGGGCTCGCGAATTAAGAGACGAGATGGAGCGCGGCTATGCAGAAATGGCGACAATTAATTTCGCTATCGCATGCGAGTGTACCCATGTCGAAGCAGAAGCAGAAGACAGGAATATTAGTATTTTAGGAGGTTAATGGCTGATGGTGAAGCGTGGTGACGTATACTACGCGGACCTTTCCCCCGTGGTCGGAAGCGAGCAAGGGGGAATACGGCCTGTTCTCATCATTCAAAATGATATTGGTAATAGATTCAGTCCAACTGTGATCGTGGCAGCAATAACTGCAAAAATTCAAAAAGCAAAATTGCCAACACACGTGGAAGCTACTCGTAAAGATGGCTTTGAGAGAGATTCTGTCATTCTTTTAGAACAAATTAGAACGATTGACAAACAGCGCCTGACAGACAAAATTACACATTTGGACGAAGATTTAATGGCCAAGGTAAACAAGGCACTTGAAGTCAGTCTAGGAGTAGTAGAATTTTAATCCATCCTAAAAAATAACATACAATGATGAATGCAGGACAAAAGGGTCTGACGTAAAATAATAAGTTTAATACATAATGAAATAATTAACTGCTCTGAAGAAACAGTAAGGACATCAGAAACCTACAAACAACGCGTATCAACATACTCGCTAAATTTGTTTCTAATGTCTTTTTTAAAAGGCAGTTAAGCAAACCGCACAATAAGAGAGAAAATTTTGTTAATAGTGGAGAAAGGTTGGAAAATAACTGATGTATAAAGATTTTGCAAACTTCATCCGTACAAATAAAGCAGACTTACTGAATGACTGGATGAACGAAATGGAGAAACAATCAGATCAGCTAATCAATGACATTGCAAAAGAAGCAATGTACGAAGAAACTAGCAAAGAATTTGTGGATTTAATTGTTTCGAATGTTACCGAAAACGGTTCTAAGTTCAACGAAAAACTAGATGATTTTGCAGAGAAAGTGGTCCACCTAGGTTGGCCGATTCATTTTGTTACCACTGGCCTACGTGTTTTTGGGCTTTTAGTATATACAGCAATGAGAGATAAAGATTTATTTTTAAAGAGAGAAGAAAAACCTGAAGATGATGCCTATTATCGCTTTGAAACATGGCTTTCCTCCATGTATAACAAAGTGGTCACAGCCTACGCGGATACGTGGGAAAAGACAGTTTCTATCCAAAAAAGTGCACTACAGGAATTATCGGCACCACTTTTGCCAATATTTGAAAAAATTTCTGTAATGCCGTTAATTGGGACGATTGACACGGAAAGAGCCAAGTTAATCATAGAAAATTTATTAATAGGTGTTGTAAAAAATCGGTCAGAAGTGGTTTTGATTGATATTACGGGAGTTCCTGTTGTTGATACAATGGTTGCGCACCATATTATTCAAGCGTCCGAAGCGGTTAGACTTGTCGGCTGTCAGGCGATGCTTGTAGGTATTAGACCAGAAATCGCGCAAACAATCGTTAACTTAGGAATTGAATTAGATCAAATTATCACGACCAACACAATGAAAAAAGGCATGGAGCGTGCGCTAGCCTTGACGAACAGAGAGATAGTAGAAAAAGAGGGGTGAATACTGTGGGGATACCAATCTTAAAGTTAGGTGAATGTTTATTAATTTCTATCCAGAGTGAATTAGATGATCATACTGCGGTAGAATTCCAGGAAGATTTGCTTGCAAAAATCCATGAAACGTCGGCCAGAGGAGTAGTCATTGATATAACTTCCATCGATTTTATTGATTCATTTATTGCAAAAATTCTTGGAGATGTAGTAAGTATGTCTAAACTAATGGGTGCAAAAGTGGTTGTAACTGGGATACAGCCAGCAGTTGCGATTACACTAATTGAACTCGGAATTACGTTTAGCGGAGTACTTTCGGCGATGGACCTTGAAAGTGGTCTGGAAAAACTTAAACAGGAATTGGGGGAATGAACATGACATTCCAATCCTGTGTAAAGATAATTAATGAATGGGACATTGTAGCTGCTAGGCAACTAGGTAGAAAAATATCCAAAGAAATTGGCTTTGGAACCGTTGACCAAGCAAGAATTACAACTGCCATCAGTGAATTAGCTAGAAATATTTTCCTTTATGCTGGACGAGGAGAAATCTGTATCGAAAAAGTAAATGAATCTGGTAAACAAGGGATGATTATTGTTGCCAAAGACAAAGGTCCAGGTATTGTAGACATAAGAAAAGTAATGCAAGATGGTTATACAACATCGGGCGGACTTGGAGCAGGGCTTCCAGGAGTCAAACGTTTAATGGACAGTTTTGATATTGAATCCAGTATTGAAGGCGATTCTAAAGGAACGGTAATTACAACAACGAAATGGGTTCGGTAAGGAGAGCTAGAAAAAAATGGAAAAAGCTTTTGAGGGAAAATACCGTGATATTCTTATTCAGTATTTAGAACATCAAGATGAAGAAATTCTTTATACTTGCGAAAAATTATCCAGAGAAGCTATGGAAGAGCGAGTATCACCAGAAGAAATTGTCCATTTACATCGCTCGGTTCTTGAACTATACGGAAAAGAGTTGCCGGATTTTGTACGATTATCATTTGATGTACTACTAGAAATAATGGTAGGCTACGGCTTAGCTTATATGGAGCATCTTAGTCTAAGAACCGAGCAAAAAGAATTACGTAGTGAAATCGCTCAAGCAGAAGATATGCAAAAAACGTTAATGAAAACAGAGGTACCGGAACACGATGAACTTGATTTTGGAGTTATTAGCGTCGCAGCTAGACAAATGAGCGGTGACTACTATAGCTTTACAGAAGAAGGTGACAAACAAATTGGTATCGCGCTTGCTGATGTTATTGGTAAAGGAATTCCAGCCGCATTTAGTATTTCCATGATAAAATACGCACTAGCTGGAATGACTGGGGACGACAGAAAACCATCTATCGTACTCGAATCATTAAACCAAGTAGCAGAAGAAAATATTAACGACAATATGTTTATCACGATGTTTTACGGGCTTTATCACGAAGATACACATTTGTTTGAATATGGTTCAGCCGGTCATGAGCTGGGCCTCTACTATCAACATAAAGAAAACAGCTTTTCTGATTTATACGCCAAAGGTTTACCACTGGGTGTAGATAAAAATGCTGTCTACCGTCAATTTGATAAGAAAATTGAAGTGGGGGACGCTATATTTATTATGTCAGATGGTGTAACAGAAACAAGAACAGCCAATGGTTTTCTTGAACGTGAAGAGTTAACAGAAATTATAGCAGCGCATATTTCATTATCTGCTGAAAAAATGGTTCATGCGATTTATGATCAATTAGTTAAAATGCAAAACTTTGAGTTGCATGATGACTTTACGCTTATTTGTATTAAGCGAACTAAATAAGAAGAAGTGAAGACGTACCTCATTCTTTAGAGAGCATTTACTGGTGAGTAAACGTATTTAAAGAGTGGAGCGTTTTTATTTTTGAATGTTTTAATTTTATTAGTTAGGGTAAAATCGACAGTATACTTAAAATTAGATGGGGTGAAGTGATGAATATTAGTATAGAAATAAAAGAACGTGATACTGACCACATAGACATATTTGTTGCTGGGGAGATCGATGCTTATACAGCGCCAAAGGTAAAAGAAGCACTTGAAGTATATCAAGTAAAAGAGGGTATAGTACTTCGAATCGATTTAACAGAAGTAAGTTATATGGATAGTACCTGATTAGGCGTATTTGTAGGAGCGTTTAAAAGCTTACGTCAACGCCAAAGTGAACTTGTCTTGTTTGGTTTAAGCGACCGACTTTTCCGATTGTTTGAAATCACAGGATTGTCAGATATCATTGAAATCAAAAATGTAGAGGGTGAAATGAATGGCAACAATGCATGACAAAATTACATTACAACTTCCTGCCAAGCCTGAATATGTTAGTTTAGGTAGACTTTCATTATCAGGAATTGCAAGTCGCGCAGGATTTTCTTATGAAGCAATTGAAGATTTGAAAATAGCCGTAAGTGAAGCCATCACTAATTCTGTAAAGCACGCATTTAAAGGAGAAGATGATGGTGAGATTACAGTAGAATATCTTATTTATGAAGACAAATTAGAAGTTCGTGTTTCTGATAATGGAACAAGCTTCGACTTAGAAACCCGTAAACAAGAAATTGGCCCATATGAGGTAGGGGAAGATGCGGAGATGATGCGTATCGGAGGTCTAGGTTTATTTTTAATTGAAACATTAATGGATGACGTGAAACTTTATTATGATGAAGGGGTTTCTGTCGTAATGACCAAATATATTAATGAAAAGCAGGTGGAGGAGAATGCCAAAAGTATCTCAACCTGATAAAGAGGCGAAAGAAAAAGTCTATATATGGATTGCCGCTTACCAAGAAAATGGCGATCAAGACGCCCAATATAATTTAGTTGTTCATTACAAAAACCTAGTAGAGTCTATTGCTCGCAAATATTCCCAAGGTAAATCTTTTCATGAAGATTTAGTTCAAGTTGGAAATATTGGCTTACTTGGAGCTATTAGAAGATATGATGCGACGTTTGGGAAAAGCTTTGAAGCATTTGCTGTACCAACCATTGTTGGCGAAATTAAACGATTTTTACGTGATAAAACATGGAGTGTGCATGTGCCGCGCCGAATCAAAGAATTAGGTCCGAAAATTAAAAATGCCGTAGAAGAGCTGACGAGAGAATTACAAAGCTCGCCGCAAATTAGCGACATTGCTGATTTCATCGGTGTCACGGAAGAAGAAGTTTTAGAAGCAATGGAGATGGGAAAAAGCTACCAAGCGCTTTCTGTAGATCATTCGATTGAAGCTGATTCGGATGGAAGTACAATTACCTTATTAGATGTTGTTGGTGGTACGGATGATGGATTTGAACGTGTGAATCAACGTATGCTCTTAGAGAAAGTTCTCCCTGTTTTAGATGAGCGAGAACAGAAGATTTTGCAATTTACATTTATTGAAAATCGCAGTCAAAAAGAAACGGGTGAACTACTCGATATATCACAAATGCATGTGTCTAGAATCCAACGTCAAGCTATTAAAAAACTTCGAGAGGCGTTGCAGAATGAGGAAGTGGAGTAAATGAACAAGGCAGTTGAATCAAATAATTTATTTGTATTTCAACGTTCTAAAGCATTACAACAATACTGCGGGGATGTTTATTATACCCATGAAGACGAAAATGGTTTTCTGTATGTTCTTTCTGATGGACTTGGAAGCGGGCTCGAAGCTAATAGAGCTGCCAAAGCGACCGTTGATGCCATAAAAGAGGATATCCATGCAGATATTACCGATATGCTCGAAAAAGCGAACCAGGCTGTTTCAGGACTTCGAGGTGCTGCGATAGCTATTATTAAAGGTGACTACTTAACGAAGACCCTTTATTATACTGGTATGGGTAATATTCGTTTTTATATGATTGGGATGGAAGATAAGCTTATTTTTCCGCTTTCTGGCTCTGGATTTTTGTCCGGTCGAAAACAGAAATATCGGTTGCAATCGTTTAAATATAAACCAGGCAGTAAGTTTTTAATGCATTCAGATGGACTTGTTCTTTCTCGCGTTAGAAAAAGCCTAGAATCGCCACTTTGTGTAGTGAAAATCGGGCATTTAATCGAGCGTAATATATTAGATATTCCAACAGATGATGTTACTTTTATGGTTGGGAAATTTCCGGAATAACAAAAACACCTTTTAAATGATTCCTAGTTTAAAAGGTGTTTTTTCTTAATGGACATGAGAACTTAGTCTATTTATGGTATATTAGAATAGAGCGCTAGTTTTTTATACTTCATCATGTGATAAATATCACTTAATAAGCGTGAAGCAATCTTGCTTTGCGTTTTTTCGCGCGGATTAAAATATAAATAAGAGAGAAGGAGCAAATTGAAGAAAGTTTGGTTGAATAGTGTAAAAGATTATACGTGGGCGAGATTTAGGAAAGACTTGCTTGCGGGAATTATCGTGGGCATTATAGCTTTACCACTAGCGATGTCCTTCGCGATTGCATCAGGTGTAAGTCCAGAATATGGGATTTATTCGAGTTTTGTAGCGGGAATAATCGTTTCTATTTTCGGGGGCTCGAAGTTTCAAATTGCTGGTCCAACTGGTGCTTTTATTCCAGTTTTACTAGGAATCGTATTAACTTATGGGTACCAAGATTTACTCGTTGCTGGAATGATGGCAGGGGTCTTACTTTGCTTAATGGGGATTTTTAAAATTGGGACTTTAATTAAATTTATCCCGCGTCCTGTAACTATCGGATTTACAGCCGGGATTGCTGTCACGATTTTTATGGGGCAAGTGGGGAACTTCCTCGGTTTAACAGGTATGGAAAAACATGAATCATTTGTCGCGAATATGAATGAGATCTGGTTACATTTAGATTCATGGAATTTCTATAGTGTGTTCATTTCCTGTATTTGTATGCTTGTCTTATTTATTTTTCCTAAAATTTTACCGAGAATTCCAGCACCACTTATTGGACTTGTGATTACGACGGCGATTGCGATGCTATTTTTCCCGGATGCGCTTCCGACGATTGGGTCAGCGTATGGAGATATTCCGAGTACTTTTCCTCCGTTTGAATTTCCCGATATGACTTTTGCGAATATGAGTAAATTGATTGGGCCAGCTTTTGTTATTGCGATGCTCGGCGGGATTGAATCACTTCTTTCAGCGGTTGTGGCAGATGGAATGACGAATACAAAACACAATAGTAATCGCGAGCTCATTGGGCAAGGTATCGCAAATATTGTAACGCCAATGTTCGGCGGAATTCCCGCAACGGGAGCTATCGCAAGAACGGCAACCAACATTAATAATGGCGCAACTAGCCGTGTCTCTGGCGTTATCCACGGGATTTTCGTTTTACTCACTTTACTTGTACTTGCACCAGTAGCTGTCAATATTCCAATTGCTGCAATGGCACCGATTTTAATGCTAGTTGCTTGGAATATGAGTGAACGAAAAACCTTCCAGCACATTATTAAGTTGAAATCGGGCGATACTTTAGTGCTAATTATTACCTTTTTATTAACAGTATTTGCAAGCTTAACTGTGGCCGTCGAAGTTGGTTTACTGCTGGCAGTGGTGCTTTTCGCTAAACAAATGGGAAGTTCGATGCAAATTGAAGAAATCGAACCAGAAGGCGCCGAAATTGCTCCTCATTTACACGAGAAAATTAGTATTTTTACTATTCGTGGGCCGCTTTTCTTTGGTGCAGCACAGATTTTCCAACAAAATATTATCAAAGCAATCCATGTTAAACCAAAATATCTTATCTTGCGAATGGGGAAAGTGCCGATTATTGATGCTACGGCAGAAGGCTATTTCCACCAAATTGAAAAAGAATTTTCGAAGCAAGGCGGGCAAATTTTGATTACTGGACTAACAGATAAAGCGAAAGAAAGTTTGAAGGGTAGCGGGCTTTACGACCGAATCGGCGAAGAACACTTCTTTTCCCATACCGAAGATGCGATTCATTATGCGGAAAATGCTTTAAATAAGGGAGACTGATAGCTTTTGTCAGTTGAAACGTAATTATGTTACACTTAGTAGATAATGAAATAATTGGAGGCTATCAAGTATGGAACAAATGCAAGATAAAATAATAAAACTAGTCCAAAAATCGCTAACGTATAAACCAGCGCAAATCAATGCCGTTATCAAATTAATGGAAGAAGGCAACACAGTTCCATTTATCGCGCGGTACCGTAAAGAAATGACTGGTAGCTTAGATGAAGTAGAAATCCGTGATATCGAAGAAACCTTTGAATATGTAACAAAATTAGAAAATCGTAAAGAAGAAATTATTCGCCTAATAGATGAACAAGGAAAATTAACAGACGAACTGAGAGCGGCAATTACCAAAGCGGAAAAACATCAAGCGCTCGAAGATTTATACCGTCCTTACAAACAAAAGAAACGCACAAAAGCAACGATTGCGAAAGAAAAAGGATTAGAACCGCTTGCTGATTGGCTAATGAGCTTCCCAAGTAACGCGGACCCACTGAAAGAAGCGGCAAACTATATTTCAGAAGAAAAAGAAGTGGAGTCAGCAGAAGCTGCTTTACTCGGCGCACATGAAATCATCGCGGAACAAATCAGTGATGAGCCTAGTTTCCGTGAGTGGATTCGTAACTTTACGCGCAAATTTGGGATGATTGAATCCAGAGCGAAAAACGCCGAAGCAGACGAAAAAGGCGTTTACGAAATGTATTATGAATTTAACGAAATGATTGGCAAAGTAGCAAGTCACCGCATCCTTGCATTTAACCGCGGAGAGAAAGAAGACATTTTACGTGTACAAGTCCAAGTAGATACGACAAAAATTTTCCAATATTTATTTGAAAAAGTTATCCAAAACCGTAATTCTGCAACACGACCATACGTAGAAGAAGCTATAATGGATGCTTATAAACGCTTTATCGGACCGGCAATTGAACGTGAAATTCGCGGTGAACTAACAGAAAAAGGCGAAGAACAAGCCATCCATATTTTCTCCGAGAACTTGCGCAAACTACTTTTACAACCACCTTTAAAAGGAAAAATCATTCTTGGGGTCGATCCGGCTTTTAGAACAGGTTGTAAATTCTCTGTATTAGATCAAACGGGGAAAGTACTAGAAATTGGCGTTGTTTATCCACATACAGCAAAAGCACGCCGTCCGGAAGCCAAACAAAAAATTGCGGAGATTTTATCCACATACAAAGTGGAAGTTATCGCAATTGGTAACGGAACAGCCTCACGTGAAACAGAGCAATTTATTGTGGAAGTGATTCGTGAATCGAAATCGAATGCTTATTATTGTATCGTCAATGAAGCTGGTGCGAGTGTTTATTCAGCGAGTGAAACGGCCCGCGAAGAATTCCCAGACTATCAAGTAGAAGAGCGTAGCGCTGTTTCGATTGGTCGTCGTTTGCAAGATCCGCTAGCTGAACTTGTGAAAATCGATCCAAAATCTGTAGGCGTAGGGCAATATCAACATGACGTAGCGCAAAAACGTTTAAATGAAACACTAACTTTCGTCGTTGAAACGGCCGTTAACCAAGTGGGCGTAAACGTTAATACGGCCTCGGCTTCTTTGTTACAATATGTTGCTGGCTTAAACAAGACAGTCGCAAATAATATCCGTAAATATCGCGAAGAAAACGGCTCGTTCGCTTCTCGTAAAGAGTTGAAAAAAGTACCTCGTCTTGGGGCAAAATCGTATGAACAAAGTATCGGTTTCTTACGTATTTTGGAAGGTGAAAATCCGCTTGATAAAACCGCCATTCACCCGGAAAGTTATAAGGCAGCTGAACAAATTGTAAAAGCAGCTGGTTTCGGATTGAAAGATATTGGTAGCGAAGATTTAAAAGCCGCACTTCAAGCGCTTAGTATCCCAGAAGAAGCAGAGAAATTAAGCATTGGTAAAGAAACCATGCGCGATATCATTGATAATTTAATTGCTCCTGGTCGTGACCTTCGTGACGAACTTCCAGCACCACTTTTAAAACAAGATGTTATTTCGATGGAAGATTTAAAGCAAGGCATGGAATTACAAGGAACCGTTCGGAACGTAGTTGACTTTGGCGCATTTGTTGATATTGGCGTGAAACAAGACGGCCTTGTGCATATTTCGAAACTAAGCAATTCTTTTGTTAAAAACCCGATGGATGTCGTTTCAGTAGGAGACGTTGTAACTGTTTGGGTAGATGAAGTAGATACAAAGAAAAACCGTATTGCTTTAACTATGCTTAATCCTAATGGAAGTGTTAAATAATGAATCAAGCAGAATTGCAGCGACACATGGAAGAAGTGTCACTGCAATTTTTCCAAAAAGAATTTCGTCACCAAGCCGTGTTTAATGCGCGCTTACGAACCACTGGGGGACGTTATTTGCTAAAAAGTCATAATATCGAAATGAACCCCAAGTACCTAGAAAACTTTGGATTAGCGTACTTTATCGGGATTATGAAGCACGAACTATGTCATTATCACCTTCATTTAGAGAAAAAAGGCTATCAGCATCGCGATCAAGATTTCCGTGAGTTATTAAAAAAAGTAGACGCACCGAGATTTTGTGCAACGATACCACGTGAAATTACCATGCATGAATATACATGCAAAAGTTGCGGGAAGTCCTTTTTAAGACAACGCAGATTCAATGTGAACCGTTATCGCTGTGGCAGTTGTGGTGGAAAATTAATACAAACAGGTTCCAAGAAAATTTATACAGAAAACGCATGAAAAGTCTTGCAATTTTGCTAAGTTCTGCGTATACTAGTGGAAGTCAGATAATTCCACAGTAGCTCAGTTGGTAGAGCAATCGGCTGTTAACCGATCGGTCGCAGGTTCGAGTCCTGCCTGTGGAGTTTGGGGAAGTACTCAAGTGGCTGAAGAGGTGCCCCTGCTAAGGGTATAGGTCGCTCGCGCGGCGCGAGGGTTCAAATCCCTCCTTCTCCGTAATAACTTATAAAGACATTGTTTAGGAAACTAAGCAGTGTCTTTTTTTACGGAAAAATAGCGATAGATTTGCGTCTATATGTATGCTAAAGTTATTTTGAAAGATAAGCTCAAGTTGCAAATAACATAACGTAAATACTCGGAGGTGCAAAATGAAGGTTATCCATTTTTATAGTGAAAATGCGGACTATGGCTGTTTCTCTAATTTCTCTTTACATCCAATTGTCATAGACGGCGTGACTTACCCAACCACAGAACACTATTTCCAAGCACAAAAATTTATAGATAAAAAAATTATTAAAAAAGTAATTAATACGAAAAAACCAATAGATGCAGCAAAATTGGGTAGAAATAGAGACTTTCCACTGCGAAAAGGCTGGGAAAGTATGAAAGACGAAGTGATGTTAAAAGCAATCAGAGCAAAAGTAGCGCAACATTCGGAAGTGAAAGAAATGCTTTTAACCACAGAGAATGCTATTTTAGTGGAACATACGGAAAATGATCATTATTGGGGCGACGGCGGAGATGGCTCTGGAAAAAATCGTCTAGGCAAGATTTTGATGAAAGTCAGAGACGAATGGAACTCTAAATAGTGGGAGGTAGCTTAAATGGAACCAATAAATCATTTTTTTGAATGGGCTAAAAATAATAATTGGCAAGTAGATTTGTCTGCTGTAGAGAAAAACTTGCCAGAGCAGATTTTAAAGAGATATGGAAAGTTGCCAGATGCATATAAGGCCTTTTATAGACAACTTAACCTCTGTAGCAATGTGGGTGACACTTGTTGGTTTTTGTTGGAAGAAGATTTTTTAGAGAATGAGGATGACGCCTTTTCGTGGAATTCTTTTGAACAAATGAGTTTAGAAGCAGCAGAAGGCGATACAAACTTAGAAAATGAAGTAAAACTATTTTGGAATGCACATTTACCAATTATGATGAGTGTTGGCGGTTGTTATGAATATTATGCTATTACTTTAAATGACGGAAATATTGTTCATGGTTCGGAACCAGAGTTTGAAGAAAGTTCGATTGTAGCAGACTCGTTCGCGGATTTTTTACTGAAAATCGTGGCTGGAGAAATAGTGATAAGTTAAAATTAATTAGGAAATTTGCTATAATAAGAAAAACGTTTCAGAAAGGAATCGACTATGGATAATAAACTAGAATTTACAACGATTGATGAATATATTACCCAAGCGCCACCGGAAACAAAAGAAGTGTTGCAAAAAATCAGAGAAACGATTAAAGCAGCTGCACCGGAAGCAACAGAAAAAATCAGTTATCAAATGCCGACTTTTTATTTGGAAGGAAACTTGGTGCACTTTGCTGTTGCGAAAAATCACTACGGGTTTTATCCAGCCTCTAGTGGTATTGCGGCATTCGAATCTAAACTCGGAAATTACAAGCATTCAAAAGGTGCTGTACAGTTTCCAATCAAAGAAGAAGTTCCTTATGAATTAATTAAAGAAATGACACTTTTCCGACTAGCAGAAAATAAACAAAAAGCAGCAGAAAAGCTAGCAAAGAAGAAGAAAAAATAAGAAGGAGACTTTCATTGTGATGATGAAAGTCTTTTTTTGTTCGGTCTTTTATTTTAAAAAGACTAGACATTTAAAATTAAATGAGTATAATAATAAATAGAAAACGTTTTCTTTTTAGAAAAATATCATGTTTGGGGGAAGTAAAGTGAATAAGTTTATGGAGTTACTTGGGGAAAAGTTAATGCCTCTTGCTGCAAAACTAGGAGAGAATAGGTACTTAACCACTTTAAGAGATGCTTTCATGTTGGCATTTCCGCTAACAATGTTTGGTTCGATTGCGGTGGTTTTAATGAATCTACCGTTTTGGAGTGATGAAACGAAGGCAGTTTTACAGTTGTATCTTGGGAATGCCCAAAGCGCCACGATGAGTATTATGACTGTTTTTGTTGTTTTTGGAATTGGATATTCACTATCTAAATATTATAAAGTTGAAGCAATTTATGGAGGGGCTGTTGCCCTTGCTAGCTTCTTGATTTTAACGCCATTTTTCTTTAATAGTCCTGATGGAGAGCTTATTACTGGAGCACTTTCGTTAGATCGACTTGGGGCAAAAGGTATGTTTATCGGAATGATTACTGGTTTTATTGCTGCAGAATTATATCGATTTTTTGTTCAACGGGATTGGACAATCAAAATGCCTGCAGGAGTTCCACCCGCTGTTGCTAAATCATTTGCAGCACTTATTCCCGCTATCTTAACATTAAGTATTTTTTTAGCAATTAATGTTATGGTACAATTCTTCTTCCATACAAACTTACATGATGTTGTTTATACTGTTATTCAAAAGCCTTTAGTGGGGCTTGGTTCAGGAATTGTTCCAACACTAATCGCTTTATTTTTTGTCCAAGTATTATGGTTTTTCGGACTGCATGGTCAAATCATCGTCAACTCGGTAATGGACCCGATTTGGAATACGTTAATGCTTGAAAATTTAGATGCCTATAAAGCTGGACTCCCATTGCCACATATTATTACGAAACCATTTATGGAAGTCTTTACTGTTGGTATGGGCGGATCTGGGATGACTTTAGCAGTCGTTATTGCACTAGCATTCTTAATGAAAAGTAAGCAAAGTAAAGAAATTGGTCGATTAGCACTTGGGCCAGGAATTTTTAACGTTAATGAACCGGTACTTTTTGGTATGCCAATTGTATTAAATGCAACGATTTTAATTCCATGGATTATTGCGCCTTTGATTGTAACTACTTTGAATTATTTCGTAATGGCAGCTGGTATTGTTCCTGCTCCAACCGGGGTTGCTGTTCCATGGACGGTGCCAATTGTCATCAATGGTATTCTCGCAACCAACTCATGGCTAGGCGGGGCGCTCCAAGTAGTCGATTTCTTCATCGTCCTCATTATCTGGTATCCGTTCTTAAAACTAGTCGATCGGACAAATATTGCGAGAGAATCAGAGGCAGCTATCAAATAAGTTAAATTTTCCTTTTCGATATGCTATAATTTGACTAGAAATGGCTAGACATTTTTAATTCAAGCGAAGGAGCGATCGAATTGGTTAAGTATGAATTGATTGCAGCAGATATCCGCGAAAAAATAAACAACGGTACTTATCCACCAGAATCCATTCTTCCTGATCAAGTGAGCTTGTGTAAAGCTTATGATTGTAGCAGAATGACAATAAAAAAAGCCTTTGACGTTTTAGCGCTTGAAGGACTTGTTTACAGACAACGGGGTGCGGGGACTTTTGTCATGAAAAATGCCTTAGCTAATAAGCAAGATGCGAGTTTGCGGGATTATGACGGTTTGACAAAAATGATGGGAGACAACCGAATCTCGAGTAAAATTATTGCATTCGATATTGCTTTCCCAGATGAAAAAACACAAGAACAACTTTTAATAAAAGCAGACCAGCCAGTGTACAAGTTGATTCGGTTACGGCTCTTGGACGGCGCACCATATGTGTTAGAGCATACAACGATGCCGGCAGATTTAGTTCCTGGTTTAACGAAAGAAATTTTGCATCATTCGATTTATGCATACTTACAAGATTCACTTGGACTCGTGCTAAGCGGTGCCTTTCGGAAAATTAATGCCGATAAGCCATCTGAATATGATCAAGAATATTTAGCGTGCGGGGAACACGACCCAGTTTTAGAAGTGGAGCAAGTAGTGTATTTGAAAGATGGTAGACCAGTGGAATATTCTAGATCAAGACATCGCTATGATACGAGAAGTTTTATTATGGTTGACCACCGAGAAAAGTAAATTAAAGTCAGCATGCCCGTAAAGCATAGCTGACTTTGTTTTATGGAGGTAAAAATGTATAAAAAACTTCCGATGAAAAAAATGTAAATAAAATTAGAAAAAGCCGTTGACAGTCACTCAGATTATGTTATAATAAAAAAGCTGGTGTAAGAGAAATGAATTCAATTGAATATATATTCATTTTTCGTTTTTTATCTGGCCCGTTGGTCAAGCGGTTAAGACACCGCCCTTTCACGGCGGTAACACGGGTTCGAATCCCGTACGGGTCACTTTTTTATTCATTTTTTATACATATGGTTCCGTGGTGTAGGGGTTAACATGCCTGCCTGTCACGCAGGAGATCGCGGGTTCAAATCCCGTCGGGACCGCTCAAAAAGAATCCAAGCAAAACTTGGATTCTTTTTTTCGTACAGGAAATTGGACAGAACTTTTTATTTGAGCTATAATCTTATTATTCATATAAGAATTGTAAGGATTAAATTGGAGGAATGAATCATGGATTTAGTGAAAAATGGGAAAGTGTTAGAACTTGTACATCCAAATGGCAACTGGACATTAATTAAAGAAGAAGGTTTTTCTCCAGTTCAAATAACAGTGGCGGCGGTTGCTGCTTGTAGCGGATATGTCTATCAAACATTACTTGAGAAAAAACGAATTGAGATAAATGATTTAAGCATTCATACCGATTATGAGCAAGATCAAGAAAGTGCTGTGCATGTTTTAACGAAAATTAATGTTACTTTTACGGTGGATTTAGTGGATAAAAGTAATGAAGCGAAAGCCGAAAAAGCCGTGCATTTAGTGAAAGATGCTTGCCCGGTTGCGAAAAGTTTAGACCCATCGATTGAAATTAATGAGATGGTTGTTTTTAAATAAAATGATTTATAGACCAAGCCGTGGTGCTTGGTCTTTTTTCTGTTTAGTTTGGCTTGATAACTTAAAGGGAAGGCTATATACTGAAACCAAACAATACAAACGAGGTGCTGGAATATGGCAGAGAAAACAATAGTAGAAAAATTACAACTGACTAAATATAAAGAAGCAGTTATCCTAAATCAACCAAATGGAGCGGATTATTTCCAAAATCTAGCAAATTACGAAGAAAAACTAGCAGACAAACAATACGATTTAATTTTCGATTTTGTGGAAACGCTAGAAGAATTAATTACGTTCGTGCAAAAAGTTATTGCTGAAAATAAACTTGCTGCGAATGGTTATTTGTTTTTCGCCTACCCTAAAAAAGGCAATAAAAAGTTCGCTACATATGTACACCGCGATGAACTCATGCCAGCGCTTAAAACCGATGAAGAAGGTTACGTCGACGGTAGCACACTCAAATTCACGCGAATGGTCGCGCTCGATGAAACGTACACGGTTGTTGGCCTAAAAGAAGCGGCAAAACTAAAAGCGAAGGGCGTTAAGAAAAATAACCCTTCCGCAGATGAATACGCCGACCATGTACCTCTTGTCGCCGAATTTCTAGCAGACAAAGGCGATTTACAAGCCTTCTACAACAATTTAGCAACAGGATACCAGCGGGTTTGGGCGCGCTATATTTACTCTGCCAAACAACCAGCGACACAAGAAAAAAGACGTTTAGAGATGGTTGATATTTTGAGCCAAGGTTATAAAACGAAAGATCTTTACCGACAAGGGAAAAAGTAACCAAATAATTTTATTTGGTTATTTTTGCGTTTGAAACTGCTTCTTTATGTAAAAATGTCTAGGCGTGATAGAATAGAAGAGGAATAAGACGAAGGAAAATCTTGTTGCACTGGAAAAGGGGACATGCAGGATGGCGAATTATATTAACAAAGAAAGGCGCCAAATTGATTTTGATCCATTTGATTTACGGATAATTGCCGTACCAGAAGTAGTAGCGGTGCAGTTTAAGCCGCGCTCAGAGCATACTTTACTTATTCGTATTGCGGATGTCGGCGCAACCTATCAGCCACTCAAAAACGAATCACTTTTTGAAGCTATTTTGCCCGTTCACTTTAATGATATTAACGAAGAAGATGATTACTGGGGGCTTAGTGACAAAGAGCAAGCGGAGATGAAACTATTTAACGAGGTACATCGCGATTTGATTTATAATTTTGTGGATGAGCACCCAGATTTTACGCAGATTGTTGTCCATTGTCACGCTGGGGTCAGCCGAAGTAGCGCTGTTGCTATGGCGATTGCGGAACATTTAGGAGACACGGACACGTACGAAAAACTTCAAGTGATAAAACGATACTTACCAAATCCGCGGGTTCTTGCGATTATGCGGGGCGAAGCGTATTTATAAAAACGAAAACGAAGAAATGTTAGGAGAGATTTTGTATGGAAAAGCATTATGATTATATTGCGATTGGCGGCGGAAGTGGCGGAATTGCTTCGATTAATCGCGCAGCCATGCACGGAGCAAAATGTGCATTAATTGAACCAAAATTTTTAGGTGGAACTTGTGTAAATGTTGGTTGTGTTCCGAAAAAAGTCATGTGGTATGGCGCACAAATTAAAGAAGCGATGGATTTATACGCAGATGCGTATGGTTACCAAGTGGACGCGAGCTTCAACTTCCAAAAACTAGTCGAAAATCGAGAAGCGTACATTGAACGAATTCGAGGTTCTTACAAAAATGGGCTGGATAATAATAAAGTAGAATGGATTA
Source organism: Listeria monocytogenes ATCC 19117 (assembly GCF_000307025.1). Lineage (GTDB taxonomy): Bacteria > Bacillota > Bacilli > Lactobacillales > Listeriaceae > Listeria > Listeria monocytogenes_B. The sequence continues at coordinate 957,006 of NC_018584.1, forward strand.
AAGGTTATGCCGAATTTGTCGATGAAAAAACATTGCGCGTAAACGGCGAACTAGTGACAGCAGATCATATTTTAATTGCAACAGGCGGCGAACCAGCGCTTCCTTCCATTCCGGGCGCAGAATTTGGCATCACCTCAGATGGCTTTTTTGCATTAAAAGAACTACCTAAAAAAGTGGCGGTTGTTGGCGCGGGATACATTGCGGTTGAACTAGCTGGTGTACTACAACAACTTGGCTCAGAAACGCATTTATTTGTACGGAAACATGCACCACTCCGAAATTTTGATCCACTTTTAACAGATACACTAACCGAAATTATTGAGCAATCGGATATGATGTTGCATAAACACGCTGTTCCTCAAAAAGTTGAAAAAAATCCAGATGGCAGTTTGACGTTGAGCTTAGAGGATGGCCGCACAGAAACCGTTGATACGCTTATTTGGGCGATCGGACGTAAACCAGTCATCCAAGGTCTTCAAATCGAAAAAGCGGGCGTAAAACTTCTAGAAAGCGGACATATCGCCGTAGATAAATTCCAAAACACCAATGTAGCGGGGATTTATGCAGTTGGCGATGTAACGGGTCATTATGAATTAACTCCAGTCGCAATTGCAGCAGGGCGCCGTTTATCAGAACGCCTTTTCAATAACAAAAAAGATGCACATTTAAACTATGAAAATATCCCAACCGTTGTATTTAGCCATCCAGCTATCGGAACGGTTGGTTTAACAGAACCAGAAGCAATCGAAAAATACGGCAAAGAAAATATCAAAGTGTACACTTCTAGCTTTACCTCAATGTATACAGCCATCACAGACCACCGCGAACCTTGCCGAATGAAATTAATTTGCGAAGGGAAGACAGAGCGCGTCATTGGCTTGCACGGGATTGGTTACGGTGTGGACGAGATGATTCAAGGATTCGCTGTTGCGATTAATATGGGCGCAACAAAAGCCGATTTCGACAATACGGTTGCGATTCACCCAACAGGATCCGAAGAATTTGTTACAATGAAATAGAAAACAACGATGGAGGAGGAAGTACGTAATGGGAAAAAAATTATCACTTTATTTTGTAAGACATGGTCAAACCTACTTAAATAAAAACTTGCGCATGCAAGGATGGGCTGATACGCCACTAACACCAGAAGGAATTGAAATAGTCAAAGAAAGTGGTCGCGGACTTGCGGAAACAGAATTCGTTGCAGCGTATTCAAGCGACTTACACCGTACGATTGCAACAGCAGGGCATTTATTAAAAGAAAATAAACACGCATTTGGTTTAACACTAGAACCATTAAGTGAATTTCGGGAAACTTTCTTTGGCTCCTACGAAGGTGAAAAAGGCGATGTTGCCTGGAACGAAATTGCGCATCATATGGGTTATGCGAATCAAGAAGACCTATTTAAAAATGCCGATGTACGAGAAACAATGAATGGTACAAAAGCAGCTGACCCAACAGGAGATGCGGAAGATTTCATGACATTCTGGACACGTGTAGAACAAGGTTTCTTGCATGTTATCAATCGTCATCGCGAAACTGGTGGTAACGTTCTTATCGTCGCTCACGGAAATACTATTCGTAACATCGTCCACGAACTCGAACCATCCATGGACGAAGCGGTTATTTTAGATAACGCGAGTGTCACCGTACTAGCTTACGAAAACGGCTTATTCAAATTAGAACGTTTAAATGACACTTCCCATTTTAAAAAAGCATAGAAAAAACGAGCTTTAGGAACTAGTTTCCCAAAGCTCGTTTTTTTATTCTTTTGGTGTATCCGGATCAGGAAGATTATTATCAATCGCCAGCTGACCTCGCCGCAATTTAATTAAACGATTAACATTCACGATAATTGTTTTCACAACCGCATAAAGTGGAACACCTAATATCATTCCAAAGATTCCTGCTAAGTTTCCAGCAACAATCAAGATAATGATAATAGTTAGTGGGTGAATCGATAGTGATTTACCCATAATATATGGAGAAAGTAAGTTAGAGTCAATTTGTTGCACAATCGTTACGACAACAATAACGAGCAGTGCTTGGACTGGAGAAGTAAATAGCGCCACGATAACTGCGGGAGCTGCTCCAATGAATGGTCCAAGATAAGGAATAATATTCGTTGCACCTGCAATAAAACCAAACAGAAGCGCATACGGTTGACCAATAATTAAATAACCAATGAAAGTAAATAAACCAACAAACATACAATCAATCGCTTGTGAACTAATATAAGTAGAAATGGTTTTATTCATTTCTTTAATAATTTGTTTTGCTTCAGAACGAATACCTGCCGGGAAAAATCTTCCAGAGGACTCAACGAACTTATGACCATCTTTAAACATATAAAAGACGATAAATGGTACAGTTACAAGAATCATAACAAAACTAGAGACAAAGGAGACAATGGCTCCAAAACTAGAAGCTACCCCGTCAACGACCACAGACATGATTTTTGGTAAGGAAATGTTGAGCTTCTCAAGTTCTTGTTTTATGTCTAAATCTTTTAGTGCAGAATTATTCGAGAGATCTTGCAGCCATTTTTCAAAATCTTGCCAGTAACCTGGTATTGCTTTTGCGAGTTCAGCTACTTGGTCAGCAAGCGTTGGACCGAGTTGCATTACTGCAAGAACAACAAGCGTGATAAAGGCAATAAAAATTAAAATAACACTCAAAAGTCGAGGTACTTTTCTTTTTTCTAAAAATAATACGAGCGGGTTAAATAAATAGAATAGGAACCCTGCGACCAAAATAGGCATGAATAATGTAGAAACTATGATGCCGATTGGTGAAAATATGTACTTCATTTGCAATAGAACGAACAAAATAGCTACAACCGCTAAAATTTCAATTGTCCAAAAAAATAATTTACTATCTCGAAATCGTGAAAATTTCAAATTCTCCCCTTCTTTCTAAAACCTTATTGATAAATTTTATAGTACCATTAACTGCTTTAAATAGCCACTGAATTACTGCTATTGACGCATAAGTATATGTGTTATACAATGTATATAACAGTTAAAGGAGAGGTGTTTCTATGCTACTTGCGATTGATCTTCAATCAGACGAGCCGATTTATACACAAATATGCAATCAAATAATTGAAGGTATGGCGAAACGGGAACTTTTACCAGGGGACAAATTACCTTCTGTTCGGAGTCTTGGCGCAGATATTGGTATTAATTTTCATACAGTAAACAAGGCCTACCAAATTTTAAAACAAGAAGGATTTATTCAAATACATCGTCAAAAGGGAGTAGTTATTCATCCGGATGGCGTAGCTAAGGCAGATGAGCTATTTTTTGCTAAATTACAAACGAAGCTAAAACCACTTATCGCGGAATCGGTTGTGCGCGGTGTTACCGAAGAGAAGTGGCTCGAAGTAAGTAAGGCTATTTTTGACGAAATGCATGGACGGAGAGTGGAGTAGAAATGGAAATCATCATTTATATTTTTGTTAGTATTGCTATCATTTCACTGCAAGCAATAACCCCTTTTGTAATAAGAAAATCAGAATGTTTCGGAGTAAATGTAGGCGAACGCGCTAACCGAAATGCGGAATTAACGCGGCTAAAAAAACAATATGTCGGGCAAGTGGTTTTGTGGACATCTTTTGTAGCGATAATTGGAATCGCGTTAATTCAAGGCTTTCATTCGAGTGAAAATACGCAAGCAGGTATTTTTATTGCTTCGATGTTTAGCCAATTAATCGTTTCTTTTATTATTTACTATCGTTTTCATCACACAACTTTACAGTGGAAAAGAGATAAAATAGAGGCGGGAGAAATTTCGACTAATTCTATCATCATGGTAGATACTAGTTTTCATCGCAGAAAAATGGTTATCTCGTATACATGGTTTGTCGTGCCACTGCTTATCTTCATTATTACACTTGCGATTACGGTCGTTTTTTATCCAGTAGCTCCTGCTGACTTTCCAATCCATTTTGATATGAGTGGGGCAGTGACGGATACGGTTGCCAAATCACCTAGAGTCGTATTGCTATTACCGATGATGCAGCTAGGAATGATTGCGTTATTTATCTTTATTAACTTTGTTATTGCTAGGAGCAAACAGTCCGTAGAGAACGAAAACCCTACTGATTCATTAAAAAGGGGACTCCTATTTAGACAGGTTTCTAGTAAAGCAATGTTAATTATGTGTACGATTATGGTAATTGATTTTCTCATCATGCAAGTAGTCACATTACTTGCACTTCCAGCTGAATGGATGATGATAACAATGATAATTTCTGTTGTTTTGATTCTGTTTGGAACCGTCCTTCTTGCTGTTAAAGTAGGGCAAGGCGGAAGCAGACTTAAATTTGCTGACCAACCTGATGGTGTCAATAAGCCAATTCGGGATGATGATTCTTTTTGGAAAGCAGGGGTTATTTATTTTAATCGAAATGATCCAGCTTTATTTGTAGAAAAACGCTTTGGGATTGGTTGGACGATTAACACAGCTCGCCCTGTTGCTTGGTTATCTTTTATCATTATTATCGCTGTTATCATTCTCATTAGCATCTTGTTTTAACTTGCTCTCAGACGGGTATTTACCATATGGTATACGGATAAATTAGCTTGTGTGAGATGCTTTTGTGAAGGAGTAGATAATCATGGCGATTAGATTAAAGCGACTGGAGGAATGGGAAGGATTCACTGGTATTGCGCTCGTTCGAGAAGGTCTTAAAACAGAAGCACTTCATACAGAAATAAAAACAGCCTTCAAAGAAATGCTTCAACTTGCGCGAGAACTAGATGATTTTTCCAAACAAAAAACGTTTTATGGTATTTCTGTCCATAATATAGAAGACGGAATTACTCATTATTCGGTAATTCCAGTGGAACAAAAATATCCTCATTTACAAGAACCGCTTGAGTGGATTGAAGTTCCGGCTCATACGTATTTTGTGGCTGAGCATATTCAGGATACAGACATAAGTGAAAGTTTTGAAGAGATTGCCAGAGCCATTCAAGAAAAAAATTACAAACCATATATTACAGCGAACAACCCCGTTTTTGACCCACTACCATTCAAATTGGAAGTGTATACGAAACAAGGAAGCGACGGAGCAAATATTGAAATAAGGATTCCTGTTGTAAAAGAATTGCATACGTAAGAAGAAGCCTGGGACTTTTGTTCTGGGCTTTTTTATACTAGCAAGCTGTTTTTGAGTGTGCTATAATAAAAACGCTATTTTGTGATTATTTTAACAAGAAGGAAGGGATTCATGTGGGATATTATAGCCCGCAGGAAGTAACAGAGATTACGATTGAAAAAGGGACCCAAAAAGCAAATTCAAGTACGTTAACGCTTGTGTTGTTAGGCTTTTTAGGTGGGGCCTTTATATCTCTTGGTTACTTATTATACATACGTGCAGTAGGAACAATGCCTCACGAATGGGGAAGCTTTGCAACGCTTATCGGCGCCAGTCTTTTTCCGGTTGGCCTCGTTTGTATTTTGCTAGGTGGAGGAGAATTAATTACCGGCAACATGATGGCTGTCGCGATTGCTTGGTACGACAAAAAGATTTCCTTCCAACAATTACTTAGAAACTGGGCGATTGTGTCTGTCATGAACTTAGTGGGCGCATTTTTTGTCGCTTACTTCTTCGGACATTTCGTTGGCTTAACAGAAGGCGATTTCTTACCAAAAACGCTAGCTACAGCTGGTGCAAAAATTAACGATCCTTTCTGGGTTGCTTTTGTTTCCGGAATTGGTTGTAACTGGTTTGTTGGGATTGCGGTTTGGCTTTGCTACGCGGCCAAAGATTTCGCAGGAAAAATCCTTGGTATTTGGTTCCCGGTTATGGCATTTGTTGCTATCGGATTTCAGCACGTTGTCGCCAACATGTTTATTATCCCAGCTGCGATTTTCGCTGGTTACTATTCATGGGCGGATTTCATTTGGAACATCATCCCAGTTTACTTAGGAAATGTAGTCGGTGGAGCAGTTTTTGTTAGCTTATTCTACTTCCTTGCTTATAAGAAAAACGCACCTAAAAAAGTAAAAGAAGAAATACACCAACCAATTGAAGAAAGTTAAGACCGAAAAAGCTAGTTACATTCGATGTAGCTAGCTTTTTTTGAAAAAAATTAAAGTTTTTTAGAGACTGTTCTCGTTCCCGCCATGTTGCGATAGAATGACTTTTTCCAAAAACCATTTTGCCACTTGAAAAAGAAAATCCTGATTAAATTTTTCGATTTGTGGAAAACACTATTATAAGCAACGAGAGCACGTGCAGAAAAATTTTTTGAGGAGTGGTATTTTTGAGTATTAAAGAAACAGCCTTACCAAAAGTTCAAACAAAATTATTTATTAATGGAAAATGGACGGATGGAGATAATAAAGAAACAAAAGATATTGTAAACCCAGCAAATGGAGAAGTTATTGCCAAAATCGCTCAAGCTGGACCAAACGAAACCAAAAAAGCCATTAAAGCTGCAAAAGAAGCATTTCCTGATTGGGCAAAAATGGAACTAGCTGATCGCGTCAAATTATTACACAAAATTGCCGATTTAATGGAAGAAAAAGCAGATACACTAGCAAAAATTATGACGCTTGAACAAGGTAAACCGCTAAAAGAATCAAAAGGAGAAGTCCTAACTGGCGCAGAAAACTTCCGATTCGCTGCAGAAGAAGCAAGAAGATTATATGGGGAAACTATCCCAGCGCCAAACAATCACGCGTTTATCGTCAAAAAACAACCAATTGGTGTAGTTGCGGCCATTACTCCGTGGAATTTCCCAGGTGGTATGGTGACACGAAAACTTGCTCCAGCGCTTGCAACCGGAAATACAATCGTATTAAAACCTTCCGGAGATACGCCGCTTTCGGCCCTAGCTATCTTTGAAATTTTTGAAGAAGCCGGCTTGCCAAAAGGTGTTGCCAATATCGTTATGGGTAGCTCCAAAGAAATCGGTGAAACATTAACTGACAGTGATGATGTTCGTAAACTAACTTTCACCGGCTCCACGAAAGTCGGTCAAACACTATTCAAACAATCAGCCGAAACACTGAAAAAAATCTCGCTCGAACTTGGTGGACATGCGCCATTTATCGTATTTGATGATGCAAACCTGGATGCTGCTGTAAATGATTTAGTTGCCGCAAAATTCCGCAATAACGGTCAAGTATGTGTATCGCCAAACCGAATTTTAGTTGCCAAAGAAATTAAAGAAAAATTCACTAAGGCGCTAGTTGCTAAAGTAGAACAACTAAAAGTAGGTAACGGTTTAGATGATGTGAATGTTGGTCCACTTATCCGCGAAGATGCGATTGACAAAATCGACAAACAACTTAAAAATGCCACAGATAAAGGTGCCAAAGTCCTAACTGGCGACGGTCGTTTAACAGGTTCCGACTATGACAAAGGCAACTTCTACAAACCAACTGTCTTAGATAACGTTACCCGTGAAATGGACATTTTTTATGAGGAAACATTTGGTCCAGTAATCCCGCTTATCACATTTGAAACGGAAGACGAAGCAATCGAAATGGCGAATGACAGTGAATTCGGTCTTGCTTCTTACTTCTACACTAAAGATTTAGCACGCGTAGAAAAAGTGGGAGCAGCACTAGAATACGGAATGGTCGGAGCAAATGAAATTGCCATCTCTAATCCGGAAACTCCATTTGGCGGCGTTAAACATTCTGGTTTCGGTCGCGAAAATGGCCACTACGGAATGGAAGAATACATCCAAGTGAAATTCATTAACTTAAAATATCGTGACTAACACAAGCTATTAAGAAACTCCTTTGCTTCAAGCAAAGGGGTTTCTTTTTTATGCAGTTTCCTACCAGTAGGAAAAAAACATATTTGTAAGCGGATTCAGCTGTTTATATAATAAAAGTAAGTTAAGGAAAGGGAGGATACAAAATGAAAAACATTTTACTCATTTGTGGGTCAGGAGCTTCAAGTGGATTCATGGCAGCAGCAATCAGAAAAGCAGCAAAAAAACGTGGAGAACAAGTGACGGTGAAAGCAGCCAGTGAGTCACAAATAGATGAAAGAATTAATGAAATTGATTACTTATTAATCGGGCCGCACTTAGCTTATATGCTGGATGACTTAAAACAAAAAGTAGCCGATAAAAATGTTTTAGTATCAATTATTCCGCAAGCAACTTATGGCACACTTAACGGTGAAAAAGCACTCGATCTCATTTTAACTATGGAGGGATAACACGATGAACAACAAAGTGATGGATTTTATGACAAATAAATTTGCTCCAAAAGTAAATAAAGTTGTTAAAAATCCTTGGGTATCAGCAATTCAAGATGCAATTATGTCTGCGCTTCCGCTCGTTTTTGTCGGTTCTTTAGTCACCATCGTTTCACTACTTAAAAATTTATTTCCGGGCATGCCTGATTTTTCGATGATAAGTAATTTTTCGTTTGGCATGTTTGGGTTAGTCGTGGCCTTTTTAATCCCATATTATCTGATGGAGAAAAAAGGAAATAGCAGCCAAAAATTAATTTCTGGCGCAACTGGACTTGTTCTATTTTTAATGCTACTATTTCCAACTATTTCAGCAGACGGGGATGCCGTTTTCATTTTATCTAGATTTGGAGCGACAGGGATGTTCTTATCCATTACAACCGGATTATTTGTTGGTTGTGTGATGAACTTTGCTGCGAAACGATCATTTTTCAGTGAAGATACACCGATTCCGGATTTTGTCGTTGGTTGGTTCAATAGCTTGCTACCAATTACATTTATTCTGATTGTTGGTTGGTTAATAACTGTTCAATTTAATATTGATTTCTTTGAAGTGATTGTAGCAGTGTTTAGCCCGCTCGCGTCAATCGTACAATCTTATCCAGGCTTTGTGCTTTCGGTTTTCATTCCAGCATTTCTTTATACATTCGGGATTTCTGGGTGGGTTATGATGCCCGCGATTTACCCGGTTTATATGGCAGGACTCGCAGAAAACTCACAAGCTGTAGCAAATGGCGCAAGTGCATCGAACATCGCAACACAAGAAACTGTATACGCATTAATTTCAATCGGCGGGGTCGGCACAACCTTATCACTATCCATTATGATGCTCATTTTAAGTAAGTCTTTACAGCTAAAAGCAATCGGAAAAGCAGTTATTGTCCCATCGATTTTTAATATCAACGAACCATTATTTTTCGGGGCACCAATTGCCTTCAACCCATACTTAATGATTCCAACGTGGATTAATGCTTTCTTGGTTCCAAGCATCGCCTATTTCGTTATGTCGATGAACTTAGTAAGTATTCCCGCGCAATCGTTCTTGCTATGGTACATGCCTTATCCTGTAACGTCTTACCTTGCAACACAAGATTTCCGAGGTGTGATTGCTTGTTTAGCAATTATCGTCATCACATGGCTTGTCTACTTGCCGTTCTTTAAAGCATACGACAACTCCTTACTCAAACAAGAAAAATTAGATGCAATCGAAACAGAGAAAGAAATGGTAACAAATTGATTGGAGGAACTAAAATGTCAGAGCAAGACTATGTTGAAGAAACAGATAGCTTAAATGAACTATCCATGAATATATTAATCCATGCTGGAAACGCAAGAAATGACCTAGTGAAAGGTCTTAATCATTTAGAGGAACTAGCGTTTAACGAAGCCGAGGAATTTATCGCCTCTGCAAAAAAAGAAATTGTCATCGCGCATAGTCTGCAAACAGATACACTTCAATTAGAAGCATCAGGCAATCAAATCCGTTATTCCACGCTGTTCTGTCATGCGCAAGATACACTCATGACAGCCAAAAGTGAAATATTAATCGGCGAGCATATGCTACGTTTATTCAAAAAAATGACCGAACTTACGAAAAAATAGGAGGTACGAGCATGTTTGAAAATTATCAATTTCCGAAAGACTTTTTATGGGGAGGAGCTATCGCAGCCAACCAAGCAGAAGGCGCATTTAAAGTAGATGGAAAAGGAATTAGTTTAGCAGATTTGCACAAATATCATAAAGGGAAAACAAATGATGAAATCAGTGAGGAACAACATAAAGGAGTAAGTTTGGCTGATATCAAAGCAAGTATGGAAGACAAAGTGAACTATTATCCGAAACGCCACGGTATCGACTTTTATCACACGTATCCAGAAGATTTGGCTTTGCTTGCTGAAATGGGCTTTAAAACATTTCGAACTTCGCTGGACTGGACACGGATTTTTCCAACTGGCGAAGAAACAGAACCAAATGAAGCGGGATTAAAATATTATGACCAATTAATCGACAAAATTATCGAACTTGGCATGGAGCCAATTATTACGATATTACATTACGAAACGCCGGTGGAAATTGTCTTAAACAATGGCGGTTGGCATAATCGTAAAGTTATTGATTTATTTGAGAAGTACGGCAAAACGGTACTTGATCGCTACAATAAAAAAGTAAAATATTGGATTGTCATTAACCAAATTAATTTAATTCAATTCGAACCATTTAACTCTACTGCGATTCCATATGATGCCGTCGATGATTATTTATCCGCTACGTATCAAGCTGTTCATAACCAATTTGTTGCAAGTGCGAAAATTTACGAATACGGAAAAGCGCTAAATCCTGATTTAATGATTGGTACAATGCTCGCTGATTGCACGGCCTATCCATTCTCCTGCGATCCAGATGATATCGTGCTCGCAATGAAACGCAACCGCATGGAATATTTCTTCGCAGACGTGCAGTTCCAAGGCGAATATCCACAGTATGCGCTTAATTACTTTGACGAAAATAATATTCATATAGAAATCACAGAAGACGACAAAGCCGTTTTACAAAAAAACACCATGGATTATTTAGCACTTTCCTATTATTATTCCCAAATGGTGGACTCCAAGAAAAATGATTTGGACCCAGCTTCAATTACACCAAACCCGCATCTTAAAGCTAATCCGTGGGGCTGGGCAGTCGATCCGAAAGGCTTGTATAACGCATTGTCGCAGTACTGGGACAGATATCATAAACCAATTATCATTGCCGAAAATGGTTTTGGAATGTATGACAAATTAGAAAATGGCGAAATCCATGATGATTACCGGATTGATTATTTATCCGCGCATCTAAAAGAAATGAAACGCGCCATGTATGACGGCGTAGAAATTATCGCATATTGCGCTTGGGGACCGATTGATATAGTTAGTTGCTCCTCCGCACAAATGGAAAAAAGATACGGTTTCATTTACGTTGATTTAGATAACGAAGGAAACGGTACAGGCAAAAGAATTAAAAAAGACAGCTTTTCATGGTATAAAAAAGTAATAGAGTCTAATGGGGAAGACTTAGAAGCTTAATGTAACAGAGCGCCAGTTGTGGTAGTTGATAGCTAATACAACTGGCTTTCGATATATAGGGGGTAACAAAAAATGGATACTCAAAAAGAAATACTAGCTTATTTGCATAAACAGGAAAATAAGTGGGTTACCTCAAATGAGTTAGCAGCTTTTTGCGAGTGTACAACACGAACCATTCGCAACAACATTTCTAAAATAAATGAAGCGACACCGAATTTAATTCGTTCTGCAAAACAAGGCTATCAAATCAACCAGCGTATTCCATTTGAACTTCAGACAGAAAGTGATGTAACAGAACGAAAGTCAAAACTCTTACTCGAATTAATTAAAAACTCTACTAAAGGCGTTGACCTGTTTGAACTTGCGGATATTTTATATATTTCAGAAGTAACCTTAAAAAAAGACATCCAACAATTAAAAAACGAACTAAAAGAAGCCGATGTCCAAATCGTCACCAGTAAAGACCGAATCAAATTAATCGGAAAAGAACGTGCCAAACGAAAATATATGATTTCCTTGCTATATGAAGAAGGCGGATACCGTGAAAGTATCAAAAGTCGCATTCAAGAAATGATTGAATTTGTTTCTATCGATAAACTGCAAAACATCGTAAAAGAAGTTTTAACGGAAGAATCCATTACAACCAATCAATATTCGATGATGAACATTGTCTTACATTACGCCATTAGCATCGTCCGAATTCAACAAGGAAATACACTCATTGAAACCCAAAAAACACTCATCCGAAAACACTCCAAAGAATACGAAATATCGAAAAAAATTGCTAAAATTCTCTCGGAAGAATACCAAATCCATTTTTCAGAGGCAGAGACAAAACAACTCGGACTTTTATATGTTGGCTTGCAAAATGAACAATCTGCTAATGCCAATCATGGCGAACTGGACCAATTTGTCGATAAAAAAATCATCAAAGCACTTAAAAGCGTGCTCGCCAATGTGGAAGAAACCTATCTCATCGATCTCCAAAATGAGCAACTTTTTATCAAGCTAGCGATTCACGTCCAAAGCCTATACTATCGCTCACGTTACAAAGCGTACACCAGAAATTTAAGCTTACTTGATATTAAAACGTCTTACCCAGTAACTTTTGATATTGCTGTTTACATTTCTTCTTTGCTACAAGAAAAACTAGCGATTGACTTTAACGAAGATGAAATTTCTTTTATCGCGCTGCATATCGGCTCTTTTCTAGAAAGTGAAAACCGAGATTATATTCGCTTAGAAATAGGCCTACTTATTGAGGATTATCACGATTTAAGAACAAATATGCTGAAAAAACTGCGCGCACGATTTGAAAATGAAGCTACCATCAAACTGATAGAAAACGAGGACTCTGAAGAAAATTTTGATATCATTTTAACAACAAACCGAGATATTGCTCTTGAAAAAGCGGGTTCCATTTTTATTCATCCCTTACTAACGACGAAGGATATCAAGAAAATCAGCAATCGAATCCAAACAAAGAAAAAAATCTTGGAAAATCACTTGCGAGGTCAACAAATTGATCGCTACATCGTTCGTTCTCTCTACGCCAACCAAATTGACCCCTCAGAACTGACACCCGCAAAAATCAGAGAGCAAATGATTTCTAAAATGGAAAAACAAACCTTCGTCACGCCGGAATTTAAAGAAAAAGTCGAAAAAAGGGAACGAATGGCGCCAACAAGCTTCCCATCCGGCATTGCTATACCACATTCTATCAAGAATGATGCCCTTCAAAGTGGTGTATCTATAATGACGCTACAAGAGCCGATTTATTGGAATGACGTCAAAATAAAAATAATTGCTCTCGTCGCCATCAGCAAAAAAGATGCAACAGAGTTCAATGATTTTTTTGAAAAGTTTGTAGAAATCGTCTCCGAACCGATTAATACTAAACGTTTATCAATGGCCGAAAGTTTCGAGGAGTTCATCCAAAAACTAAAAATGATGATGGAAGAAAGTGAGTAAATGGCCACACATAAGCCGTGTAATTCTATTTACACGGCTTATAAAGGTTGAAGTGACGATAAAATTACGCTATAATATAACCATCAAACGAAAAGGAGTGTTATCTTAAGCCAATGAAATTCTAATCCTGTATTATATGAAAAAATGAAGAAAGCTATCCAATTCTCGGATAGAAACTATTTTTTCGGACGGGATTCGTATGTTCATTTCGCATGATAACTCTTGCTACAGGCCTTTTTTTGGCGTAGCCTCGCGGATTCCTCTCTGGAAATATTCAGGAGGTTATTTTTTATGTCTACAATCGAAATAAATCAATTAAAAATAGAAGTAGCAGACAGAGTTTTAGTAGAAATCCCTCATCTGCTAGTTAGTAAAAAAGCAAGAATCGGCATCATCGGTCAAAATGGTCTAGGAAAAACAACACTAATGGAAGTGATTGCTGGCGCTAAAGAAGCAATATCTGGCACGGTGACTACCCAAGGAAAACTTGCTTACATCAAACAACTTTCCACTGATACAAGTACGAAAAGCGGCGGCGAAAAAACAAGAAAAGCAATTCAACATGCGATGCGCCAAAACCCAAGTGTTCTCCTAGCAGATGAACCGACAAGCAACCTCGATGTCGAAAGCGTCAAACATTTAGAACGTCAGTGGAGCGATTTCCACGGTGCGCTCATAATTATATCGCATGACCGTACCTTTTTAGATGCACTTTGTACAGAAATATGGGAAATCAAAAACCAAAAAATTCACGTATACAAAGGAAACTACCACGCGTATTTAGAACAAAAACAACAACAAGAAAACCAAGCGGAACTCGTATACAAAGAATTTAAAAACAAAAAGCAACAACTACAAGCCTCCCAAACACACCATGAAATCGAAGCAGGTCGCATTGTCAAACCTGGAAAACGCCTAAACAACAAAGAAGCCAGCGCGTTTAAAGCCGGAAAAGGCACACAACAAAAGAAACAACACAGTACCATCAAAGCTTTAGAAAAACGAATTGAACGGCTCGGCAATGTCGAAAAACCACATACAACTAAACCAATCAAAATGATCACCCCAGACAATCGCGTCATAAAAAAAGGTAATACGATACTAAGTGTCAAAGAAACAACCTACGAGATCGCAGGACGAAAACTATTTGAAACAAAAGCTTTTTCTATTAAAGCAGGGGATAAAGTGGCGCTAATCGGTGAAAATGCGAGCGGGAAAACTACATTTTTAAAAGAAATAATCCAAGAAAATCCTAATCTCCTATGTAATCCCCAAGCGAAAATTGCTTATTTCGACCAAGAATTGAATGGATTAAACCAAACGAAATCCCTGTTAGAAAACATCTCGGAAATTAGCGTTCAAACCAAGCAAGTAAACAGAGAAGTACTAGGTAGCATGCATTTTAAAGAAAGCGATTTGCATAAGGAAGTGCGCATGCTCTCTGGCGGGGAACGAGTGAAGTTGCTGCTCAGTATGCTCCTCGTTAGTGACGCCAATTTCTTGATTCTTGATGAACCAACCAACTATTTGGATATCTATGCAATGGAAGCGCTGGAAACGTTAATCAAACAATTTGCGGGGACAGTACTATTCGTTTCGCATGATAGAACTTTTGTTAACCACGTGGCAGAACAATTACTCGTCATCGAAAATAATGAAATGACTTTCCACCGGATGACTTTCGCGGAATATGAAGAAAGTAAAGCGCCAAGTCGCATCACAGAAGAAGATAAGTTGATTTTAGAAATGCGCATGTCAGAAATTGCAGCCAAGCTTATGCAACCGAATTTAAAGCCCACAGAAAAAGCCATGCTCGAACAAGATTATCAAGAAATTATCACAAAAAGACAACAATTTAGTTAAATTGTTGTCTCAGACTGTAGACAAAGTGAGAAATCATTTTATCTACAGTCTTTTTTGTTTTATAATAATGTTAAGGCTTACATAAAACAACGAGGTGATTAAAATGCTTTCTAAACATCAACAACAGGCGCGAAATCAATTAATAGCCATCTCTTTAGATGATTTGGTCCCAGAGGACCATTTAGTAAGAAAAATAGATAAGGTGATTAATTTTGATTTTATCTACCCATTAGTAGAACATACTTATTCTCATACAGGAAGACCTAGTGTAGACCCGGTAGTTCTTATAAAGCTAGTACTCATCCAATATCTTTTTGGCATCCGTTCCATGCGCCAAACTATAAAAGAAGTAGAAACGAACATGGCTTACCGCTGGTTTTTAGGATATGATTTCAATCAAAAAATCCCTCACTTCTCTACTTTTGGTAAAAATTACGTGCGACGTTTTGCAGAAACAGAGGTGTTCGAACACATTTTTTATCGCATTTTAAAACAAGCCATGGAGGCTGGTTTAGTGGACCCTGACGTTGCGTTTGTGGACTCTACCCATGTGAAAGCCAATGCGAATAAACACAAATTTCATAAAAAATTGATTCGAAAAGAAACACGCGTTTATCAAGAAGTACTAGAAGATGAAATTAATGTCAGCCGAGTTGCCGAAGGAAAAAAGCCATTCGCCAGGAAAGAAAGTCAGGAGGAGAAAGAAAGCAAAATAAGTGATACGGATCCCGAAAGCGGCTACTATGTCAAAGGAGAACGGGAAAAACAATTTGCTTATTCTTTCCATACGGCTTGTGATACCAATGGTTTTATTCTAGGTTCCATTGTCACTCCAGGTAATATTCATGATAGCCAACAATTGATTCCACTTATTGAAAAATTAAAAAACACCCTTTCTACCCCTTTGGTGGTCGTTGCAGATGCTGGATATAAAACACCCATTATCGCTAAATACCTTTGGAGTCAAGGAATAGAAGCGGTGCTTCCGTATACTCGACCAAAAGGAAAAGAAGGCTTATTTTCGAAACGAGCGTTTCTCTATGACCATTATTTAGACAGTTATCTTTGTCCAAATGAGGCATTGTTATCCTATGTTCGTACTACAAGAGATGGTTATCGTCTTTATAAATCTAATTCACTTCACTGTAGTAGTTGCGCTCTCTTAAAGGATTGCACGCAAAATAAACAAAAAGAAAAAATGATTTTACGACATCTTTGGGAGCCTTACTTAGAAGTTTCGGAGGAACTGCGCTACACAGAACAGCATAAAAAATGGTATAGACGCAGGAAAGAAACCATCGAAAGATGTTTTGCGGATGCCAAAGAAAAGCATGGTATGAGATGGACTACTTATCGCGGACTTGCAAAAGTAACCCTCCAAGCGATGCTTACTTTTGCAGCCATGAACCTGAAAAAAATGGCTAATTGGCTATGGAAAAAGGCGGTGCCTTTTTATTTTTTTGACTTTAAACAGAAAAAAACGGTCCTTCTCAAATATTAAAGCTTGAGAAGGACCGTTTTTCTACAGTCTGAGACAACAATTTAGTTAAATTGTTGTCTTTTTATTCAAGCTAAATAAAAAATATAGTCATTTATATTTTACTTGATTTCTGCAAAAGATAGGCTTAGAATCAAATAGTTATTAAAAAGAGTAAAGAAAGAAGGAATCCCATGTTTAGTCATCTTCCGGATTCATTCCTCCAAATGAATACCATTTTTATTTCTATTTTGATTGAGGCACTGCCGTTTGTATTAATTGGAGTATTTATTGCTGGCTTTATTCAAATGTTTATATCAGAACAATTTATTGCCCGTGTTATTCCCAAAAATAAATTTCTAGCAGTCATTGTTGGCTCGTTTATTGGTGTGTTTTTCCCTTCCTGTGAATGTGGCATTGTTCCTATCGTTCGTAATTTACTGGCAAAAGGGGTACCGCTTCATGCTGGTATTGCCTTCATGCTTACCGCTCCTATTATCAACCCAGTAGTATTATTTTCAACGTATGTTGCATTTGGTAGTACGTGGGAAGTTCCGTTGCTACGTGTTGCGGGAAGTCTTGTAGTAGCTCTCGTTGTCGGAAATATTATCGCTTATTTTTATAAAGGAACTGGACTCAAAGAGCGCTTTTTAAAATATGAAGCAGCTAGTGAAAAAGTGGCCGTTCCAGCAACAAATCTAGCGCTTGCTGGTGGTCCTTCTGAAAGTACGACAACTAATTTCCAAGTCCTAACAAGCGACGGAGCACTTACAGAAGACGCTCATAAAGGACACGCGCACCACCATCACGGTGAGGAGCACGCGCATACAAAAATGACATTGAGTCAAAAAATATGGCATACCGTACAACACGCAGTCGATGAATTCTTCTCTGTAGGTAAATACCTT
The DNA here is from genome assembly GCF_000307025.1 of Listeria monocytogenes ATCC 19117. Classification (GTDB taxonomy): domain Bacteria; phylum Bacillota; class Bacilli; order Lactobacillales; family Listeriaceae; genus Listeria; species Listeria monocytogenes_B. Next base: position 974,518 of record NC_018584.1, read on the forward strand.
GTGTTTGGGGCTTTAATTGCCGCAGCGATGCAAACATACATTAAAACATCCACACTTGTTTCCATAGGTCATGGTCCGATTTTATCCATCTTACTTATGATGGTTCTTGCCTTTGTATTGTCCCTTTGCTCTGAAGCTGATGCCTTTATTGGCGCTTCTTTCCGTAGTGTTTTCTCCACACAATCCATCGTTGCATTTTTAGTGTTCGGCCCAATGCTTGATATTAAAAATCTAATGATGATGTTAGGAGCATTTAAAGCAAAATTTGTCTTATTAATTGTTACTAGTGTAACGATTGTTGTCTTTTTATACGCCTTAGTTATTTAACCGAAAGAAGGTGAAAGTATGTTTCGCGTTTTTATTTTATTTGGATTTGGTTTTTATTTGATGCAGTTACATATTTCTGGTGATATCAGTAAATATATAAATATGAAGTACGCTTATTTATCTTTTTCTGCGATGATAGCCGCATTTCTACTTGCGATTATTCAGCTCATTATGGTGTTTCGCGATGAAGATATTGGCGCAAAAACAGAGCATATGGGACACACCCATGATGGCGAAAATACTATTTTGAAAAAAATTATGGTGTATGGTTTACTTTCTTACGCCTTGATTGCAGGTTTTCTTTTCCCCGTCGCAACGCTTGATTCGACCATTGTTTCGGCAAAAGGATTTCATTTCCCGAAAAACAATGCAGCTGGCGACGACCCATACGCTCAAAATCAATTTTTAAGACCAGATACGAGTGGCTATTTTGGGGAAACCGATTATGAAAAAATGATGGCGAAAGAAAAAGCGGAAATCATCGATCAAAATCCAATCAAAGTCAATGATAGTAATTACTTAATGACGATGGAAATTCTTTATAATTATCCAGGGGAGTTTACTGGGAAACAAATCGAATTTACCGGTTTTGTTTATAATGATGAAGTCACTCAAGATAATAACTTGTTTTTGTTCCGTTTTGGAATAATTCACTGTGTTGCCGATTCTGGTGTGTTTGGAATGCTTGTTCAAATGCCCGAAAAAACCGATTTGAAAAACGATACATGGCTTACAGTAAAAGGAACCATCACCCAAGAATATTATTCTCCGTTCAAAATGAACATCCCGTCTGTACAAGTAGAAAGCTATAAAGAAGTAGCAAAACCAAAATCAGTTTATGTTTATCGTAAATATTAAATCGCTACTTGCGGATTTATGCAGCTTGCGTTATCCTTAAATAAAGCTGTTTACGTTTTCACGAATGAATAAAAGGATGGAACATTGAATGAATGATTACAACCACTACTTTCATTTCCCACGAGAAGAATGGCGCAAGCTGGAAGTGAGTAAGGACCAAATTTTAACTGCAGAGGAACTGGAAGAAATACGTGGTTTAAATGACCGAATTTCTTTACAAGACATCTCTGAAATCTATTTACCACTAATAAAACTAATTGCGATTCAATACCATGAAGCGATTTTTATTCATGGCGAAAAAATGGAATACTTAAAGAAAAAAGAATCGCGTGCACCATTTATTATTGCATTAGCAGGAAGTGTGGCTGTTGGGAAAAGTACGACAGCGCGTGTTTTCAAATTAATGCTTGATCGCTGGTTCTCCAAAACCAGACAAGTAGAGCTTGTGACGACAGACGGCTTTCTTTATCCTAACAAAGTTTTAGAAGAGCGCGGTATCATGGACAAAAAAGGCTTCCCTGAAAGCTACGACCGCGACCGTTTTGCCAAGTTTTTAACCGACTTAAAAGCAAATAAAGAAGATGTCGAAATTCCACTTTATTCGCATTTCACTTATGATGTTTTAGACGAAACCCGTGTGATCCATAATCCAGATATCGTCATCATTGAAGGAATCAATGTTCTTCAAGCAGATCAACATGAGAGCCTGTTTCCAAGTGACTTCTTTGATTTCTCCGTTTACATGGATGCCAATGAAGCGGATATTAAGAAATGGTATTTAGAACGTTTCTTCATGCTTCGCGAAACAGCTTTCCAAGATGAAAGTTCTTATTTCCACCCATATACTAAAATTAGCAAACAAGAAGCAGAAACATTTGCACTCGGGGTTTGGGATACAATCAACGGCGTCAACTTAAAAGAAAACATTGAGAAAACAAAATATCGAGCCGACTTAGTGCTTCAAAAAGGCACAGATCATCTCATTTCAGACATTTATTTACGCAAATAACCGAATGCAGATAGAAGGAAACTTCTTGATGCATTCGGTTTTTTCTTTACATTGGAGAAAATCCGAGTACAATAGAAAGTGAGTAATCACTCATTTGAAAAAGGGAGGGAAAGCAATGTCAGAAATAGCGATTAAAGTTTCTAATTTAGATGTGAAAATTGGAAAGAAACAAATCTTAACCAATATGACTCTCGAAATAGAAAAGGGCGAGATATTTGGCTTAATAGGGCCATCCGGTGCAGGAAAAACAACACTCGTGAAAACCATCATCGGAATGGAAAAGGCAACGAATGGCACAACTGAGGTTTTAGGAAAAGCAATGCCAAATTTACCAGTCATTAGCAAAATTGGTTACATGGCCCAATCAGACGCACTTTATACGGATTTAACAGCCAAAGAAAACTTGGATTTTTTCGCTTCACTATATTCCATCAAAGGTGCAGCCAAAAAAGACCGAATGAATTATGCAGCCACTTTAGTTAATTTACAACAAGATTTAACTAAAAAGGTGAACAATTATTCAGGAGGGATGAAACGCAGGCTGTCTCTGGCCATTTCTGTCCTTGCTGACCCAGATGTCCTAATTTTAGATGAGCCAACAGTCGGTATTGATCCAGAACTAAGAAAAACGATTTGGGCAGAGCTAGGCGATCTAAAAGCGAACGGTAAATGTATCCTTGTGACGACACACGTGATGGATGAAGCCGAAAAATGTGATAGACTTGCCATGATCAGAAATGGACAAATAATCGCTGTAGGGACCCCACAAGAGCTCTCAAGTAAAACGTCATCTGGTAAGCTAGAAGATGCCTTTTTAGAGTTTGGAGGGAAGCACTAATGCGAATATTTGCCATTGTCAAACGCATCATTAACCAATTTCGCCGTGATAAACGGACGCTTGCCCTAATGTTTCTTGCGCCACTTTTACTTATCACACTGCTCACTTATTTATTCGAAGGTGACACAGTGAAGCCAGTTGTTGGTGTAAGCGGGCTTTCTGACTCCATGGTAAAAGAACTGAAAGCAAATGATTTAACCATCAAAACTTACTCGGAAAATACCGATGTAACCGCTAAAATTAAAGATGCCAACCTCGACGCTTTTTTTAAACAAAACGGTGAAAAACTCGAAGTCACCTATGAAAATAGTGAACCAAGCTTGAGTAAGGAAATCGGATTAAAACTACAAAAAGCAATGATGACGGAGCAACAGGCACAAGTGAAAAAGCAAGCGAAAGCAACCGGTGAGTCACTTGCTAAAGCTGGTATTGATCCAAACACCATTCCTTCACTTACACAAAGCCCAGAAAAGCTCAGCATCTCAACAAACTACGTATACGGAGATAAAGGTACTACCTTTTTCGACACAATTAGCCCGATTTTCATTGGCTTTTTCGTATTCTTTTTCGTATTTCTGATTGCCGGTATTTCTTTCTTGAGAGAACGAACAACAGGCACGCTTGAAAGACTTATGGCAACCCCAATTAAACGTATCGAACTTGAATTAGGGTATTTAATAGGTTTTGGTATTTTTGCGTTACTACAGTCTATCTTAGTCGCAGTTTTCTCCATCCAAGTACTTGGCATGATGCAAAACGGCTCCTTATTCTATGTGTTACTTATTACATTAACACTCGGCATGGTTTCTCTAGCGCTAGGAATTTTACTTTCTACTTTCGCAAATAATGAATTTCAAATCGTTCAATTTATTCCTATCGTTATCGTGCCACAAGTCTTATTTTGTGGGATTTTCCCGCTCGATGGCATGGCAGATTGGCTCGTGTGGATTGCCCATATTATGCCGCTTTACTACGGCGCAAATGCACTAACATCCATTATGGTAAAAGGAGAAGGATTCGCTTCGTTTGCAACTGATTTCTATATTTTACTAGGATTTGTGCTCGTATTTGTTATATTAAATATTTTTGCTTTGAAAAAATACCGCAAAGTTTAAATGAAACAGGAGGAGATAAGACGTGGATGCAGAAGGAGACATTATCCGTCAAATGCTTGATTTAACGGAAAAAGAAACAAAGATGAGTGAAAAGCAGCGCCGAATTGTCGCTGCTTCCATCGAACTGTTTGCAGAAAAAGGCTATGCCGGAACTTCAACGAATGAAATTGCTAAAAAAGCTGGGGTCGCAGAAGGCACCATTTTTAGACACTATAAAACGAAAAAAGATTTACTAATGGCGATTACCATGCCAACGCTTATCGGTGGTGTGATACCATTTTTAGCACAAAGCTTTGTCAAAGAAGTGTTTGAAAGTGAGTATCCAGATTTTCAGTCATTCATTCGGGAAATCATCGTTAATCGCTTTGATTTTGCCAAAGAGAATGGTAAGGTCATCAAAATTTACTTTATGGAACTGTTTTATCACGATGAGTTAAGAATACAGTTTTCAGAAATTTTTATGACACATGTCAAAGGGCAATTTGATCAAATGATTGATTATTATAAAGAGCGCGGGGAAATTGTTGATATGCCGAACAGCACGATTATGCGTGCTCTTATCACGAATATTGTCGGATTTATGCTAACAAGATTTGTCGTGATGCCCGACGTGGAGTGGGATGATGCCAAAGAAATTGATGATACGGTGGCGTATATTATGAGAGGTTTAGGTAAGTAAAAAAGAGTCCAGATATTCTGGACTCTTTTTCTCATTTATCGGATGAATCAGTTGATTTTTTCTTATTGTAATTGTATTTACTTGGATCCACTTTTTTGAAACCATCAGGAGCATAGAAACGTAACAAGTCACCTTGTAGTACAGAATCTGAAAGCTCTAATTCTTTTGCTACTTTTTCTTTTGTTTCTTTCATTTCTTTTGTTTCCGTAGCAATTGGTTCCCCAGTTTGTTGATTATACATGTTACCACCAATCATTGAATAGGTTGGAGTTATATAATCGCCATTTCGGAATGGAACAAGTTGTTTATGGTCTTTAGAAAGTAAATCTGTACCAAATTGCAAGTACTCTTTATTATCAACACCAAGTAAGTGAAGTAATGTCGGAAGTAAGTCAACTTGGCCACCATATTGTTCTTGAACGCCACCTTGAACACCAGGAACGTGAATCATTAAAGGAACACGTTGCGCTTGGGCATTTTCAAAAGTGTTGTAATCTTTACCAAGAATTTTTGTCATTGCTTCTTCATGGTTGTCGGAAATACCATAATGGTCACCGTACATGATAATGACAGAGTTATCGTAAAGACCAGATTTCTTCAAGTAATCAACAAAGCTCTTCACAGATTCGTCTAAATAACGAGCTGTTTGGAAATACGTATCTACAGATGAATCGCCTGTTGTTGCCGGAGCAATCGAAGCATCTTTCTCATCAATTGGATAAGGGAAGTGGTTCGTAAGCGTAATAAATTTCGTGTAGAACGGTTGTTGTAATGACGATAGATATTCTTCGGATTCCTTAAAGAATGGTTTATCTTTAAGTCCGTAGTTAGAAACATCTGCTTCGTTCATATCGTAGTAACTAGCATCAAAGAAATTATCGTAACCAAATTGTTTATAAATTTCATCACGATTCCAGAAGCTCTTATAGTTACCGTGGAATACAGCACTTGTATAGCCTTGTTGGCCTAAAATAGCAGATGCAGATTCATAAGTGTTTTGCCCTTTAGTTGTAAAGGCAGAACCTTGAGGCAAGCCGTAAAGCGAGTTCTCAAGTAACATTTCGGAGTCAGCTGTTTTACCTTGACCTGTTTGGTGGAAGAAGTTTGTAAAGCTTAGTGTATTTTGGTCTTTAAAGAAAGAGTTAATAAACGGCGTTACTTCTTCTCCATTTAATTTGTAATTTACTAGGAATTGTTGGAAACTCTCTAAATGGATATAAATGACGTTTTTGCCTTTTGCTTTACCAAAATATTCCGGATTTGGCGCGGCATATTTGGATTTGGTATAGTTTAAGACTTCTGTAACATCACTACTATCAGCAAGTGCACGCTGTGTGGATGATTCGGTACTTTTCACTGCGTCATAGATTTGATAGTTAGTCATACCAAGATATTTAACAATATAATTTCTATCAAACGTTCTTGTTAGAAGTTGTGGACGATCAATTTCTGCAAGTCCCAAGTTTCCAAAGAACATTGCGATACCAAGCGTCAGAACCCCAACTACTTTTCTTGCACGAATACGGGCTGTTTTGTTTGGTTTTACAAAGCGGAAAGCAAGTAGTGCAATTAAAATGATAATATCCGCGAAGTAAATAATATCGTGCCAGCTGAGTAACGCTGTGATACTACTTCCCATGTCGCCCATGTTTTGCATTTGTTTTGCGTTTAGATTCGGAAGTGTAATGAAATCACTAAAGAATCGATAATATACAATATTTGCGTAAAGAATAAAACTCATTAAAAAGTCAATGACGATAATCCAAATGAATGAACGACGTCCCTTAGCAAAGAGCGCAAGACCCATAAAGAAAATGGCCCCACTTAATGGATTAATGAACAGCAAAATTTGCTGCATCAGATTTTCTATGCCAAGTTTAAATTCAAGTTGATATGCAATATACGTTTTTAGCCAATAAAGAATGACGGCTAGAACAAAAAATCCATAATTCTTGCTTAAAAACGTTTGGATTTTTATTTTCCAATCCTTCATGAAACACCTCTCCTACACACTATTTACTCGTTTTAATTGTTATTTTGAAATGAAAAAAAGAAGCTGTATTATGTAACAAGAAACATTTTCATACAGCACCCACTTTAACATAATTCTAACACAAGATTAATAAAAGGCAAGTTATAACCTATACGTCTGAAGTAGGATTTTAGGGGAAATAGGCTGATATAACTAGTCAAAAAAGAACCATTTGGAATAGAATTCTGCTAGAATAAAAAGAAAACATTGAGGTATGAAATGGAAGCGATTATTACGAAAGAATTTTTTGAAGATAAGACAACAATCGAATTAGCGAGAGATATCTTGGGTATGCGTCTAGTACATCAAACGGATGAGGAAATTCTATCTGGGCTAATAGTGGAAACAGAAGCGTACCTCGGGGCAACAGATATGGCTGCACATAGTTTTCAAAACCTCCGAACGAAACGAACAGAAGTCATGTTTTCATCGCCGGGAAGAATCTACATGTACCAAATGCATCGCCAAGTGTTGCTTAATTTTATAACCATGCCAAAAGGAATCCCAGAAGCCATTCTAATACGAGCCATCGAACCTGACGAACAAGCTAAACAACAAATGGTACAAAATCGTCACGGAAAAACTGGTTACGAACTTACCAATGGCCCCGGAAAATTAACGCAAGCTTTAGGATTAAGTATGCAAGATTACGGGAAAACTCTTTTTGATAGTAACATTTGGTTAGAAGAGGCAAAATTGCCGCATTTAATAGAAGCAACTAATCGAATAGGGGTGCCAAACAAAGGAATTGCAACTCATTTTCCACTCAGATTTACTGTTAAAGGCAGCCCATATATTTCAGCTCAACGAAAAAGTCGGATTCTTACCGATATTTGGAAGTGACTTTACAATTTTGTCACAGGTAGAGAAAATAGTTTTATCCAGACACTGATTTTCTTTGCTTCATAAGAAGAGCTACTATATAATGAAATAGTTACAAGGAGGAATTATATGTTAAAGAAAACAATTGCAATAATTATTTTAATCATTGGGCTACTATTAATTTTTTCCCCATTCATCAAAAACGGCATTGTGAAATACATGAGTGGTCATGAAACAATCGAGCAATATAAAGCATCAGATATAAAGAAAAATAATGAAAAAGACGCTACATTTGATTTTGAAAGTGTTCAGCTACCCTCTATGACATCTGTTATTAAAGGAGCAGCAAATTACGACAAAGATGCAGTCGTTGGTTCTATCGCAGTTCCATCTGTAGACGTTAACCTCTTAGTTTTCAAAGGAACAAATACAGCTAATTTACTGGCGGGTGCAACAACCATGCGTTCTGATCAAGTCATGGGTAAAGGTAACTATCCGCTGGCAGGTCACCATATGCGTGATGAATCTATGTTGTTTGGTCCTATAATGAAAGTCAAAAAAGGCGACAAGATTTATCTAACAGATCTTGAGAATTTATACGAATACACTGTTACGGAAACAAAAACGATTGATGAAACAGAAGTAAGTGTGATTGACGATACGAAAGACGCTAGAATTACACTTATTACATGTGATAAACCAACTGAAACAACAAAACGGTTTGTCGCGGTTGGTGAACTAGAAAAAACGGAAAAGCTAACAAAAGAACTAGAGAATAAATATTTCCCTAGTAAATAATGAGAAAAGACAGCGGATTTTCTAAGCTGTCTTTTTTTCTGGATAATTTCTCCTTTTATTATAAATGTTGTATCATATAAAGGAGGTTTATTTTGAGAAAGGAAGTGCAGTGATGAAACTAACCGTTTTTGGACATTGGGGTGGCTATCCATTAGCAAATGAAGGCACATCTAGTTATTTGCTGGAAGAAGCTGGATTTAAGCTATTAATTGATGTTGGCGCAAGTGCTGTTTCTATTATGCAAAACTATATTGATCCTGATGATATTGATGCGGCAATAATTTCTCATTACCATCCAGACCATGTAGCAGATGTAGGGATTTTGCAGCACATTCGCCTATTATCACAAAAAAAGGAAAAACCGCCAGTATTGCCGATATATGGACATAAAGAAGATGAACGCGGTTATTCTTATTTAGAAATGGCAAATGTAACAAAAGCAATCGAATATAAACCAGATGATAGACTTGAAATCGGACCGTTTAAAGTAACTTTCTTAAAGACGATCCATCCGGTACCTTGCTATGCTATGAGAATAGAAGCAGGTGACAAAGTTTTCGTATACACCGCAGATAGCGCTTATCAAGATAGTTTTATCCCTTTTTCAGAGGGGGCAGATTTATTAGTAACAGACACCAATTTTTTCCATGACCTAGCCGGAAAAACAAAAGTGCATATGGCTAGCACGGAAGTTGCAAAAATTGCCAAAGAAGCCAATGTGAAATCATTACTCCTCAGTCATTTACCCGAAGTTGGCGATTTAGAAGTTCTAAAACAAGAAGCAGCGGCTATTTACAAAGGAGAAATTGCACTCGCTTCAAAAGGATTCACGAAAACATTTTAATATAGAAGAAAAGGGGTAGGAGTATGTACTTTATAGATAATAATAATGAGAAAGATCCTCGTATTAATTTAGCGGTGGAGGAATTTATTTTAACTGAATTAAATCTAGATGAGCCTGTGCTGTTATTTTATATTAATAAGCCATCGATTATCATTGGACGCAACCAAAATACAGTAGAAGAAATTGATACAGAGTATGTGGAGAAAAATGATGTCATCGTCGTGCGCAGACTTTCTGGCGGCGGCGCTGTTTATCATGATGAAGGAAACTTAAATTTCAGTTTTATCACGGAAGATGATGGCGAGTCTTTCCATAATTTTGCGAAATTCACGCAACCAATCGTGGAAGCGCTGAAACGTTTAGGCGTCAATGCGGAACTAAAAGGGCGTAACGACTTATTGATTGATGGTTTTAAAGTTTCTGGAAATGCACAATTTGCAACGAAAGGGAAAATGTTCTCACACGGGACATTAATGTATGATTTGAACCTAGATAATGTTGCTGCATCGCTAAAACCACGTAAAGATAAAATCGAATCAAAAGGAATTAAGTCTGTTCGTAGTCGTGTAGCGAATATTTCTGATTTCATGGATCAAGAAATGACAACGGAAGAGTTTCGCGATTTGCTATTACTTTATATTTTCAATGTTGAAAAAGTAGAAGACGTAAAAGAATATAAATTAACTGCTGCAGATTGGGAAAAAATCCACGAAATCTCTGCTAAACGTTATGGTAATTGGGACTGGAACTACGGAAAATCTCCAAAATTCGATTTAACACGAACAAAACGTTTTCCAGTAGGAGCAGTCGATGTTCGCTTAAATGTACAAAAAGGGATTATTACAGATATCAAGATTTTCGGAGACTTCTTCGGCGTAAAAAATGTGGCGGATATTGAGGAGAAATTAGTCAATACAACTTATAAGCGCGAAGCATTGGACGAGGCTTTAGCAGATATAGACGTAAAAGAATACTTTGGTAACATTACGAAAGATGAATTTTTAGATTTACTTTATTAAAAAAATGGAAAGTACGCATCCCGCGTGCTTTCCATTTTTTTATTTGAGATTTTTTCCTGACATCCAATGTTCCAGCCGTTTTCCAACAAACCATAAAATAACGACAGAAACAGCTAATATAGCCAGTTTGAGCGGCTGGTGAATCAAGTCGACAAAGTCATAGCCAATATAGCTAATGGCGAAGACTTTGATTAGTTTGCCACCTACAAGCGCTAATATAAATTGATATACTTTTATTTTAGAGAGACCTGCAACAATATTTACCGCCGAAGATGGGGTAAATGGCATTACAAGTAAAATGAAAATCGGACTAAAACCATGTCTATCAATCCATTCCATTACTCGTTTAATTTGTTTGTGACCCGAAATAAAACGTAAAAAACGAGTTTGACCAAATTTCCGTGCTAACAAAAATACGCATAAACTACCCGCAATTGCTGCTGTCACCGAAATTAAAAAACCACCAAGTAGTCCGTATGCATTTACGTTCACTACAACGAAAACTATAAATGGTAAAAATGGTAAAAACGCTTCAATAAAAGGTAAGAGAAAAGCTAAAAGTGGACCTAAATTCCGATACTCACTTAGCCAGTACATTAAATTATCATAAGAAAAGAAATTCATCATATCCTGCCAAAATGTCATAAGCAAGCCTCCAGTAGTCTTTAACAACATACTTATTTTCTCACATCAAAATGATAAAGCGCTAATAAAACAGCTTGAATATAGTTAAAATCCTAGTATTTTAACCAGGATTTTAACATTTCTTCTTTATTTTAATTGATATAGTGTTCCTGTACCAGTGCCATTCATTCCTTGAGCGCCACCTTGCATATTAAAAGAAGCGCTAGAAGTGGTGTCATCATCCGTAGAACCGGAGCTACTCCACTTCGAACTATCAATTTCTGTACCGTTTTCTTGAATCCATTTTACCACATCTGAGTCAGAAGCTTTACTATTTGATGGGAGATAGAAATATTTTATTTCACCGGCTTGAATCATTTGTTTTAATTGTTTTACAGTTAGAGTTGGATCTGTTCCATTGAAACCACCAAGTGCCATAACAGCTTCTTTCGTTTTAATAATATAAGGACCTGCTGTTGTTGCATCTGTTGTCCCAAATAAGTAGGTTTCTCCGGTATTGTTTTTCTGTAAATAGCTAATTAAATCACTATCAACAGATGCATCGGCGAATCCACCACCACTAGATTGTTTTAATTGTGGTCCAGCTTCGGGTAAGGAACTATTCCCACCATATAAAATAGGTGTTAAAGACCAATATGTTGGAGCAATGAGCAAAATCGCTAAAGCGAGCGCTGTTATTTTCGCGGTGAGTTTGGAAGGTTGTGGTCTAAGTACAATTAAGATAATAGACGTAATTAGTGCAGCAATACCAATAACTACCGCTAAAACAGGCAAGTAAGCAGCAACAAAGAATGCTTGTAGACCTCCAGTTAGCGTAACTGCAGCAGGTAGCAGGAACCTTTGCCAATTCTCTTTGTCTTGGTATAACCGAAAGAGCGCCACTAGACCTACGCCACTAAGTAAAGCAATTGGCGGAGCTAGCATAATCAAATAATAATGATGGAAAAAGCCAGCGATACTAAAGAATCCGGCGACAGGGATAAGCCAAGCTGCCCAGAAAACTATTTCCTTTTGTCTGGAGGTCAATTGGTAAATTCGTTTATTTTCATTTCGATACACCAGGAAAATGGCTAGCATACCGATAATAGCAAGTGGTAAGAACCAACTAATTTGATCACCAAGTGCGGTTTGGAATAGACGAAGTGGTCCAGCGTTCCCTGTTCCAAACATGCCTGTGCTACCAGTCATTTTTGATCCATTCCCGCCGCCGTTTGCCGCATTACTGGGAGCTCCAGTTGGAGGAGCGCCATTATTTCCTTGAGGAGGAGTTCCGCCGTTAGCACCGTCCTGCATACTTCCACTTGGAGGAGTCGGTGGGGTTGCGTTACTTGAATCTGTTGAGTTAGTGCTAGGAGGAGTCCCCATTTCCACATTACCATTACTACCTGTTCCAGTTTCTTGACCAAGAAGCCGTTCCATACCATTATAGCCAAATGCCAACTCAAGCACCGAATTGGTTTGACTACTACCGATATAAGGTCGCTCTGAAGCAGCTGTTTGATCAACTACGACTGCCCAAGAAACAGAGACACCTAGCATTAAGACAAGTGCGATTACTAATTGAACTAGCTTTTTTCTCCAACTTAGTTTTGTAGCAATAAAATAGAAGAGCAAAAATGCGGGCACGACCATGAAAGCTTGGAGCATTTTTACATTAAAACCGACACCAATCAACGCAAAAGAAAGTAAAAGCCAGCCGATTTTTGCACGATGAACAGCTTTAAAAAGGAAAAAGGTTGCTAGTAATAACACAAATACAAGAATAGCATCCATATTATTAGTACGCGTCACGGCTACCGCAATAGGAGTCAGCGCCATAATCAAAGCAGTAATTCTTGCAGCCCATGCGCCAAATCTAGGTTTGACGAGCACATAAAGCAAAATCACCGAACCAACACCAGCCAACGCTTGTGGTAAGATAACACTCCAACCATGTATGCCGAAAATAAGGGCACTGATCGCTTGCAACCAAAGTGCAACAGGTGGCTTATCTACCGTAATAAAACCAGCAGGATCAAAAGCTCCGTAGAAAAAATTATGAATATTTTGCACCATACTTGTCACAGCAGCTGTATAATAAGGATTTACCGTATCATCATTCCAAATACCATAAAAATTAAAAAAGATGGCAATAACAATAATTCCAACAAAATAAAAATCTAAATGTTGTATCCGTTTCTTCATATTCTTCACTTCTTTCCATAAGATAATACCTTTTATTTTAGAGTTCAAATATGAAAAAAACGTGAATAAATTTAGAAATAAACGAGGTATTTATTTTTTACAAAGAAATTCCAGAAAAAGCCTTGTCAAAACTAACATAGAATGGTATTATATAAAAGTTGTTAAAACACTAAGAACTACTTACTATGCGGGTGTAGTTTAGTGGTAAAACTACAGCCTTCCAAGCTGTTGTCGTGGGTTCGATTCCCATCACCCGCTTTATATTTTTTTATAAATCCTGTTATCAACGCAGTGTTTCGACCTTTTTAAGCGAAGCATTGCGTTTATTTTATTGCCTGAAAATAAGGAGAGAGGGGATGATGATAGTGAAGTCGACATCAGATTACGCCGCATTGAAAGAAGAACTCATTGCTTATGCGCATGAAATAGGTATTCAAAAAATTGGTTTCACAACAGCAGACCCTTTTTTATTTTTAAAAGAACGATTACTAGAAGCGGAAGCGCTGGACCTTTTTACAGGATTTGAACATCCGGTAATTGATGAACGGGTTTATCCAGAGCTTATTTTCAAGGAACCGCAGTCGATTATCGCCATTGCACTTGCTTATCCGTCTAAATTAAAAGAAGCACCTATAAGTAAAAAAGGAGCTAGACGAGGTGTATTTGCCAGAGCTTCTTGGGGAATTGATTATCATACCGTTTTACGAGAAAAATTAGCGCTACTCGAAACTTTTTTAAGTGAACGTTTGCCAGATGTACGAATGAAATCAATGGTGGATACTGGGGAATTATCAGATGTAGCTGTAGCAGAACGAGCGGGCATTGGCTGGCGCGGGAAAAACACGCTGCTCATAACGCCAGAATACGGCTCGTGGGTCTATTTAGGCGAAATGATAACTAATATACCATTCGAACCAGATACGCCGGCTAGCGACTTGTGTGGTAGTTGCAATCAATGTGTGAAAGCCTGCCCGACAGGTTCCTTACTGGGTGAAGGGAAGATGAATCCGAAAATATGTTTAAGTTATTTGACACAAACAAAAGACTTTCTAGATGAAAAATATCGCGAAGTGTTGCATAATCGTTTGTATGGTTGTGATACTTGTCAGGTAGTTTGTCCGTATAATCGTGGGCATGATTTCCACTTTCATGATGAGATGGAGCCGGATCCAGAGCTTGTTCGACCAGAATTAAAACCACTATTACACATTTCCAATCGCGCTTTTAAAGAACAATTTGGCGATATGGCGGGTTCGTGGCGTGGGAAGAAGCCCATTCAGCGAAATGCCATCATTATTCTAGCGCGGTATAAAGATAAAACAGCTGTACCAGACTTAATTGACTGTTTACAAAACGATCCAAGACCAGTCATTCGAGGAACGGCTGGCTGGGCGCTAAGAAAAATCGGTGGAAGCGATGCCGAAAAAGCTGTCGAGCAAGCACTTCAAACCGAACAAGATGAACAAGTATTACAAGAATTAACAGCCATAACAAATTAATAGAAACCAGGTGAAAAGCAATGCCAAACCATATCGTACTATATCAACCAGAAATCCCAGCGAATACCGGAAATATCTCCAGAACATGTGCCGGGACGGATACTTACTTACATTTAATCCGTCCACTTGGTTTTTCGACAGATGATAAAATGTTAAAACGTGCTGGACTTGATTACTGGGATAACGTAAAACTTTCCTATTACGATTCTCTAGATGAATTCTTCGAGAAAAATGAAGGCGGAGAATTTTACTACATTACCAAATTTGGTCGTCATGTTTATAGTGATATCGATTATAGTGACCCAAACAAAGATTATTTCTTCGTTTTTGGAAAAGAAACGACCGGATTGCCAGATGCGCTTTTACAAAAGAATGAAGAAAATTGTTTGCGTATTCCAATGACAGATCATATTCGTTCGTTGAATTTATCGAACACAGCGGCAATTTTAGCTTATGAAGCGTTACGTCAGCAGAATTTTGGCGCACTTTTACAAGAACCGAATTACGATCGAAAAATTTTTCAAGACTAAGGGGGAGTTAGGATGAATCAGGCGATAGATGCTATTCTAGGACATTACTCAGTGCGAAAATTTGAAGATAAGGACTTAACGGAAGAAGCGTTGACCTTACTTATCAAGAGTGCACAAGCCGCATCTACATCCAGTTTTGTTCAAGCATACTCCATCATCGGAATAACAGATAAAGGCGTTCGTGAACAAATCTCAGCCATTGCAGGAAATCAACCATATACAGTACAAACCGGTCAACTATTTATTTTCGTTGCTGATTTAGCTCGTCATCACGCCATCTTAGAAGAACATCAAGTGGATACAACTGCACTGGAAACGTCAGAAAAATGGCTTGTTTCTGTGATTGATGCCGCACTTGCTGCACAAAATATGGCCGTTGCCGCAGAATCATTAGGACTTGGCATTTGCTTTATTGGCGGGATTCGTAACGATGTCGAACAAATCGCGGAAATACTTGATTTACCACCATATACGATGCCATTATTCGGCTTGACAATTGGTTATCCGGTTGCTAACAAAGAAAAAGCGAAACCGAGATTGCCTCAAGATTTGGTATACCACGAAAACACCTACCAAAAAATGAACCCAACTATTCTAACTGAATATGATGAACAAATAAAAAATTACTACGACGAAAGAACAGCAGGAAAACGAGTAGAAGGTTGGTCCGAACAAATTGCGCGTGGGCTTGGAAGAACAAGCCGTCTAGACTTAAAAGCATTTTTAGAAAAACAACATTTAAATCAAAAATAAAAGAACGGTACGGCGCATTAAGATAATGCGCCGTACCGTTCTTTTTCGGTTATTTCCGTTTATTTCTAGCCATTTGAATTAAGTTCCAAATAACGAGTATTAAAACGATTACTAACAAGATATTAATTAATCCACCCGCAATATGGAAAATAATTCCAAGTAACCACACTGCTAATAAAACTACGATGATTCCCCAAATAATTCCTAACATGTATAAAAACCTCTTTCTGCACTTTTGATTGTACTCTTATATATTCCCGTGAGGTCAGTCTTTAAACATATTAGGGCTAAAAACAGACTATTTTTTTGTGATATAAGCTAAAAGGGCCTTTACTCCCTCAGTTACCATGCGTTCGGTTTCATCAAAATCCCCTGTATAATATGGGTCTGGAATATCTTTATCCTCTTGACCAGGCACAAAGGACATAAGCGAGCGAACGATGACATCTGGATTATTATTAAGTGCATTTAAATCTGCTAAATTTTGCTGATCCATCCCTATAATAAAATCAGCTTCGTTAAAATCAACATCAGAAATTTTTCGAGCTCGCATCTCTTGATAATCAACACCATGCTTTTTCAACACAGCTTGCGTCCCGCGGTGTGGCGGTTTCCCTAAATTCCAAGTACCAGTTGCAGCAGAATCAATTTTTATTTCATTCGTTAACCCAGCTTCTGCAACTTCTTTCCGAAATAACCCCTCAGCCATTGGTGAACGACAAATATTCCCTAAACAGACAAAAACTACTTTTAACAATTGAATTCCTCCTTATTTCCATTCCTTATATAATTCGGCCAGAGCCGCTTTATTTATCCCATCACATGCTTCCAGTCGGACGAAAATTTGCTCCACAAGTTCAGGCGCGAGTTTTCTCCGGAAATAAAGCAATTGATTTTCAAACAAACGATAGACAACTAAATTATACGGGATTTCTTGTTTTTCAAGTAATCCTAAAAATGTCGCTAAATACCACTTTTTATCTGGATAATCTTCTAATAGTTCCAGTAATTGTTTTGTTTTTTGCACATTGCTGGAAGCGAGAATTTGATTTAATTTTTTTATGGGAAATTGTTCCGCGAAATCGGTAGGAAAGGGACTAAAGTACAATTCCTCTATAAATGTAGCAAACGTTTCAGCAACAATAAGTGTTTGTAACGTTTCAAAATCAACATAAATAATACTGGGTTCGGACGTATTATCTATATAAGAAAAACCAATATAGCGCGATTCATCCCGGTGGAAATAAACTTGCTTCCCTGCGAGATCAACATCCTTTTGTTCCGGAATATCCGTTAAAATTTCATCCAAACTAGCCAGATAATAGATTTCACCAAAATCTAGGCCATAAGAAGTCGGTTCCGTCGTCTTAAAATGATTTTTGCGAATCAATCCACCATTTTGCTCTGATAAAAGCTGTTTGTATTCAAATGGTAAAGTGACGCCTAACGCTATTTCTTTTTCACGAATTACTTGTTCAGTTGCGCCATTCTTTTCGTTTTTAACCCAAATCGTCATCCTCTTCAACTCCTCCCTGTATTATCCTAAAAAAAGCAAAATAGCGCAAACAAAAGAACATAGCTAGAAATAATTCCTAACTATGTTCCAAAATTTTACTTCAAAAGATCTTGATAATAACTATTTCCATTCCGCGCATCAAACTTCGCCGTTAAAGCTTCCGTCATTTCTACCAAATCAGCTTCTTTTTCTCGGTCGAAAAGAGGGTAGGCTGCTTGTAAGAAAATAAGTCGGTCTAAACCACCCTCAGCTTTAAGAACAGTTTCTAAGTTGGTATCAATCACTTCTCGCGCTTTTTCCGTTTGCTTGGTAAGGACTAAATATTTAAGTAATTGCCCAAGTGGTGGTAGTAAGGAGATTTGTTTCTCCACAAGGGGATAACCTTTATCAAAGCATTCTTGCGCCATTTTTTCATCTCCAAGCGCTAAATATGCAAGCGCCATATTTCCATACGTTAAATGAGGAACTTCCGCACAGCGTTGTTTTCCTTCAATAATCGGTTTTGCTGTTTTCTTAGCTGTTTCATAGTCTTTAATGAAGCAATAATAATGTACTTGATCATTTCTTTCGCAAGCAGGACAGTCATTTAAAAAGTCTGCTTTCGTATCACTCCATTTTTTAAATAGCTCTTTGGCTTTTTCAACATCGCCCATACGCATGGCTGCAAGCGTGCACACTTTATAATAAGGTCTTAGCGAATAATTTTCTTGTTCGAATTTCACCTTCATATCATTCAAAAGTCCGTCAATTTGCGCTTTCGATACTTCATCAAAAGTCGGGACATGTTCACTAATCCATTTATATTTCCAAAAAAGATCTTCCGTGTCAATGTAAGCATCACTATCTTTGTCTTCCCATTTTTTGATTAACCAGCTAAAAGCCTGTAATTGCTTTTTCGGAAACCCAGCTGTTAAGCATGTGTCAATCAACAGATCACGTGCTTCAATGCCATCATCTATATTGTTATACAAATCTGCACCAGCAATAATTCGTTCTAATACTTTTATTTTTTCAGGCGTGTCATCCATTCCCCAAACTGATTCTAAATCATTCAAATAATCCATTTTTCTTCCTCCTATAGCATCTCTAAGATTCGTAACATATTTTGATTCATTAATACCATTTCTTTCCGTTTAAGCGGATAATGCCCTAATAGTAAGGCTTGGATATAAAGTACATTCACAATTACGGACAATTCTTTCACTGTTTTTCCAGAAGTGAAAAGTCTTTTAATCAGCTCGTTATCCAAATTTAAATACAAGTGAGCAAGCGGTGCAGGTTCTTGTTCTTTTTGGATGCTCTCTAAAATATCACTAAAAACAGAATTTGTTTCTTCGACAGCACGTTCTAGTTCGCGTAATTCTTGTGTTGCTGTAGAGTGGATGAAAATAATCGGTAAATCTTTCGGTTCAAAATGTTTAATTAATACATCTGTATCAAATTCAGCCATCATACTATTCATTTCTGTCAAAATAGGTTGGTAAGCCTGTTCTTCGCTCACTGTCATAGGCCGTAATTTATTAGTCATTTCTTCCGGTTCGATTAAAACAAATTCTGTCCCCTCAACAAAGTAACTTAATTGCGCTAAGATTGGCGAATCATAGGAATAGCCGCCGTTAATAAGCGTCATACCGCTTGATCTAGCAATATCCTTAATTTGTCTAAAGTCATCGACCGAGTAGGTGTAATAGATGACATCATTTTTAGCGATAATATCACCTAATTTTTCCTCGCCATTCAAAGTCCGAACTGGAAGATAAGGATAGATTAATTTTAAAAATGGTGCATCTTCACTCGCAAGTGCTTTAAAACCAAGATAATGTGTAGCTAATAATTTCATCAATGCTTCTTCTGGAAGAGTTTCAATTCCTTTTTTCAAAGCAACGCCAAGCTCGTCGGCAACACTAGTTAATCGCTCATTTTTATAAAACGCCTCACGAGAAGCAACAGGTTGAAGCTCATCCGTCCAAATCACGCATTTAGCAAAAAACGACCAATCAGGCAAAATATTATTTGCTTCACTTGTGACATACATATTATTTAAAAATACCGTGTTCTTCCGGATAGCATTCATTTGAACAGCATGAGGAATCATATAAGCAATCCCAAACGTTCTTCCTGACTCATTTTCAATTAAGAAATAATCTTGGAAACGCGTTCCAAGGATATATTCGCCGTACTGAATAATTTGATCTTTTGATAGTTTAGACAAGGTTTCTTTATTGGAAAACTGTTTGGTCCAACTATTAATTTCTTCTTCTAAACCATTAATTTCTACTATTATATTACTTTCCAAAGAGGAACCATATTTTTTGAGTGTATTGATTAATTCTTCTACGTCCTCGCATTCAGGGTGCTCGTCTAAATCAGCTCGTAAGCGCAAATACACTTGTGTACCTGGTTCGCGAGTTTCCGTTTCTATTTTCCGAACCGAATAAGTTCCGTCCGCTTTTCCGCGCCATTCTGTTGTGCCACCATCTTTTTTGGAAGTAGAAATCATTACAATTTCATCACTAACAATAAAACAAGAAAGTAAACCAATCCCAAAACGACCAATAAAGTCATTGGAACTTTCTCCATCAAAGTTTTTTTCGCCTTTTGATGAATTAGCAATAGTAGCTAGAAAAGCGTGAACCTCATCTTCCGTTAAACCAATTCCGTTGTCTTCTACAATTAATGTTTTTTCATTATTATCTCCAGTTAGAGATGCATGGATTTTACCTTCTAAAGTTGAATCGATTTTTTTCCTGGCGCGAATGGCATCGGTTGCATTTTGCAGTAATTCGCGAATATAAACATCTTTTTCGTCATAAAGGTGGTTTGAGAGAATGTCAATCATACCAGCCAAGTTCACCTGAAAGCGGTGAGAATAATTTTCCATAGCTTGGTCCTCCTAGTTGTACAAAAGTCCTTTTTATTCTATCATAAAAGAAGAGATAAATAATGAGAAAACAATAATAGATGTTTAAGAATTTATATCAGTGGTAAATACTTTGTGATGGTTTCCACACTGGACATTGATGTGGAAATAGATTATACTTATTATTAAGTGATAATCATTATAAAATAGGAGGAAGATAATTATGAAAACAATCAACTCAGTAGACACAAAGGAATTTTTGAATCACCAAGTAGCGAACCTAAACGTATTCACAGTAAAAATTCATCAAATTCATTGGTATATGAGAGGCCACAACTTCTTCACTTTACATGAAAAAATGGATGATTTATATAGCGAATTCGGCGAACAAATGGACGAAGTAGCAGAACGCTTACTAGCAATCGGCGGAAGCCCATTCTCGACTTTAAAAGAGTTTTTAGAAAATGCGAGCGTTGAAGAAGCTCCTTATACGAAACCAAAAACAATGGATCAATTAATGGAAGACTTAGTTGGAACATTAGAATTACTTAGAGACGAATATCAACAAGGTATTGAGCTTACTGACAAAGAAGGCGACAACGTAACAAACGATATGTTAATTGCTTTCAAAGCAAGCATTGACAAACATATCTGGATGTTCAAAGCATTCTTAGGAAAAGCGCCATTAGAATAAAGAGTTATAAAAACTGTGTGGGATTAATCGTCTCACACAGTTTTTTTGCCCCAGTCTGTTATAGTACAATTTCCTTATTTTTACATTGTCTTAACACAATGTGGTTTAAAGTTTCTTTGAAAGAGGTATATTATCTTCATAACAAAAAGCAGAAAAAGTGAAATTCACCAAGAAATCTGCTATTCTTGAATAACAATCATTACGAAAAAATTGGAAACGAGGAGTGAAAAGTATGAATATCGAGGTAACGGACCAAGCAAATAAATGGTTTCATGATGAGTTTGATGTAGCTAATGGTAATGGAATTCGACTTTTTGCGAAATACGGTGGTTCTAACAGTTCCTTGCATCCTGGTTTCTCTATCGGTTTAACTACCGAAAAACCGCAAGAAGCAGCAGTCGCTGAGAAGAAAGAAGACTTAATTTTCTTCATTGAAGACCATGACTATTGGTATTTCAAAGACCACGACTGGAAAATTGACTATGAACCAAAAACGGAAGAAGTACTTTTTTCCTTTAAAGAAAAAGTGAAATGAATCCAACATAAATGACCGCGTGTAATCAAATTGATTTCAGGCGGTTTTTGTTTTAAAAACTTTACTGTTTCGCCTTCCTTTGCTATTCTACTAAGAGAGCAGGAGGAGAAAGATGACAAAGAAATTAGTAATCTGTATAAGTTTAATCGCGATATTTTTAAGCGGTTGTAGTTTTTCCGAACCATCAACGAGTAAATCGAACATTACCGAAAAAACATTGAATGGTGCAAGTTTTACATTTTTTGATGTTGGCCAAGGGGATAGCACACTTATCCAAGCAGAAGATGGTACAACTATTTTGATTGATACAGGTCGCCAAGATGATGACCGTATTTTAACCTATTTAAAAGAAGCGAATATAAAGAAAATAGATTTGCTGCTACTGACACACCCGCACGCAGACCATATCGGTAATGCTGATAAAGTAATCGCTACATACAAACCGAAAGAAATTTGGATGGATGGCTTAACTTTTTCTAGTAGTATTTACGAGAAAGTAATTGACGCAGCATTAGCTTCAGATGCCAAATACAAAGAACCGAGACGCGGCGAAAAAGCGACTTTTGGTCCATTTAATCTAGAGGTTTTAAGCCCTGATAAATTGGAAAATGACGCTAATAATGATTCTATCGCTGTAAAAATCACCTATAAAGATATTTCCGCTATTTTTACAGGTGACGCAGAAAAAGGTCGAGAAAGAGAAATGGTAGACAGCGGTGCCGATTTAGAAGCGGATATTTTAGATTTAGGGCACCACGGATCGTCCACATCCAACCAGCCATTTTTCCTAGATAAAGTAAAACCCCAAGTGGCTGTTTACTCTGCTGAAATGGCCAATAGTTACGGACATCCTCATGTGGAAGTGCTGGAGTGGTTAAAAGAGCGTGATATAAAAACATATGGAACAGATGTGAATGGAACGGTAATCATTGAAACAGACGGTAAAAAAATCCATGTGCAAACCGAAAAATCAGGTACACCAAAAGCAGGTAGCAGCTATAATAAAGAAAATAGCACACAAAAAACAGAAGATGCAACATCAGAAGAATTACCAGACAGCATTAATTTAAATACAGCTTCTAGTGAAGATTTACAATTATTACCACTAATTGGGCCAGCGCTTGCAGAAAAAATCATTGCCGAGCGACCATATCAGTCCATAGATGACTTGAAAAAAATTAACGGCATTGGCGATGGCATTGTGCGCCAAATCAAAGAACAAGGCATTGCCGTAACAAAGTAGGTGATTAGGGTGAAAAAAGCAATTTTAGATCGGATAGAAGATGGCAAAGCAGTTTTTTTATTAGAACCAGACCAAACAGAATGGCAAATTGACAAAGAAAAGCTCGATTCATCCATAAAAGAAGGAGATGTCGTCACTATTTCAGAAACTAATGAAATAATGAAACATCCCCAAGAAACGGAAGAAATGAAAAATAGAATTGCAGAAAAGCTAGAAAGATTAAGAGGGAGAAACTGAGAAAAACTTTTTTAAACTCTCATGAAATTATCATCTTTCTTTCAGCACATTCTTTTTTAGAAAAGTTATTATATGTATAAGCTAACAACAAGCAAAACATTTTCATTTCTTTCCCTTTTTAGAATGAAAATCCCAAACTCCCTTTTAGCTAGTGCGGTTTACTCCCTTTTTCCGCACTAGTTTTTTTATGCGCAAAAATCACTTTTTCTGTGGAAAGAGAAATTTATTGCGTCCAGCATCTAGGCCGCAGTATAACATAAGCATGGTAATACCGACTAAAACATATAAGGTTGGTTGCCAGCTACCAAGCGCATCATGCAGGGTACCAAATAATATCGGACCTGAAGCGGCAAACAAGTAACCGATAGATTGCGCCATTCCAGAGAGATCCGCTGATTCGGTAGCGCTTGTTGTTCGCAAATTAAAGAACATCATCGACAAACTAAATGACATCCCCGAACCAATTCCGTATACAATGATAGCAATCGATAAAATAAGCACGCTACCAGAAGCAAACATAATGCCAAAAATCCCAATTAAAAAGAATAAAATAGAAATTCCAACTAGTAATTGCTGATTTTTCATTCGTCCGGCAACAATAGGAATAATAAACGTAATCGGCATAACCGCAAACTGCATTAAGGAGAGCATTAAGCCACTAGAAGTACTAGATAATCCTTGGTCCGCCAAAATATTTGGTAACCAGGCAATCGAAATATAAAAAATTGCTGACTGCGAACCCATAAATAAAGAAATTTTCCACGCAAGCGGAGACTTCCAAACCGAAGTTGTAACCAAGTGAGTTGCAATTTTTTCCGTCGAGCGTTGATTATATTTTAACTGTGGAAGCCAAATGACTAAAGCAACGATTCCAAGAATTGCCCAGAAAACCATACTTCCATGCCAGCTAAAGCGATTGTTCATAGCAATTGGAACCGTTAAGCCAGCTGCAATCGCTGCACACAAATTCATCGAAATGGAATAAACTCCAGTCATTAGACCCAATTTAAATGGAAATTCTTTTTTTATCAAACTTGGCAAAATAACATTTCCGACAGCAATAGCAAGACCAATCATAAACGTTCCAGCAAATAAATTGAGTTCGCCACCAAAAGGTCGAAGTAAGCTACCAAGTACAAGTGTCAATAGTGCTACAAAAATTAATACCTCTATACCAAGTGCTCGACTTAGCTTAGAAACGAACGGGGATAGTCCTGCAAATGCAAGTAGCGGAATTGTTGTAAGTAATCCAGCCATCGTATTGGTTAAATGTAAATCTGATTGAATCATTCCAAGTAACGGACCTACAGAGGTAATTGGTGTCCGTAAGTTTGCCGCAATTAAAATAATTCCTAAAACAAGCATTACCTTACTCGAGCGTGTAAGGATTTTTTTATTGGTTAAATCTGAATTCATTTCTTTTCTCCATTCTTAGCATCAATTCGTTTGAAAAGAGTAATATACTCTGTTACTTCATGAGCTGCTTGTTCTTTATTTCGTTTTTCAATCGCTTTGACAAGCGCAGCGTGCCCATTATGCTGATTAGCTTCTGGGCTCATTTCGGTTGTACTCGTGATGGAAAACTGTATTTCTTCTAAAATATTGACATACATATCTAACAACAAATCGTTATGAGCTGCCTTTACAATTGTTAAATGAAGGGCAGAATCAGCTTTCACAAAAGCACCAACATCATTTTTTTCCGTCGCTAGTTGGCATTGGTGTCTATATTTTTCTAGTGTTTTTACATCTTCTTCCGTGCGTCGATCACAGGCCAGAATAACTGCTTCTCTGTCAAGCGCATGCCGAATTTCCAGGATTTCTTGAACCGTGGATTCGCGGACACGCCTCTGCATGATAGCATTTAGTTCACTATTGTTACGAACAAAAGTCCCGTCACCTTGTTTGGTTTCCAGTAAACCGATATGAGATAGGGCACGAATGGCTTCACGTAGCGTATTACGACTAATGCCAAATTCAGCCATTAAATCCGCTTCTTTCGGAATGCGTTCACCGATTTTCCAAGTACCGTTAGTAATTTCTGCTTTTATTTGATCATAAACTTGCTCTGCAAGCGATTTGCGTTCAATTTTTTCTACCATACTATTCACTCCATTTCTAAAGGTAGGATGATTGGTTCTATTTTACAGAAGAATTCTTTTTTTGTAAACCTTATTTTGTTAAACTATGATAAAATGAAGGAAGAAAAGGGCTGGTGAAAATATGAATTGGTTAGAAAAGTTAAAAGAAAACGACACTGCAAGACGGGTGCTAGTGTTTGTTCTTCTAGGCATTGTTTTATATTGACTCAGAAGTATGATTGATTTGATTTTACTAACATTCATTTTTGCATTTTTAGTAACACGACTAGAGAATGTTATTTTGAAAAGGGTGCGCGTACCAAGAAAGCTAATTGTCATTGTACTTTATTCATTAGTAGCAGTATTCTTATATGTCGCTATAGTGCATTTCTTACCAATTTTAATTAATCAAATTTCTCAATTAGTAGATTCTCTTGTGAAACTTTACAATAATCCAAGTGACAATACGATTGTGAAGTGGATTGTTGGGTTTTTAAAAGAATCTAACATACAGAAATATTTGCAAGCTGGGGTCGATTTTATTATTGCTTCACTATCCGGTATTGGATCTGTCGGATTATCTTTCTTCTTAGCATTAATTCTTAGTTTATTTTTCTCTTTGGAAAAAGAACGAGTAACTTCTTTTACTGGGCAGTTCATGACAAGTAAGGTAGGCTTTATTTTTAAAGAGGCTGCATTTTTTGGAAAGAAATTTGTTTCGACTTTTGGAGTCGTTTTAGAGGCGCAATTAATGATCGCTTTAGTAAACACATTTATTACGACAATCGCGCTTTATTTAATGGACTTTCCACAGTTGCTTAGTTTATCCATTATGGTTTTCGTCTTAGGATTAATCCCCGTTGCGGGGGTGATTATTTCCTGTATTCCACTGGTGCTTATAGCTTATTCTGTTGGAGGATTTCAAGATGTGGTGTACATTTTAATTACCGTTGTCATTGTTCATGCAATAGAGACCTACATTTTAAATCCAAAATTAATGTCATCTAAAACGAACTTACCGGTATTTTACACATTTATTATTTTGATTTTCTCGGAAACATTCTTTGGAGTGTGGGGGCTAATCGTAGGAATTCCAGTCTTTGTATTCTTATTAGATATTTTAGAAGTGAGAAATGCAGAAGACTTAAAAAAACGAACAATATTTGGACGCAAGAAAAAAGTAGATTAGGCGATAGCCTTAATCTACTTTTTCTATTCCCCATAAAAAGTCAGCTACTTCAGCATCAACATCGGTATTTTCGTGGAGTTTACTATGAGCTGCATTCTTACCTGTGAATGTTTTTTCTTCGTAACTTGCTGCCTGGCCTTCAAAAATGAATTTGCCAGATAAGGCGCTCGCAACAGAAACGCTACCATCGCTTTTTGTTCCGTTTAAAGTATCACCTGCAATATTTAATACGTGCAAATTAGTAGGGATTTTTTGTTTGTTTTTCATGAATTCACTATAACGGTCTGAAGATTTTTTTGGCCCTGAATCTGTAAGGTCGTAAGCTGTAACACCATCATCACCAATTACTAGTCCATTAAGTGGAGCACCGATTAAAACAAGTTTTTCAAGAACAGGATAAGTTTTATCACTACCTACTTTTTCAATGTAACTTGTTAAACTAACGCCACCCATGGAATGACCAACTGCGTATACTTTTTCGATATGATAATTATTTTTTAATTCTTTCATGACATTTTGAATCCATTGTGTTTGATTTGCCGCTGAGCTTTTATTATCTTCAAAAATAACTTGAATAGTAGGGTTATGACTAAACTTATCATAGTTTCCATCAGAGCTTACAGTCCCATCAGCTGCAACATTCATAACAAGTGATTTTGTTACATCCCCGTCTTCAGCAAGACGATTAATCATACCTCCGAATGAATTAATTGTTCCAGAATACCCATGAACAAACAGAGTAGGGATTGCTATTTCTGAAACAGGTTTTTGTTCTTTTTTTGTTGTTTTATTTGCTGTCACAGCAGGCTCTTTAGCTTCTTTTTTAGTCGGCTCAAATTGAAGAAAAATTATCCAAAAGCCAGTAATGATAATGGCTAATGCGATAATTAAACTAATAACTTTTTTCATTTCAAACATCCTTTAATCGTTTATTTCTCGCCCCATAAAAATTGACCAACATACTTATCCACTACAGTAGATTCATGCATACTACTATGAGTAGCTTGTGGTCCTTTAATGACATGTGTCGTTACCTTTTGATGTGCAAATAATTTTTCACCATATAAAACACTATCTAATTTCACTTCACCATCACTATTTGAACCATCTTCCAAATTACCACCAATAATCATAATTTCAGTATTGTTGGGTAAAACTTTGGCCATTTTCTCAGCAAATTTAGCATGCACATTATTGGCATTTTTAATATCAACCTGCTGATCGCCATTCACATATTCTTCCGGATAAAATGGAACTGCAAGAAACACAATTTTATTTACTTGTGGATAGGACTTGTTTTTCTCGTAACTAGCTAAATAAGAAACCCAAGCACCGCCACCCATTGAATGACCTACTGCATTAAATTTTTTTATGGCATAATTTTGTTGTAAATAAGACATTACCTTTTTTGTCCACATTGATTGTTGAGGAAGCGTTGCTCGATTATCTTCAAAAACAATGTTGATAAGTGGATTTTTTTCTTTTTTGTTATAAGTTCCAGTAGTAGAAATTTTTCCATCTGGGCTTACATTTACGGTCAATGACTCTGTACCCCAATCATACTTTTGGTCAAAGCGACGTATCATTCCGTGAAGCGAGCGGTCTGTCCCACGATAACCATGTATAAAAATGGTAGGGATGGATTCATTGGCTGCTTTTGGATAAGTCGTGTTAATCGTCAGTAAAATAAAAATTGCTCCAACTAAACAACCTAATGGTAAGATAATGGAGAAGAACACGCGCTTTAGCATTATTTTACGCCCCTTTAAAATTCGTTATGAACAAATTATACATTTTTTTTATAGAAAACGCACGATTGGTCTACTTTTTCTACTAATTTAATGGTTTCATCTCATGAACACATATAGTATACTGGAAAAATAAGCGAAGAAACGGAGGCATATTCATATGATGAAACGAACTGGTGAGATAGTACTCGCTATTATTGGTCTTGTTTTAAGTATACTCGCACAAGCATTTATTGCTATTATTGGTCTATTGATGATAAGCGGTTCAAAAGGAAAAGAAGGTTTAACAACTTTCTACAACAACTACTACAAAACAATGACTGAATGGGAAATCCCGAAAAAAGAGATTCCTGATCCCGATCGTGTACTAGATTTTGTGCAAACATTATCTTGGACTGCATTAACAGGAGGCTTAATTACGCTCGCACTTGGTATCTTTGGGATTTACTACATATTCAAAAATAAAAAACCAGTTTTTGCTGGATATTTATTTTTAGCAGCAGGCGTTGTATCGTTGCTTTCTACAGCACTAATTAGTTTCATTCCTGCGTTATTATTCATTGTTGTTGCGATACTTTGTTTTGTCCGCAAACCGAAGAGCACTTTTTCTGGATTATAATTCGAAACGAGTTTGAACTTTTCAAGCTCGTTTTTGTTTTACTTCTACTTTTTTAGGGAATAAAATAGTGGATTTCAAGAGGAGGTTGATAGTGTGAAAAATAAAGTAGGAATTATTGCCGGAGCCGTGGGAGCTGTCGCTGGAGTTTTAGCTTGTGCAGTAGTATACGTGGTTAAAAAGCAACAGCCGCCTACCCCTTTTGATGAGGTAAATGATATTCGGACCCGTTACGCTGACAAAGAAATTTCTGAAACAGAACTGGAAGAAAATAACATGATTTCAGAAGGTGGCGTTTCATCTCTTCAATATGAAGAAAAAGTCAAATAATGAGAATGCAGTTTGTGTCTTGTGTTACGCGAGAACAAGCTGTTTTTTTATGTAGAAAACACTGCTTATTATAGTAGATTATGTTATCCTGTAGTTAGACAATAGGACTCAAGTTGTAGGTGAATTTCCTTCTACAGCGGGTTATTATACTTGATAGATAGGGTTATGATAGGTACAGTAATAAAAGAAAATATATCAGCTACATTTGGAAGTTAGGAGGTAGGCGTATGAGAGCAATATTGATTGGCGTATTAATAATTTTACTAATTGCGATGATACTTATAGTTTTATTGCCAGCGATACTAGCAACAATTGGTGCAGTGCTCGGCTTTTGGTCACTTAAGAAGCTACTTGAAGCAAGGTCCGTAGGTGAAAAAGTTATTTATGGTATTCTAATTGGTGTTGGTGCCTTAATAATTCTAGCTAACTTAAAAGGAATTCTGGTTGTTGTAATTATCGGAGCAATCATTTACTTCCTAACTAGAAATAAAAATAAACCAAGAAAAAATGATGACGTATTCGACTACCCATACAATAAATAATTGGAGGAGAAAAAAATGGCAAACCTTTTTGAAAAAATGAAACAATGGAATAAAGAAGTTAGTGAAAAAATCGAGAAACGTGAAGAAAAACGTCGTAATTCGGTAAGTTACTATATGGATAAAACAAAACAAGAAATGAAAGACGCAGAACGCATGGTAGAAAAACAACGCGAACTGAAATCTCTTTTCTATAAAGAATATAAAGAAATGGAAGTTTATGTAGAAAAACGCCGTCATCAAGCTGAAATTGCAAAAGAAGCTGGTGAAACTAAATTAGCTGATTTTGCATTAGAAGAAGTAGCTCAATATGAAGAACAATTAAAAGCAACTAAATCTCATTATGATCAAGCTTCTGAACAACTTGAAAAATTAGAACTACGCATGCACGAAATGCGCCTAAAATGGAAAAACCTTAAAACACAACATTTAGCTGAAATGGCTGAAAAAAATGCAACAGAAACTTCCGAAAAAATGGACAAAGTTATCCATGATATGAGCTGGGGTAGCGTAAGTGACTATCACGAAGCACAAAAACAACGCGATCTAGCTGAAGAAGCTGAAAAGAAAGCTGATATGAGCAAAGAACTTTCTCAATCCTTTGATGATCTAATGGACGAACTAGAAAAGAAAACAAAGAAAAGCAAAGAAATCATCAAAGATAAAGCGCAAAACTTTACAACTATGGTAGATGAAATTATTGAACGCGAAAAACAAAATTTCAAAAAACCAGAAAAAGCTTCGATGGAAGATCAATTAAATGAACTTGAAAAAGAAGCTGCAAAAGAAAAACCAAAAGAAGAAAAAGAAGTATTAATTCCAGAATTAGAGAAAAAAGAAGAAGAAAACGAAACAGATAAATAAAAGTAATTAGCGCAGAATAATCATTCTGCGCTTTTTTATAACAAAACGCTATGGGCCTTCTAAATATGCTCGTAGCTTTTTTGGTTATATTACTTTTTTTCGGGTAAATAGGAAAAGATAAGTTGCATTTTAATAGATACGTGCTATAATAATTGGTATAGACCGATTTAACAAGGAGGCAATATGTAATGACTAATAAAGTAATTACTAACGCTACAATTTATACTGGTAAAGGTGTTCTAGAAAATGCTTTCGTACGTTTTGACAAACAAATTTTAGAGGTTGGCTCGATGGCTGATTTCCAAGCGGACAAAGCAGAAGAAGTAATCGATGCCAAAGGACAAAAACTTGTTCCAGGTTTCATTGATGTTCATTCCCACGGTGGTTATAGTTTTGACGCAATGGATGCAGATCCAGAAGCACTTAGAAAACAAGTGAATGGAATGTTAAATGAAGGAATTACTACTTACTTCCCAACAACGATGACACAATCACATGAAAATATTGAAAAAGCATTAAAAGTGATCAATGAGGTTGCTCAAACAGAACCTGTTATTGGTGGAATTCATTTGGAAGGTCCATTTGTTTCTAAAGTCTTTAAAGGCGCACAACCAGAAGAATATATTCAAGCACCTGACTTGGAACTTTTCAAAAAGTGGTTTGATATTTCTGGTGGTTTAATTAAATTAGTAACATATGCACCAGAACATGATACTTCAGCTGATTTTGAAAATTTGTGTTTTGAACTAGGGGTTGTTCCGAGTATTGGTCACTCTAATGATGTTCGTGAGCACTTGAAAACAAGTAAAGCGACACACGCGACACATTTATATAATGCTTGTCACCGTATGACGCACCGTGAGCCAGGCGTTCCAGGTCATGTTTTACTAGAACGCGGTATTAATGCAGAACTAATCGTTGATGGCATTCACGTTCATCCTGATATGGTGAAATTAGCTTATCAAATGAAAGGGCCAGAACATTTATGCATTATCACTGACTCCATGCGAGCAAAAGGTATGCCAGAAGGGAAATCTGAACTTGGCGGCCAAACTGTTATCGTGAAAGATAAACAAGCTCGTTTAGAAGATGGAACTTTAGCTGGAAGTGTACTCACTTATGACGATGGCTTCCGCAACATGATTAAATTTACTGGATGCTCGGTAGAAGAGGCAGTTCTTATGTCTTCTGGAAACCAAGCACGCGAATTTAATTTAACACAAAAAGGTGCAATCGAGGCTGGTAAGGATGCAGATTTCAACTTACTTGACGAAGATTTACACATTACAGCAACTTATTCATTCGGAAAAAAACATTCTTGAGAGGAAGATAATAAAATGCAACTTATCACAACAGAAAATAAATTAGCAGGTTCTAAAAAAGCACTAGAAATTATTGAAAAAGGAATTACATCAGGTGAAGTAAACACACTTGGCCTAGCAACTGGTAGCACACCAGAAACACTTTATGCAGAGCTTGTAAAAAGCGATGTTGACACAAAAAATGTCACAACAACGAACTTAGATGAATATGTAGGTCTTGCGGCAAACGATCCAAACAGTTATCATTACTATATGAATGAATTGTTATTCTCTAAAAAAGCATTTAAAGAAAGTTTCTTACCTAACGGAGAAGCGACGGATGCAGAAGCAGAATGCGCACGTTATGAAGAAATTTTATCTGAGCACCCAATTGATATTCAAGTGCTTGGAATTGGAACAAACGGCCATATTGGTTTTAACGAACCAGGAACTCCTTTTGATTCGTTAACACATAAAGTGGTTTTAACAGATTCCACTCGTGAAGCTAATAAACGCTTTTTCGAAAGAGAAGAAGATGTTCCAACACATGCTTATTCTATGGGAATTAAATCCATCATGAATGCGAAGAAAATTATCCTACTTGCTTTTGGTGAAAACAAAGCACAAGCAATCAAAGAAACTATTAAAGGACCTGTAGATGTGAATTGTCCTGCTTCTGTACTTCAAAATCATCCAGATGTTACTGTGATTCTTGACAACGAGGCGGCGTCACTTCTATAAGAAGAGGGCGGGAAAATGATCGATAAACAATCAGGAATACCGATTTACATTCAGATTCAAAGTGAAATTAAAAAGAAAATGGAAGATGGTGTTTGGAAAGTTGGCACTTCTATTCCAGCTGAACGTCAACTTGCTGAAATGTTTCACGTTAGCCGAATGACGGTAAGACAAGCCATTCAAGGCCTCGTTGATGATAACATTTTGCAAAGACGTGTTGGTGCCGGGACCTTTATTGCGGAAAAGAAACTAACCGAACGACTTGAAGCGGTTACGAGTTTTACGAATTTGATGTTACAAGAGGGGAAAGTTCCTTCGACGCGAATCGTATCGTATGGCATTCGTCCGGCAAGTACGCAAGAACAAGAAGCGTTGCAACTGCCAGAAAACAGCAATGTAATGAAAATTGAACGGATTCGTTACGGCGACCGTGTGCCAATTCTTTATGAAGTTGCTGCCATTCCAGAAAAAATTGCTTCACTGCTTACAAAGGAAGACATTATGGATTCCCTTTATAAAGCGATTGAATTAAAACTTGGTCAACCAATTGGAGAAGCGGAACAAATCATGGAAGCTTCTTTAGTATCAGAAAAAATTGCGCCATATCTTGATGTGAAACTCGGATCGCCGGTTATGAAACTCAGGCAGATTACAACATTAGAAGACGGTCGACCATTTGAATTTACGCGTTCCCAGTATGTAGGTAGTAGATTTCAATTTGTAGCTAGGATTAAACAATAAATAAAAGCTTGAGGCGGAATCTGTCTGCCCCAAGCTTTTTTGCATAATGATTTTCGTTGTCTTTTTGCAAATAAAAAAGTATAATGAGACGAGTAAAAAATTTGCGGGGAGGACTAGCCATGAGCTGGATGATTATATTGATATGTTTTGGCGCGTCCGTATTACTTACACCGCTAATTCGAAAAATAGCTCTATACTTTGATATTACAGATAAACCAGACCAACGTCGTATTAATATTAAACCAATTCCGAGTTTAGGTGGACTAGCAATGTTTATCAGTTTTACTATCGGAATGTTTTTACTCCCAATTGAAAACGAATTCTTATGGCCGCTTCTGATTGCAGCATTTGTCATGGTTTTGACTGGGCTATTAGATGATATTATGGAATTTAAAGCAAGATATAAATTAATCGGCCAAGTTACCGCTGCCTTTATTATTGTGTTTTGGGGTAACATTAGTATCGACTTTATCAACTTACCATTCGGTGGGGAAATCCATTTTGGGGTGTTAAGTATCCCACTCACAATTATTTGGATTGTAGCCATTACGAACGCTATAAATCTAATTGATGGACTGGACGGTCTTGCCGCAGGTGTTTCAACCATTGCCTTACTCACTATTTTAGGAATGGCGTTTATTATGGGAGATGCACTAGTAATTATGATAGCAAGTGTGTTAATCGCTGGGACACTTGGTTTCTTACCTTATAATTTTAATCCTGCAAAAATTTTCATGGGTGACACTGGCGCGCTTTTCTTAGGTTTTATTATTTCCGTGTTATCCGTGATGGGATTCAAAAATGTTACGTTTATCTCTTTAATCGTACCAATTTTAATTTTAGGTGTACCGATTTCTGATACACTTTTTGCTATTATACGACGCATGGTAACGAAACAACCAATCGCGATGGCAGATAAGTCACATTTACATCATTGTTTATTACGACTAGGCTTCACGCATCGTCAAACGGTTATTTTGATTTATGCCATTGCCGCACTATTTTCTTTATTTGCCTTCATTTTCACGATGTCGACACTGTGGGGTTCGATGATTTTAATCGGTGTACTACTCATTTTAATTGAAGTATTGATAGAGACGCTTGGATTAGTAGGGAGCACATATCGCCCATTACTTAATTTATTTAAATTAACCAAAGAAGAAAAAATAGATTAGAGATTGGTCACTTAGACTAGTCTCTTTTTTTATGCCAAAATTCTTATTGAGTAACAAGTCTTCTTGTGATACATTTATCAAGTAACGTTTTTGTAGAAATGAGGAGAAAAACATGGAAATCATTGCGACAGCAGATTCAATGAAACAAGCTGAACAATTGCTTCGCGCGGGGGTAGACAGACTATATGTAGGTAATAGCCAATTTGGTTTAAGATTGCCGCATTCATTTTCTGTCGAAGAATTACGTGAAATAGTTCATTTAGCACATCAAGAAGGAAAGAAAGTAACTGTAGCAGTAAATTCGTTAATGCATAACGAACATATGGAAGAGTTACCGGGATTTTTAGAGCATCTTGCAGATATGAAAGTGGATGCAGTAACGTGCGGTGATCCAGGGGCAATTATGCTTTTGAGTGAAATGGCTCAACCGATTCCGTTTATTTATGACGCCCAAACATTTGTAACTAGCGCAGAACAAATCTCGTTTTGGGAAAAACAAGGAGCGATTGGTGCGGTACTTGCTCGGGAACTAACAGAAGGCGAAATCAAAGCCATTGCAAGTAGCCTTACTATCCCAGTTGAAGTTCTGGTTTATGGACCAACATGCATTCACCAATCGAAACGTAAACTAGTAACGAATTATGAGCGTATTGTCGAACTGGAAGATGATACATCGAAGGAACGTGGTCTTTATTTACGCGAACCTAATGATGAAACAAGTCAATTACCAATCTATGAAGATGAGTCTGGAACACATATTTTTGCTTCCGAAGATGTTTCACTTGTCCCTTATTTGGCGGACTTATATGAGGCTGGATTGAAAACATGGAAACTAGATGGTGTTCTTGCAGAATCAGAGAATTTTGTTCAAATCGCATCGCTGTTAGTTGAAGCGAAAGAAGCTGTTATGAAAGGTCAATTTGTCGCAGAGTATTTTGTGAATAAATTAACGGAACTTCAGCCTCCAACACGAAAACTAGACGCAGGATTTTATTTGAAAAATCCGGATGATGTGAAATAGGGGGAATAGCATAAATGAGTAAAATATTAAAAAAACCAGAAGTGCTAGCTCCGGCTGGCAACTTAGAAAAATTAAAAATTGCCATTCGCTATGGTGCGGATGCTGTATATATTGGTGGTCAGGCTTTTGGTCTTCGGTCACGAGCAGGTAATTTTAGCTTTGAAGAAATGAAAGAAGGTATCGCTTTTGCGCATGAACGAAATGCAAAAGTGTACGTTGCGGCAAATATGGTTGCGCATGCTGGTGATACAGAAGGTGCTGGGGAATTTTTCCGAACATTACGCGATATTGGTATTGATGCAGTGATTGTATCGGATCCAGCGCTCATTAGCATTTGTTTTCAAGATGCGCCAGGGTTACCAGTCCACTTATCTACACAAGCCTCGGCAACAAACTATAAGACATTAGAATTTTGGAAGAAGCAAGGTCTTGAACGAGTTGTACTTGCTCGTGAAGTTAGCATGCAAGAAATTCAAGAAATCGGCGAAAAAACGGATGTCGAAATGGAAGCATTTATCCATGGGGCAATGTGTATTTCTTATTCTGGTCGTTGTACTTTATCAAATCATATGGCTAATCGTGATGCGAACCGTGGCGGGTGTGCGCAAAGTTGTCGCTGGAAATATGACTTGTTTGAAATTGATAATGGTGTCTCGAAAAATTTAGTGGATACTGATGAAGAGCCGTTTTCAATGAGCGCGGTTGATTTATCAATGATTAAATACATTCCGGATATGGTAAATGCTGGTGTGGATAGTTTGAAAATCGAAGGACGAATGAAGTCCATTCATTATGTTTCGACTGTCGCAAGTGTATACCGTCGTGCCGTAGATGCTTACTGCGCGGACCCGGAAAATTATGTATTCGATCCAGCTTGGGAAGAAGAATTATGGAAAGTTGCACAACGCGAACTATCTACAGGATTTTTCTATAAAGAACCAACCGAGGACGAACAACTATTTGGGAAAACGCGGAAAATTCCTCAATATGCTTTTGCGGCGCAAGTATTGGAATATGACGAGAAAACGAAAATCGCTACTTTACAGCAACGAAATAATTTTGGTGTTGGAGAAGAAATTGAATTTTACGGGCCAGGAGATACTGGATTTAAGCAGATTGTAGAAGTACTTTGGAATGAAGATGGTGTAGAAATTGACCGTGCTCCAAATGCAATGATGACCATTAAAATGCCGGTAGATAAACCTGTGAAGCCATTTTACTTTATGCGGAAGAAAAAATAAAAATCTCATGCTGCAGTAGGATTGTCGTGTACTCCCTAAGTAAGGTATAATGGGGTAAGTACATATGAAGGAGGAGATTAATTATGATAGGATGGATTATTGCTATCGCTGTTGTTGTTATTTTAGTATTGATTTATTTTGGTCTATACAACAGCCTTGTAAAATACCGTAACCGTGTGGATGAAACTTGGGCGCAAATTGACGTACAATTAAAACGTAGATTTGATTTAATTCCTAATTTAGTTGAAACAGTTAAAGGGTATGCAAAACATGAAAAAGAAACATTAACACAAGTAATTGAAGCTCGTAATAAAATGATGGAAGTTCCTGCTGACAATCGTCAAGGTCAAATCGAAGCGGACAATATGTTAAGTGGAGCGCTTAAATCCATTTTTGCATTAGGAGAAGCTTACCCAGATTTAAAAGCAAATACTTCTTTCATCGAATTGCAACATGAATTAACTACTACGGAAAATAAAGTGGCTTATTCTCGCCAACTTTATAATACAACCGTAATGACTTACAACACAAAAGTACAATCTGTACCAACAAACATCGTTGCAAAACTGCATAACTTTACAGAACGTGACATGCTTTCTATTCCTGAAGTAGAACGCGTTGCACCAAAAGTAGAGTTTTAAGCCATGAAGGAGAGCGAAAATTATGCTATTTGAACAAATTGCAGCAAATAAGCGAAAAACAATTTTTATTATTCTTGGCTTTTTCATTTTCGTTCTTATGGTTGGCGCTGCTATAGGTATAATTGTTTGGAATAACTATCTGAATGGGCTCATACTCGCGGCAGTGATTGGTGCATTTTATATTTTGATTATGGTAATGAGCAGTTCATCTGTTGTCATGGCGATGAACCATGCGAAAGAAGTTACATCCAAAGATCAAGCGCCAGTTTTGTGGGATACAGTAGAGAGTATGGCAATGGTTGCTGGTATTCCGATGCCAAAAGTATATATCGTTGAAGATGCAAGTCCGAACGCATTTGCGACGGGGATTTCTCCTGAAAAAGGAGCCGTGGCGGTTACTAGAGGATTGCTTAATAAATTAGAACGTTATGAACTTGAGGGCGTTATTGCGCATGAAATTTCTCATATTCGTAATTATGATATTCGATTATCAACGATTGCCATTGCGCTAGTAGCTGTTATTGCGATTCTTAGTGATTTAGCTATGCGAATGATTTTCTGGGGAAGCCTAACTGGTGGCAGAAATAATCGTAAGAGTGACAATAATAACAGTGGCGGGGCACAAGCGATTATCTATATCGTTGCACTCATATTTGTTATTTTGGCGCCTATTATTGCAACAGCTATCCAATTTGCTTTATCTCGTAATAGAGAGTATTTAGCTGATGCTAGTGCGGTAGAATTAACCAGAAATCCTGATGGACTTATCCAAGCTTTACAAAAAATCAGCGGAGATTCGAAAAAAATGGAAGAAGTTAGTGCTTCTAGTGAGTCCATTTACTTTGCGTCACCTCTAAAGTCTAAAAAAAATAAGCCAGGTCTTTTTGACTCTCATCCGCCAATTAGTTCGCGGATTGAACGCTTAGAAAATATGTAAAAAAAAGAAGCAACCCAGGAATGGGGGTGCTTCTTTTTTATAAGTTTCCGATGTATTTCCAGTGAGCCTGGCCATCTGGAGCATCGATTAATTCTACTTTTTGTTGGAGACGCCATTTTTTCATTTGACGCTCGATTTGTTGTTCAGAAACACCATAAAAATCTGCCATAGTAGCGGAAGAAGTAACTTTTACTTTTGCCAAGTATTCTTCCATTTGCGGGCGTTCTTCTGGTTGTGGGGCATCATTTAAAAGCTCGGATAAAACATGCACATAAACTTCATAACGATGAAGCCCACTTAGTTTTAATCCAGCATCTTCTATATTTTTATTGAAAAAGACTACGGTAGGATTTTCATGAATTTCCATTTCTTGAGCTACTTTTTGATCGCCAATATAAGCACGCTTGGCAACTGTAGAAGCTAGATCTT
Source organism: Listeria monocytogenes ATCC 19117 (assembly GCF_000307025.1). Classification (GTDB taxonomy): domain Bacteria; phylum Bacillota; class Bacilli; order Lactobacillales; family Listeriaceae; genus Listeria; species Listeria monocytogenes_B. The sequence goes on from NC_018584.1 coordinate 1,013,146, forward strand.
TTTTGAATTCTGATAAATCTAGACCGGTGGAAACGGCGATATCATAAAGTACTTCTTCGCTAGCGATATCTTTATTTTCAAGGAAGTAGGCTGCTTGTATTTTGCGCAAGAATGTAATTCCTTGTTTTTTTCCTTGTAGTTCAGCGGCTTTGACTGCAAGACAAGAAATATAGGAAAGGTGCGCCCCTATTTGTTGTTCTTTTAAGCTTAGGTTACTATTTCCTGCGCGCTTTTGTTTACATACAAATGTCTGCAAATTATTATGCAGAACATAGCGCAATTTGAAATAGTTCCCATACTCCATTTGTAATCGGAGCATATTCGCTTCAATATTCCAACAGTCATCACAAGCTGGATCAAAAAATAGATAAATTTCGATTGGCTTGGAATTTGCTACTGACTGATAATATAAATTTTGGTTAATCATTTGCTATCACCTGATTTTCAAATTCTAAATATCTTCAAACAGATACTCATTTCAATGTACCAGTGTGAAAAGAAATAATTCACTGCTCAGTAAAAGCTGATACAAAATTTGTTTTTGTAACTTACATATCTATTTTATCAGCGTAATGTAAATTTAACAAATAATTGTCATTGGCTTAACATATTTATTCGTTATTTTTTAAGAATTTGTGTCTTTTTGCTATAAAAGTATCTATTCTTACTTATTATTTTCATATACGTGATGATAAAATCGTGCTACTTTATTTTCGGCAGGTTGATTGGTGATTTGATATTCTTTAAGTAGTTTGTCAAAAACCTCTTTTCCTTTATCATAATCAGACACTTCATACTCTAAGTCGAAATCTGATATAGAACCATAAAAATTCTTATCAAACACAAGTAAGCCTTTTTTATAATCTTTTTCTGCGCGAATTGTTTTGAGTGAACCGAAAACCTGTAAGTCTTCATGATTGATTCCTAGTTCTTTTAACGTGTCACGAACTGGTCCAACTGGAATATTTGCTCCAGAGATGATGGCACTAGCTTGGTCCTCGCCAAGAATTTGAGTAGTTTCCATCAGTCCACGTGCTTCTGGGGTTTTGAGTGTTAATTGGTACTGTGTTTCTAATTGTCGAATTCGAAGAGCGGAATGACGTTCTTTTAACCCGAAATTTGCTGTGTCTAAATAATAATTTGTTTGCTCAAAGAAATCTTCTTCTTTCACTCGAAAACTTTCTATTAATGTATCGTATTCTTCTTTGGTTAGTAGGTTACGAAATTCGATTTCTAGTTCTTTGACCATGATAGTTCAGCTCCCTTTAATGAAATGTCGCATCTAAATCTTGCGCATAAAATTGAATTGCTTTCTTGTAACTTAAAATGTCTGCATCACTCGTTGTTTGTGTCAAGAGTATTAAGGCTTCCTGCAAAGCTTCTTTTTCTAAGCCTTGATTGTATTTAGCCATAACTGAAAAAGTACGCAAGGCATTATTATCTGGAAATTCTTGTAAAGCGGTTTGGAAAAGCAGGCTAGCTTTTTCGGGCTGACCTGTAATACGGTAAGTACTACCAAGGCCTATATATGCTTCTTTACGAGAATCAACTGGAAGACCGAGCTGTATGGCTTTCTCATAAAAGGGGATTGCAGCATCTTCTTTACCGAGTGCGTCATGGGCCCATGCTGCATAATAATGAAGTTCTGCGTTATCGGAGTTGTTTTTTAATTCAGCAAGTGCTTGAGTGCGCGCAGTTTCGTAATCGCCGTTTTGAAGTAATGTTAGAATCATTTTCATCCTCCTTTTAGTTGTCGTTTGAATGCTTCGGTTTTATTTTACCACGGGATTGAAAAAAAGGTTACTTTAAGCAAGGTGGATTAACTGCTTTTGTGTTAAAATAAAACTGATGTTGCATAAATTTAATCATGAATATACTTGAGGTGAGCGATTTGAATCATTGGGAAGACTTTTTAGCGCCATACAAACAGGCTGTGGAAGAACTTAAAATTAAACTTAAAGGAATGCGTTCACAATTTGAGCTTGAAAATAATCATTCGCCAATTGAATTTGTTACAGGCCGAGTGAAGCCGGTTGCGAGCATATTAGATAAGGCCAATCAAAAGCATATTGCACTAGATCACTTAGTAGAAGAAATGCAGGATATTGCGGGACTCCGTATGATGTGCCAATTTGTAGATGATATTGAAGTAGTAGTGCGCCTTTTAAGACAGCGGAATGATTTTCGAATTGTAGAAGAACGCGATTATATTACAAACAAGAAACCCAGTGGTTACCGCTCCTATCACGTTGTTATTGAGTACCCAGTGGAAACAATTCAAGGAGAAAAGAAAATCTTAGCTGAAATCCAAATTAGGACACTTGCAATGAATTTTTGGGCAACGATTGAGCATTCGGTAAACTACAAGTATCAAGGCGAATTTCCAGAAGCGATCAATAAACGTTTAAAGCGTGCTGCTGAGGCTGCTTTTCAACTAGATGAGGAAATGTCGCAAATTCGCGAAGAAATACAAGAAGCGCAAGTTTATTTTTCTCAAAATAAAGACGTATCAAAGGATAAAAAAGCAGTGCATCAAGTAATGCCAAAGAAAAATAAGTAATTAGTTGTAGGAATAGGGGCGAATAGAAATAATGAAATATATGATTACTTCCAAAGGGGACGAAAAATCCGATTTGCTGCGACTAAATATGATCGCAGGTTTTGGGGAATATGACATGGAATATGATGACGTAGAGCCTGAAATTGTTATTTCTATTGGTGGAGATGGAACGTTTCTGTCTGCTTTTCATCAATACGAGGAACGCTTGGATGAAATTGCCTTTATAGGGATTCATACTGGTCATCTAGGCTTTTATGCGGATTGGAGACCAGCTGAGGCAAATAAATTAGTTAAGCTTTTAGCAAAAGGAGAATATCAGAAAGTTTCCTATCCTCTTCTCAAAACAACCGTGAAATATGGGATTGGCAAAAAAGAAGCAACATATTTAGCGCTTAATGAATCAACTGTAAAAAGTTCAGGAGGCCCTTTTGTAGTAGATGTTGTGATTAACGATATTCATTTTGAACGATTTCGTGGAGATGGCCTTTGTATGTCAACACCTAGTGGAACAACGGCTTACAATAAATCGCTAGGTGGGGCACTTATGCATCCTTCTATTGAAGCAATGCAGTTAACAGAGATGGCATCGATTAATAATCGAGTGTACCGGACAATCGGTAGCCCACTAGTTTTTCCGAAACATCATGTTGTTAGTTTACAACCGGTTAATGACAAGGACTTTCAAATTTCTGTAGATCATTTGAGCATTTTGCACCGGGATGTACAAGAAATTCGGTATGAAGTATCTGCAAAAAAAATTCACTTTGCCAGATTTAAATCATTTCCATTTTGGCGTCGTGTACACGATTCGTTTATTGAAGATTAAGCTAGCAGGAGGAAGCATGTGTTTTTAGAATGGAAAGTCGAAACGGAAGAAGATGGACTCTTACTTCGCACGTTTTTGAAGAGTAAACATATTTCGAAACAATTATTAACTGCCGTGAAATTTGGGGCAGAGGGGAAAATTGAAGTAAATAACGAAGAACAAAATGTTTTGTATCACGTAAAAGCAGGCGATAAAGTGAGGCTTACTTTTCCAACAGAGCAACAAAATGAACGATTGCTTGCGGAATATACCGATTTAGATATTATTTTTGAAGATGATTTTTTATTAATTATCAATAAACCAGCTGGTATGGCTTCTATTCCATCACAATATCATCCAAATGGATCCGTTGCAAATTTTGTCAAAGGGCATTATGAAACGCAAGGACTGACGAATGCTATTCATATTGTAACAAGACTCGATCGTGAGACGTCTGGGTTAATGTTAATCGCCAAAAATAGATTTGCTCATGCTAGATTAAGTACGTTTTTGCAAAAAGGATTACTAAAACGGCGCTATCAAGCATTTACATCAGGAGTTTTAGTAGAACAAAAGGGTTCGATTGAAGCGCCAATAGGACGCAAAGAAGTGAGTATAATGGAACGTTTTGTTACTCCTGAAGGTAAATATGCCAAAACAAATTATGAGGTTCTCGCGCGCTATAGAGCATTTGACCATGTGGCTATTCAACTTGAGACAGGAAGAACACACCAGATTCGTGTGCATTTCTCTTATATTGGACATCCGCTTATTGGCGATGATATGTACGGAGGAGATACGAATTTGTTGAAAAGACAAGCGCTGCACTCATGTCATCTGCATTTAGTCCACCCTTTGACAGAAAAATATATGGCGTTTGATCTACCTTTACCAGCAGATATGGAAGAGATAATTCAAAAATCGAAGTAATAAGAGTTTTAAAAAGTTATTTTGTCATGTAAAATGGAAGAAGCGAACAAATCGCATCAATTTTAGGAGGAAAGAACATGAATTTATCATTAGAGGGAAAAACATATGTTGTAATGGGAGTAGCTAATAAGCGTAGTATTGCTTGGGCAATTGCGCGTTCACTAAATGAAGCTGGAGCGAAACTTGTATTTACATATGCGGACGATCGTGCGAAAAAAAGCATTACAGAACTAGTACCTTCATTAAGCGAAGTAAATCAAAATCCACTTATCTTAGCTTGTGATGTAACAAGTGAAGAAGCTATTACAGAAACATTTGAAACAATTAAAGATAAAACTGGCAAACTTAGTGGCTTAGCACATTGTATTGCTTTCGCTAACAAAGACTTTTTAACTGGAGATTATTTAGAAGTAGATCGTAAAAGCTTCTTACAGGCACATGAAATTAGTGCTTACTCATTCACAGCTGTTGCTCGTGCACTAAAACACTTAGAAATGTTGACAGAAGATGCAAGTTTACTAACATTAACTTACCTTGGTGGGGAACGTGTAGTAGAAAACTATAATATTATGGGTGTAGCAAAAGCTTCTCTGGATGCAAGTGTTCGATACCTTGCTATGGACTTAGGGGCAATTGGTGTTCGTGTAAATGCTATTTCTGCAGGACCAATCAGAACGGTATCTGCTCGTGGCGTTAGCGGTTTCTCTGATTCTATTTCACTAGTGGAAGAAAGAGCCCCACTAAAACGTGCGACACAAGCGGAAGAAGTTGGCGATACAGCATATTACTTATTCAGTAATTTATCTCGAGGCGTTACAGGCGAAGTAATTCATGTAGATAGCGGTTATCATATTATTGGATTTTAAAGAAAAAAGACCGTAAGTAGTTAAAAACTACTTACGGTCTTTTTTTGGTCCATTTTCTGGATGTTCTTTAAAGTAATATTCTTTTGGTGTTGGTTTATAGTTTGTTTGCATTGGTTCTTTAACGAAGTCTGCTAATACTTGGTCGATTTTTACCCAACCGCGCCAGCTTAAATGAATCGGATCTTCTAAGAAAAAAGCATCATTTTGATATTCTTCTAGAGAGTAGTAACGGAAACCTTGACTCTCAATTTGTTCTTTTGTTTTAGCATAATAGTCATCTAAACCTTGTTTGTCCATACCAATGTAATCAATCCATTTTCCATTGATAGGCGGGTTAATGAAAATGACATCTGCACCAGCCTTTTTGAAAGCATCCATTAGTAGCTGTAAATCAGCAAACTCAGGAGATTGGTCATAACGTAAATCTTTGCGGCTATTTTTTAATTTACCTTCAATTGGTTTGATTTTCTTTTGGTAATAATGTTCTTTGACTTGAAAAGGGTTATTACCAGTACTTCTCTCCCCAGTTTCTTTAGCCAATTCATCTAGTTTTTGGTAATCTAAAGTTTCTGGAAGTTCTTTTAGGCCTTTGTTTACGCGATCTTGTTTGGAACCAATGATGTATTTTGATTCTAAATCATCTTTACGTTCCAAAATCTTCAGTTCGATATTACCAGTAATGTTTAGAAGTTTTGGATCATGAGGTTTTTTAGGCCCTTTTGCGACAATGTTTTCGAGTAATTTTTTTAATGTAGAGTCACTTTGAACTACTTGAAAAGATAATAAACGTTTAGCTGCATAGCGACGTTCAGGCGTATTTTTCGTATCTTCTAATGCGAATTTATATGCATGAAGAGGGGAAAAATTGGCACCAAATGATGGGTCAGAAACGCCTTTAGGTTGGAACCATTGTGGAGATAAAACTACCGCTACTTTTTTTCCTTTTAAATCATCACCAAGTGCATTTACGTCTAAGAAATGACTTAATGATTGTGTACCTGGGCGACCAAGTAAAAATGGTGTATAGCCCTGATTGTATTTTTTTGAGACTACGCTAGGATGAAATGGGTCGACGCGGGAAAGCTCTGAAGAACCATAAATTGGTAAATAGTTTCCTTCTTGTAAAGCTTTTTTCTGGATGTCTAAGCCTTGGATGACGGATTCGTTCATTGATGTAGCGCTTTTCTCTACGGTTTCAGAAGAAACTTTAGAGAATAAGCTACTAGGTCCGAATAGAACGAAAAGGAAAACCACGAATGCGACCAGTAAAGGCCCAAATGTCATCCACAGCTTTTTTTTCATTATTTTAGCGCCTCGAGTTGTGTAATAATCATTTCAGGAGTAGCCCATTCGTCGCGGTCAAATTCGGAAACAGGTACAGTGATATCTAATTTTTCTTCAATTTCAATTAAAAGTTGAACCGTAGCCATAGAATCAAGCAAGCCTTCATCAAATAATTTAATATTTGTATTTTGTACTACTTCATCCGTTTCTGTAATTTCCTCTAAGATTTCTAATACATTTTCACGAAAAGCCATTATAAATTACCACCTTTAGTTAGTTTTAAAAATTAATTTTATCTAAAATACCTGAGAATATCAGGAATCCGAAACAAACAAATTGGAATGTAATGAAAACGCCGATTACATAAGTAATTTTGTTTTTTGGATAGAATTTGTACTTCTTGTTAAAGCGTTCGAATAGGTCAAATCCAACAATTAGTGTTGCTTGATAAAGGCCATAAACGATGTAATACCAATGAAGTCCATGCCATACACCCATGATGAAAAAGTTAACGAAATATGCTAGGTAGGCAATAGTGAACTTACTTTTAAACCATTTCTTTTTTGTAACCCAAAATACGAAACGCATGAATACATAATCGCGGAACCAGAAAGAAAGCGTCATATGCCAACGATTCCAGAACTCTTTAATATTGCGAGCTGCGAAAGGTTTGTTAAAGTTCATAGGTGTTTGAACGCCGAGTAAGTAACTAACCCCAACTGCAAAGGCACTGTAACCTGCAAAGTCAAAGAATAAATACATACTATAGGCATACATATAACCAATTAAACTCTTTGTTGTGTCTACATGGTGTGTAATCGCGATGTCTAGTGGAACAACAAAATGTTTGTTTACTAAGTAAGCGATAATGAATTTGTAGAGAAAACCAAGGAAGATAAGGAATATTCCTCGATTTAATAAAGCTAGATAAGCTTCTTTACTAGGCGGATTATCCACGTCTTTTTTAAAGCGACGGAATCGGTCAATCGGTCCGGATGATATAGTCGGGAAGAATAGTAAGAAATTAACAAAATCCCACGCGTTATACTGTTTAATTAAGTTATCGCGTATTTCAATAATCATTTGTGCCGCTTTAAATGTTAAGTAGGAAATCCCTAGGAAACCAACCATTGTAACATTGTCTCCTAAAATTGGAACAACTTTAGAGATAATAAGGGGGAGAATAGACAGAATCACTGCTATGACGAATACGCCGCCGTGGTTCTGCTTTTTCTCCTGCCTGTAATGGAAGTAAAGTCGTACAAGAGCAAGTTGCCAGAAGACAAAGAAGATAAAAGTAGCTCCTTGGACTGGACTTGCTGAGAACATAAAGTATAAAAATACGAGTGTCACAAAAGCATTATAAATCGGTAATCTTTTTCCTAACAAACCAGCTACTATGATAGGAATCAAAAATAGTACAAGTACTCCAAAATAAAGGATTGTGCCGTATGGTAAACTCACTTGTTAACCTCGCTATTAAGCGCCTTGCGATCGATTTTGCCATTCATAGTTAACGGGAATTCCGTTTTGTAAATCCATTTTCTTGGGATCATGTATGCTGGCATAAATTCTTTCAGTTCATTTTTTATTGCTGCACTTAGCTGGTATTCTTTTTCGAAATCATGGTTAGTAGGGATGACCTGTGCGACCAACATATCTACCTTTTCATCTTTCATTTTAGGAATAATAGCGCAGTTTTGAATGTAACTTACTTTTTTTAGGTTGTTTTCGATATCTTCTAATTCGATGCGATAACCATGCAGTTTAATTTGGAAGTCAAGACGTCCTTGGAAGAACAGATAACCGTCTTTGATAATGCCAGAGTCTCCTGTGCGATAAGCTTGATAACCTTTATAGTCGAAGAATACTTGGTCTGTTTTTTCAGGTTCATTTAAGTAACCTTTAGAAACGCTAGCACCAATCAGGACAATTTCTCCTTTTTCGCCTTCTGGAAGAACCTCACCAGTTTCTTGGTCAACGATGTGTAAACGCATATCTGGTTTAATAACGCCAAGTGGTAAGCTTGGATAAGCATCGATAACCTCTCGAGTTACTTTTACTTGAGTGACAGCCACGGTTGCTTCTGTAGGTCCGTATGTGTTGTAAATAACTGCATCTGGGAAACGATTCAGCAATTCGCTTGCTGTTTTCTTGGCAAGTACTTCACCACAGAATAAGAAACGAATTAAGCCAGGGTTATTTTCTTGGTTAAAGTTATCGTCTAGTAAGCACAAATCAGCAAAAGAAGGAGTAGAAACCCATACATCCAAGTTTTGAGCAGGTATTTCACGATATAAATCTTTCATATTCGCAGTAATTGTTTTATCAAGAGGTACAAGCGTTCCACCCGATAGTAAACTTGGATATAAATCCATAACGGATAGATCGAAGGAAAAGGGTGCTTGGTTTAAGAAACGCAATCCTTGGCTTAAAGAAAAGTCTTGTAATATCCAGTTACTAAAACTTACTAGATTGTTTTGACTGATTTGAACCCCTTTAGGATTTCCTGTACTTCCGGATGTGTAAATAATATAGTAGTTATCATCATTTTTTACACATGCTTCTTTATCTGGAACTTCTCCGAAATGTTTCTCTAAGGCGTCCATTAGCTGATCTTGTGTTAGTACCGGACAACCAGTAATAGTAAGGTTACTAGGTAGCTCTTCTGTACAAATAAACAAAGAAGGATCAGCTGCTTTTTTAATTTGTTCTATACGTTCAACTGGCATAGAAACATCTACTGGTACATAAGCTCGACCTGATTTGATAGAGCCTAAAAATGCAACTAGCATTAGGGGAGACATATGTCCGTAAACGATAATAGGTTTTTCTTTGTCAGTATTTAGGTTTTTTAGTAGAAAAGAGCCGAATGCATCAGATTGTCGTTTTAGTTCTTTATAGGAAAGACGTGTTCCAGCATATTCATAGCAAGGGAAATCCGGTGTCTTCTCTGCCCATGCATCAATTCTTTCTATGATACTCGTTGTCATTATTGATATTCCCATTTTTAACAGTCCTTTCTTCTTTTAGAATTCATTGTAAATGAATTTCGCACCTTCAGGGTTTTTGAAACCATAAAACCAAAGCAATCCTAGCAAAACAACAAGGTAGAAAAAAGTTTTCATTGTAAAAATAGTTGCTGGATGTTGCAAAATGAGTTTTATTTTATTCATAAATCCACCTCTTTATTATTTCATTTGTGTTACAAATATTAAAAATAAACGTTTAATACTTACTTACTGTAATACATTTGTCTTTAAATGTCTAATTACATTTTTGTAAGGTTAGGAAAATATGCATATTTTGAACTTGAAAGTAGGTACGAGTATAATGAAACAATAGATATAGTAATGTTTTAATGCTAGAAAAGAGGTTGGAATATGATTAATCAAAAGAAGATAGCAGGAGAAAAGGCTTGTGAGTGGATTAAAGATGGAATGGTTGTGGGCCTTGGAACGGGCAGTACAGTCTATTACACGATTGAAAAGCTTGGAGAAATGGTAAATAATGGTTTGCATATTACAGGGGTGGCAACTTCTGAAGAAACAAGCAAACAAGCACAAAATTTAGGAATACCTTTGAAATCGCTAAATGACGTAGCGGAAATAGATATTACTATTGATGGTGCTGATGAAATTGATACGGATTTTCAAGGAATAAAAGGTGGAGGAGGAGCACTATTACGTGAAAAAATGGTAGCAAGTGCGAGTTTGAAAAACATTTGGGTTGTCAGTGAGGAGAAGCTTGTAAGAAACTTAGGGAAGTTTCCTTTGCCTATAGAAGTAATACCTTTTGGTTGGAAGCAAATTGAGAGAACACTTGAAAAAGAGCATATTCAAACAATTTTACGGAGACAATCTTCAGGAGAAATCTATGTGACAAATAACGGGAACTATATTTTGGATATAGTAAATCAAACTTTTAGGGATGCAGAAATGTGGCAAGAAAAATTAGCGCAAATTCCAGGGATTGTGGAGCATGGATTATTTCTTCATTATGTGGATATAATTGTTTGTGCGAAGGCAAATGGCGAAATAGAGCTAATAAAAAAATAGTTATTTCTTCTATATAAAAGAAATAACTATTTTTATTAAATTTCCTATGTTAATGTTTTTTTCATTTCTTTATGTTCAATTTCAGCATCAAGGAACAATCCCGAGCAAGTTTCGTATCCCAATTTTTCATAGAAGGGAATAGCAGTTACTTGGGCTCCTAATTTTAAGGTTGTTAAGCCACGAGACTTAGCTTCGGATTCAATGGCTTCCATGATTCTCCGGCCGCTCCCAGTGCCGCGGGCTATTTTCTGGGTACAGATGCGTTCGACTTTACCATAACCATCCTTTTCGCGGAATCTACCGGTTGCAAGCGGTGTGCCATCTTCTGCATAATCAACAAACATTACAACAGAATCTATTTCATCGAATTCATCCCATTCTAATGCTGGATCAACATGTTGCTCAACGACAAAAACATCATTTCTAATTTTAAGTGCGGCTTGTTTGCCAATATCATCTGTTACTTTCTTTACGGTCAAGTTGTTTCCGTCCTTTCTTATGCGCGCATGCTTTCTAAATCAAATGTATTCACTGGTAGCATAAATTGTAAAGAATCTTTGATAAATGGCTGCCAGTATTTCCAGCGATGATCACCGTTAAATACATGGAAATAATAATCAAATCCGCGAGTGCTTAAAATTTGCTCTAAAGATTTATTTGGTGATAGGAAATCGAGCACTTCATTTCCGGATGTTTCGACTGCAGTTTCTCGGTCACCGATAATATGGAAGATTTTCACTTTTGAAGGGTCTACTTTTTCTGCAAGTGTAAGGATTGTGTCATCCACATAGGGGGAATGTAAAATCACATTACCAAATGTAAAGGGAAAAAGAAGAGCTGCCTTTAAAGAAACGGATGCCCCGAGTGAATCTCCCATCAGGAATCTACTAGTAGGCATTTGGAAAGAAGGAAAGCGTTCTTCAAGATAAGGAACGAGTTCAAATGCTAAAAATCTGATATATGCATCGTTTTGTTTACCGTCCGGATGATATTTTTCGCGACGATCCATAACAGTTTTGTATGGGATACCAATGAAAATGGCTTTTTGAATCTGCTCATTTAGCGCTAATTCTTCGGAGTGACGCGCAAGTTTGCCAAACTGAAAATAATCTTTACCATCTTGTACAATGAAAAGTGGATATTTGTATAGTGGAGAAAAATCAGGTGGTAAGCAGATAATTAAATCAAGTTCCTCTCCTAGCGATTTACTATAAAATTTCTCATCTAACATTTTGTGAGCTGTCATTTTCATTCTCTCCTTTCTTGAAATCATTCCTTCATAGGGGATTGTTTTTTGAAAAGTTACTCTATTTTAGCATGAATTACGTTAAAAGAAAGAACATTTTGCCTATTTATTTGAAAAAAAATTTCTTTTTCACGAGACATCACTGCAATAATGCTATTTAATATGCTATACTGAAACATACAATAATTCTGTTTTAATGATAGAAAGTGGGGATTTTGAATGAGTAAAGATATTGACTGGAGTAATTTAGGATTTAGTTATATTAAAACGGATAAGCGTTACATTTCTTATTGGAAAGACGGGGAATGGGATGAAGGTACGCTAACAGAAGATAATACGCTACATATTAGTGAGGGTTCAACAGCGCTTCATTACGGACAACAATGTTTTGAAGGTTTAAAAGCATATCGTTGTAAGGACGGTTCAATTAATCTTTTCCGCCCAGATCGGAATGCTGCTCGTATTCAAAAAAGCTGTGAGCGTTTATTAATGCCTCACATCCCAACTGAAAAATTTATTGATGCTGTTATGCAAGTTGTTCGTGCCAATGAAGAATTTGTACCGCCGTATGGAACAGGTGCAACACTTTATTTACGTCCATTTGTTATTGGTGTAGGTGACAATATTGGTGTTCATGCAGCCCCAGAGTATATTTTCTCTGTTTTCTGTTCACCAGTCGGCCCTTACTTCAAAGGTGGAATGGCGCCAACTAACTTTATTGTTTCCGATTTTGACCGTGCTGCTCCAAATGGTACGGGTGCCGCAAAAGTAGGCGGAAACTATGCTGCAAGTTTACTTCCAGGCCAGGCTGCAAAAGAACGCAATTTTGGTGATTGTATTTATTTAGATCCAGCTACTCATACAAAAATAGAAGAAGTTGGTTCTGCTAATTTCTTTGGTATTACAAAAGATGATAAATTTGTTACGCCGTATTCTCCTTCTATTTTGCCAAGTATCACGAAGTATTCGTTACTTTATTTGGCAGAGCATCGTCTAGGTTTAGAAGCATTAGAAGGTGATGTATATATTGATAAATTAGATGAGTTTAAAGAAGCTGGAGCATGTGGAACAGCAGCGGTTATTACACCAATTGGTGGTATTCAAACCAAAGATGATTTCCATGTATTCCATAGTGAAACAGAAGTGGGGCCAGTAACGAAGCGTTTATTCGATGAACTATGTGGCATTCAATTTGGAGATGTAGAAGCTCCAGAAGGTTGGATTTATAAAGTGAAATAATTTTAAACCGTCCGTTCAGCGGACGGTTTTTTTATGTACAAAATCAAAAGTCATTTCTGATTAATAAAAAGAAAATGACTTTTTTATTGACATGATAGCAACTCGGTGTTACTATGTAGTAGTAATAAGTGATACAGAATACCTGTATTACTGAGTAGTGGAGTTTTAATAAAAAATGGAAAGAAGGTTGTATTCAAATGAAAGAAGTGATGATTAAAGCCACGGGTTTGGAAAAGTCATTTAAGAAAACAGAAGTCTTGAAAGGTGTGGATTTTGAAGTAAAACATGGCGAAATTTTTGCATTACTAGGCTCAAACGGTGCGGGCAAGACGACAACCATCCAAATTTTAGCGACTCTTTTAAAAGCGGATAATGGACTTGCTACAGTTTCTAGTTTTGATGTGAAAACGGAGCCGGAAAAAGTACGGAAACATATTAGTCTTACCGGACAATTTGCGGCAGTAGATGGACTTTTAACAGGACGAGAAAATATTTTACTCATTGCTAAGTTACGTGGTGAAAAGAATCCAGCACAAACGGCAGATGACTTATTGGCACGTTTTGGACTTGAAAAAGCTGCGGATCGGCGTGCAGACACTTATTCAGGTGGAATGACAAGACGACTGGATATTGCGATGAGTCTCGTTGGCTCCCCAGATGTGATTTTTCTTGATGAGCCAACAACTGGACTTGATCCGGAAGGGCGAATGGAAGTCTGGAAAACGATTAAAACACTTTCTGATGGAGGAACAACTATATTACTAACAACGCAATATTTAGATGAAGCAGAGCAGCTTGCGGATAGAATCGCTATCCTTCACGGTGGAACCATTATTGCAAATGGAACCTTGGATGAACTTAAAAAATTATTCCCGCCAGCTGAAGTAGAATATATCGAAAAACAACCATCACTAGAAGAAATTTTCTTAGCAATTATTAATGGGAAGGAGGAAGTAAAATGAAAGCAATTCGTGATACAAGCATATTATTTGGTCGCTCCATGCGTCATATTATGCGTAGTCCTGATACGATTATTACAGTTGCCATTATTCCAATTATGATTATGTTGATGTTTGTGTATGTGCTTGGAGGCGCAATTCAAACGGGGACAGACAATTACGTAGATTATTTGTTGCCGGGAATTATTTTGATGGCAATCGCAAGTGGGATTGCTTATACGGCGGTACGATTATTTACAGATGTACAAAAAGGATTATTTCAACGATTTCATTCTATGCCAATTAGTCGTTCTTCGGTATTATGGGGTCATGTTTTAACTTCTTTAGTTTCTAATGTTATCTCTATTGTGCTCATTATTTTAGTTGCTCTTCTTATTGGTTTTCGTTCATCGGCAGGAATAGTGGAATGGCTTTCTGTAGCCGGTATTTTGCTATTATTCACATTAGCGCTCACATGGGTTGCTGTGATTCCTGGTTTAACTGCCAAATCAGTAGATGGAGCAAGCGCATTTTCTTATCCGCTCATATTTTTACCATTCATTAGTTCAGCTTTTGTTCCAACAGATACGATGCCAACTGCAGTTCGTGTTTTTGCAGAAAATCAGCCCGTGACCTCAATTGTTAATACGATACGTGGATTGCTGTATTCAGAACCAATCGGGAATGATATTTGGATTGCGCTTGCTTGGTGTGTCGGAATTACCGTTGTTGCGTATGTTTTTGCGATAACTATTTATAAAAAAATGGTATAAAATAAAAAGTTTGGCTCCGCGGAGCCAAACTTTTTATTTTTCACCGGAAATATGTTTTTTCGGTAAGATAAAATGAATAAAATAACTAACGATACAGCAAGCAAACATAACCCAGAAAACCATATGAAGCCCGCTATATAAAATATCTCGAAGCGGATCAACAAGGTCTGCACTAACGTTGCCAGAAGTTTGTGGGCTAATTAGTTGGTTTAGATTACTACGATTTACTTCACTGCCAGCTGCAGCGCGGAATTCGCTTGTAAGAACTGAGTTGAAGATAGTTCCAAAGACAGCGACCCCGATTGTTTGACCAACTGTTCTAAACAGTGTGTTAGAAGCTGTAGCAATACCAGTTTGGAATCGCGGTACTGCATCTTGAACGGTAACAGTTGTTGTTGTAAAGATTATCCCAAAACCAAATCCCATAAATGCACTATTTAAATAGAAGAAGATATCATTTGTGGAAGCGGGGAATAAGGCTAAAATTAATCCACTTGCAGCAGTAATTAAAACGCCAATGCCAACCGTATGCCGATTTCCAAGCGTCATTAAAAGTTTGCCGCCGATAAATGAACCAATTATCCATGTAACTGAAAGCGGTGCAAGCATAAATCCAGCAATCGTAGCCCCGTGCCCAAGCATTCCTTGTGCCCACATTGGAATATACACGTTAATTCCAATTAGGAAGGCACTAATCAAGAAACCAATTAAGTTCCCAATTAACACCACTGGGTTTTTAAATAATACAAATGGCATAATCGGATCTTTTGCACGTTTTTCGACAAAATAAAAAGCAATAAATAACACAATCGAAACGGCAAAAAGAATAACGACGAGCGGTTCTGTCCAGTTGAGTGATTCCCCGGCTCGCTGTAACGCAAATAATAATCCAAGCAGAGCCACCGTAAAGAACGAGGCACCTAAATAGTCAATTGGTAGTTTGACATGTTCCACTTTTTCGCGTAAATAAAGCAAAATAAGTAGGATTGTTAAAATACCGATTGGGACATTGATGAAGAAAATCCAATGCCATGAAAGTTGGTCTACTAAAAATCCTCCAACAAGTGGTCCAAATACGCCAGCGATACCCCAAGCGGAACCCATGAAGCCAAGTACTTTTGCTCGTTTTTCAAATGGATACACGTCTGCGATAATCGTCATAGTAGATGGTAAAATCCCACCTGCTCCAATACCTTGGATCGCGCGAAAAATAATTAATTGTTCCATATTTTGTGCAAATCCACAAAGTGATGAACCAATAATAAAAATAATTGTCGCAATCACAAAAATATTTTTTCGTCCATACAAATCAGACAGTTTTCCGTAAATCGGAACCGTCACTGCTGATGTTAGCAAATAAACAGAAAAAATCCAGTTCATTAACTCTATGCCGTCCAACTGACTTACAATCGTTGGCATCGCAGTACTCACGATGGTACCTTCAATAGCTGCCATAAATGTTGCGACAAATACGGCGATGGTAACGGCTTTTACTTTTGTTTGTTCCAAAAAATTCCCTCCCTTTTTGTCTACCGAATTATAGCATATAAAAGGACTAAATTGGGAAAAAAGTTAATCCTAAGAAATGCGCATATTCAAGATAAGCGCTATAATATAATAGAAGAAAGCGAACTAAAGGAGGAATTTTTTTGTCATACGAACCAAATACAAAAGAAACAATGCAAAAAATTAAAGAATTAACATCTATCCCAAGCCCAACTGGCAATACAGGGAAAATCATCGAAAAACTGGCAAAAGATTTAGATGCTTCAAAAATCCCTTACCATTTAAACAACAAAGGTGGATTAATCGTAACGCTTCCTGGGAAAGACGACACGAAACACCGTATGCTAACCGCCCATGTGGATACGCTGGGTGCAATGGTCAAAGAAATTAAAGCAGACGGACGATTACTTTTAACCTTAATTGGAGGCTACCGTTTTAACGCGATTGAAGGCGAATATTGTACCATTGAGACAAGTGATGGAGATTTGTATAGTGGCACCATTTTAATGCATCAAACTTCTGTCCATGTCTATAAAGATGCTGGGACTGCTGAGCGTAATGACAAAAATATGGAAGTTCGCTTAGATGTAAAAGCATTAGATGCAGACAAAGTTCGTGCGCTTGGAATAGAAGTAGGGGATTTTGTTTCGTTTGATCCGCGCGTGCAAATTATTAATGATGAATATATCAAATCTCGCCATTTGGATGATAAAGCAAGTGTCGCGATTTTATTACAACTAATCAATCATATTCACGAAAATAAACTGGAGCTTCCTCATACAACCCATTTCCTCATCTCTAATAATGAAGAAATTGGCTATGGTGGTAATTCTAACATTCCGTCTGAAACGGTGGAATATTTAGCTGTCGATATGGGAGCCCTTGGTGACGGACAAACGTCTGATGAATACACTGTTTCTATTTGTGCAAAAGATGGTAGTGGCCCGTATCACCTTGGTTTGCGCAAACATTTAGTGGAGCTTGCTAAAAGCAATAATATTGATTATAAAGTGGATATTTATCCGTTTTATGCGTCTGATGCGAGTGCGGCAATTAATGCTGGTAATGATATTGTCCATGGTTTGATTGGACCAGGTATTGATGCTAGCCATGCATATGAACGCACACACCGCGATTCACTTTACCATACAGAAAAATTAGTTTATGCATATTTATTTTCAAATATATTGAAATAGGAGGAATCCCATATGAATGTCCATGATTTTTCTGAAAAAGCAATGAATGGCAAAGAAATAGCTTTAAGTGATTATAAAGGTAAGGTATTACTCATCGTGAATACTGCGAGTAAATGTGGCTTAACACCCCAATTAGAAGGTCTCGAAGCAATGTATAAAAAATTGGGTGGCGCTAATTTTGAAATCCTCGGTTTCCCGTGTAACCAGTTTTTGCGACAAGATCCTGGCAGTGATGAGGAAATTTTAGAATTTTGCCAAATGAATTATGGTGTGACTTTCCAAATGTTTTCCAAAATTAAAGTAAAAGGCAAAGATGCCAGCCCACTTTATAAATATTTAACCGAACAAACGGGTGGTAAAAAAGTAGAATGGAACTTTGCGAAATTCTTAATTGATGAAAATGGAGAAGTTGTTGAACGTTTCCCATCTAAAATGAAACCAGCAGATTTTGAGGATAAAGTGGAAGCACTTGTTGCGAAAGTAAATAATTAAGGAAAACTCGGTAGTGCTATTATAGTACTACCGAGTTTTTTGCATCTTAGTTAGTTAAAAATGCATGTTACTGAAATCAGCTTGTAGTTTTTGACATGGCGTTTATAATAAAAGAAAAAGGGAGGCAACCAGATGAAATTCCATGTGAAGCAAAATAATAATTTAGCAGTTGGTGAAGTGGATGTGTATTGCCATCCCGATAATTTAGAAGAAGTAACGAACATGGTAATAGGAATAGAAGAGTCAGCTGAAAAAATCTCAGTCAAAAAGGATGGAGCCACTTATTTACTAGAACCAAAAGCCATTTTATATTTTGAGGCAGTCGAAAGTAAGATTTTTGTTTATACGGAAAAAGAAATTTATGAAATCCATTGGAAATTATATGAACTGGAAGAAAAATTCAAGGAGAGTTCTTTTTTCAGATGTTCGAAATCAATGATCTTAAATATTGAATGGATTGAAAAGATTGCCCCTGGCTTCAACGGTAAATTTGAAGCGAAACTTTTAAATCGAGAAAAAGTAATTATTTCTCGGCAGTACGCGAAGGTTTTAAAGCAAAAATTAAACATGGGAGGTAAGCGGAAATGAGTACTAAACTAATTCAATTTATACAATCAGCATGCCTTATTTTTTCTGCCTCTATTATCACGATGATCTGCTCTTACATCGCAACTGGAGAATCAGAAACGGTCGCAATCCGGGATATTTTTATTATGTTAGGTTTTAGTATTGTGACAACATTCATACAGCAATTATTATTTAATAACTCAGTGAAAACGAGACGTGCTTTTTACAGTCGTTTGATTGCTTTCTTCCTCTTTATTGGCGCAGCAATTTTAGGGCTTGGTTGGTTGCTGGATTGGTATCATAACATAGCTGGGTTTATGATTATTTTGGGTTTTATTTGTGTGACTTTCCTTGTAATGCATATTTTCTTCAGCTTCCGTGATGTGAAATTCAGTAATGAAATTAATCAAAAACTAGCAGAAATGCGAGAAAGGGAGACAAAATGATAAAATTGATCAATGTAGTTAAAAAATTTGGCAAAATCGAGGCTGTCAAAGGTATTAATTTAGAAGTTGAAAAAGGCTCGTTATTTGCTTTTCTAGGCGAAAATGGTGCGGGTAAATCGACTACGCTTAGCATGATTTGCACAGAAAGCGAACCAACTTCGGGAGAAATTTTCATTGATGATGAAAAATTGACATTTAAAAACCGTAAATTATTTAGACAAAAACTAGGCGTTGTTTTCCAAGAAAATGTGTTGGATGACTTACTCACGGTGCGCGAAAATTTATATAATCGTGCTAGTTTATATGGGAAAACAAAAGCAGAAATTACGGAACGATTAGCGCTAGTTTCTTCTATTATGGGCATTGAGGATATTTTAAATCGGCGTTTTGAAAAATTGTCTGGTGGTCAAAAACGTCGCGCGGAAATTGCTAGGGCAATTATGCATGACCCAGAAATTTTGCTGCTAGATGAGCCAACGACCGGACTGGACCCAAAAACTAGAGTGAGTGTATGGAAAATTATTGATTATTTGCGAGAAGAATTAGGAATGACGGTGTTTTTAACGACACATTATTTAGAAGAAGCCAAAGATGCGGATCAGTTGGCTGTAATCCATAAGGGGAAAATCATCGCGCAAGGGACACCAGCAAACATTAGAAGTCGTTTTTCTGTAGACAAAATTTTCTTTTACGATGCAAAAGTTGCAGAACTTCAAAAAATAATGAAAAAAATGAATTTACCATTTAAAGTGACTAACAGAACGATGCGTGTAGATGTCATAGATGAAAATGTCGAAATATTGGCTATTTTAAATCAGGCTATAGGATTTTACGACTCTTTTGAGGTGATTAAAGGGAACTTAGATGACGCTTTTATTTCGATGATTAAGGAGGACTCCAATGATTAGTCGTAATTTAAAAATTTATTTTCGTGATAGAACAGCTGTATTTATGTCATTACTAACTGTTTTAATTATTATTGGGCTGTATGCGATTTTTTTAGGAAATAATATGGAAGAGATGTTCAAACAGGCTTCTGGAAAAACGATAGGGATTCAAGAATTAGTGAATACTTGGGTGATTGCGGGGATTTTATCCATTACACCTGTGACAGTATCGTTAGCTGTTTTTTCTTTGAAAGTACATGATGAAGAATTAAGTATTGCGAGAAGCTTTGCGATAACACCAGCTTCCAGATGGCGTATTGTTATTAGTTATATTGTTAGTGGACTAGTTGCTTCCTTCTTGTTGTCTGTTGTAACACTTTTTGTTGGAGAAATGTATATTTGGTTGACTGGCGGAGCATTTTTACCTTTTGAGAGCTGGATTCGTTTAATTGGGGTTATTTTAATTAATGTTTTCTGTTGTAGTAGTATGATGTTCTTTATCGCCAGTTTGGTGAAAAAAGCGAGTGCCTTTAGCTCCGTTTCGACGATTGTTGGGACTGTTATTGGTTTTATTGCAGGGATTTATTTACCCATTGGTTCACTTCCGGCTACGGTGCAAACTGCGATGAAATGTTTTCCTTTCACATACGGAGCTTCTACCATTCGAGAAATCATGACGAAAGAGCCATTACAACAAGTTTTTGCAGGTAATACTCAGGCGATGGATGCAACAAAAGAAATGATTGGAATTACGATTTATTGGAGCGATAAAACAGTTACAACAGGGCTTAGTTTACTTATTTTAAGTGCCTTTGCAGTCGTGTTTGGTGTATTATCTGTGATCCTCATGAAACGACAAACAAAATAATTTTTGAATAAAAAATCAGCCGAAATTCTCCTAGTTATGCTATACTAATGGAATGTGAATGAATCTAGGAGGAAAATAACAATGAGTCAAGATTTGCAAAAAGAAGTTGCTTCACGCAAAACGTTTGCGATTATTTCTCACCCGGATGCTGGGAAAACGACGATTACGGAACAATTATTATTATTCGGTGGCGTTATCCGTTCAGCTGGGACTGTAAAGGGAAAGAAATCTGGCAAGTTTGCGACAAGTGACTGGATGGAAATTGAAAAACAACGTGGTATCTCGGTAACGAGTTCTGTGATGCAGTTTGATTATAATGGTTCAAGAATTAATATTTTGGATACACCGGGTCACTCGGATTTCAGTGAGGATACGTACCGGACATTGATGGCAGTGGATAGTGCAGTTATGGTTATCGATGCTGCGAAAGGGATTGAAGCCCAAACGCTAAAACTGTTCAAAGTTTGTCGGATGCGCGGGATTCCAATTTTTACTTTTATTAATAAAATGGACCGTCAAGGGAAAATGCCGCTTGAATTACTTGCTGAATTAGAAGAAGTTCTTGGCATTGAATCGTATCCAATGAACTGGCCAATTGGTATGGGGAAAGAGCTTGCTGGGCTTTATGACCGCTATCATCGTGTGATTGAACAATATCGTTCAGAGGAAGATGAGCGTTTCTTGCCACTTGGTGAAGATGGTGATTTGAAAGAAGCACATGCTATTCAAAAATCACTTTATTATGATCAAGCATTGGAAGAAATTATGTTACTTGATGAGGCTGGAAATGATTTTAGCCGGGAACGTATTATTGCCGGTGAACAAACACCAGTATTCTTTGGAAGTGCCTTAACTAATTTTGGTGTAGAAACTTTCTTACGTACATTTGTTGATTTTGCGCCATCTCCTTCAAGTCATGAATCGAATGAGGGCGTGATTGAAGCTGATAATCCGAAGTTTTCTGGCTTTATTTTCAAAATCCAAGCGAATATGAATCCTGCTCACCGGGACCGGATTGCCTTTATTCGAATTTGTTCAGGCGAATTTGAACGCGGCATGAATGTTACGTTAACGCGAACGGGCAAAAGTATGAAGCTTGCTAACTCAACGCAGTTTATGGCGGATGACCGGGAAACTGTTAATCGTGCGGTAGCTGGTGATATTATCGGTTTGTACGACACGGGAAATTACCAAATTGGCGATACGATTACTAATGGAAGTAAAAAACTTGAATTTGAAAAACTTCCGCAGTTTACCCCAGAATTATTTATGCGTGTTTATGCGAAAAATGTTATGAAACAAAAGCATTTCCATAAAGGCGTCGAGCAACTTGTTCAAGAAGGTGCGATTCAATTATTTAAAACGTGGCGCACGGAAGAATACATTATTGGGGCTGTTGGTCAGTTGCAATTTGAAGTATTCGAACACAGAATGCGTGGCGAATATAATTCAGAAATTCGGATGGAACCAATCGGCAAAAAAATCGCTCGTTGGGTCAAAGAAGAAGATGCGGATGAAAAACTATCCACCGCTCGAAGTATGCTCGTAAAAGACCGCTTCGACCAACCGTTATTCTTATTTGAAAATGAATTCGCAATTAATTGGTTTAATGATAAAAATCCAGATATCGAATTAACTTCATTACTATAATAGCTGCAACCTATTTGTACTTTCGCAAATAGGTTGTTTTTTTGCTTGACAATTTTTTGAAACGCGCTATAATTAGTTAGAATTCTAATTAATAAGGAGGAATACTCGTGAGAAGAGAGAAAACGATGGATACGTTAATTCGTTCGATTATGATTAAATCCAAACGGAAAATGGACGCAAAAGTAGCTCAATTTGGGCTGACAACTCAACAAGCTAGAGTTCTAGGGTTTTTAAATGATAATGCGGCAAATGAAATTATCCAAAAAGATCTTCAGCGAATCTTCCAAACGCGTGGCGCAAGTATTACTAGCCTCATTCAAGGACTCGAGAAAAAAGAATTAATTTCTCGTAAACCAAGCATTCGAGATGGCAGAGAAAAAGTGGTCACTTTAACAGAAGAAGGTAAACGAATAGTGGATGAATTTAATGAATCCTTCCCGCGTGAAGATGATAAAGCGAAAAAAATCCTTTCCGCTGACGAGTATAAAATCTTTATTGATCTACTTAGTAAAATTGATGACAATACGGAATAAAAAAATTTAACTATATAGTTAGAGTTCTAACTAATTTTGAGGGGGAACCAAAATGAAACACTCAGATAATTATTATTTAACAAAAGCGAGCATTCCTAAAGCGATAGCACATTTATCTATTCCGATGATGCTTGGAATGTCTGTAGGGGTCATATATAACATTATCAATGCGTTCTTTATAGGCTTGTTGCATGATACGTCGATGTTAACCGCGGTGACACTTGGATTACCGATGTTCACCGTTTTGATGGCGATTGGTAATATGTTTGGAGTAGGTGGTGGAACGTATATTTCGCGCTTGCTTGGGAAAGAAGAGGGAATAAAGGCAAAACAAGTATCCGCCTTTGTTTTATATGGAAGTTTAGTATTAGGAATTATCTGCGCCATCATACTTGGCTTTTTGATTAATCCAGTTACTCATTTTCTTGGGGCAGATGCAACGAGCTTTTTACACACGAAAAATTATACGTTGGCGCTTTTAATTTGTAGCCCGTTTATTATTGCGAATTTTGCTTTAGAACAGGTGGTTCGGTCTGAGGGAGCTTCGCGGGTTTCTATGAACGGAATGATAATTGCTACAGTTGTTAATTTAGTATTTGATCCATTGCTTATTTTGTATTTTGATTTTAATGTGGTGGGGGCCGCAGTTTCGGTAGGATTAGCAAGTTTATTTTCGCTGATTTACTATGCTTGGTATTTAGAGAAGAAAAGTGAGTATTTATCGATTCGTTTTAAATGGTTTAAAGCAACAAAAGAAATCGTTCAAAATGTGTTTAAAATTGGTGTTTCAGAGTTGCTTTTATCATTATTCCTCATTGTGACAACACTCGTTTTAAATCATTATTCGATGATTTACGGGGAAGGAGTAGTTGCAGGTTTTGGCGTGGCGCTTCGGGTGGTGCAGCTCCCTGAATTTATTTGTATGGGACTTTACATGGGGATAATTCCGCTGTTAGCTTATAATTACGGTTCGGGTAATATTGCGCGGTTTGAAAAAGCAATACGGGCTACTGCAATTAGTATCGGGCTTATTGTGCTCTTACTTTCGAGTCTGGTATTCCTCTTCCGTTTCCAAGTGATGCATCTATTTAGTGACAGTCAAAGTGTGATAACGCTTGGTGTGCATATTATGGTTGCGATGTTGATATCTTCTCTTTTCAGTGGATTTACGGGGCTGTTTACGAGTACTTTTCAAGCGATTGGGAAAGCGATTCCGGCTACGATTATGTCTGTTTCACAAGGCATCATTTTTATCCCAGTCATCATTTTAGGACAACATTATTTCGGACTTATGGGTGTGATTTGGTCCTTAACAGCGACTGAAATTCTGACATGTATCATTGGTGTGACACTATTCACAATCCACAATGTCAAAATAGCTAGTAGCGCAAAAACGAAAGACTTAGCCGTTTAAAAAGTTTGTGAGAAAAATTAGTTGACGAGAAGTTCTATATTATGGTATTATTCTCTAGGTAATCATATATCGTTCTTTGACAAATGTCAGAGGGGAGTAGCGCTGATTAGCTTTTTAATCAGGATAAAGTCGTCATTACATGATAGAGATATCATCGGTTTTATCACATTTAATTTTAAATGTTAGCGAGACCTTTGCCTTTACGGGCAGGTCTCGCTTTTTTGTTTCTTCAAAATAGGAGATCTTTGACATTTTAATAGAACAAAGGAGGAAAAGAATTAGTGGATACAGCAATGATTTTAGAGTACGGTTGGGTGTTACTTGTCCTAATCGGTCTTGAGGGGATTTTAGCAGCAGATAATGCAGTGGTTATGGCTGTGATGGTCAAACATCTCCCAGATAAACAACAGAAAAAAGCGTTATTTTACGGATTGATGGGTGCCTTTGTTTTCCGTTTTGGCGCATTATTCTTAATTTCCTTTTTGGCAAATGTTTGGCAAGTTCAAGCGCTTGGTGCCGCATATTTACTATATATCGCTATTAGTCACATTTGGAAACATGCAAAAGGAAAAGACGGAGAAAAAGAGAAGAAGGAAAAAGCTGGCTCTGGTTTTTGGATGACAGTTCTAAAAGTAGAGATTGCCGATATTGCGTTTGCGATTGATTCCATGCTTGCGGCAGTAGCACTTGCCATTACTCTTCCAGAAACAGGATGGGGACACATTGGAGGAATTGATACCGGGCAATTTGCGATTATGTTCTTAGGTGGACTTGTCGGCCTCATTATTATTCGTTTTGCAGCAACACAATTTGTTAAATTACTAAAAAGTTATCCAAGCCTCGAAACAGCCGCATTTTTAATTGTTGGTTGGGTAGGCGTGAAGCTTGTTATTTATACACTAGCTCATCCAAGTCTTGGGGTAATTCCACACAGCTTCCCTGAGTCAACACTGTGGAAATTAATTTTCTGGGGTGTGATGATTCTTATTATTATATGGGGATGGTTCGTTTCCTATCGTAGTAAGAAAAAAGCAGAAACAACTAAATAATTTTTAATAGACCAGAAGTGCATATTTGTACTTCTGGTTTTACGTACAACCAGATGCTGAAAACACAATTTTATGATAGAGTAGAAGGATGGTGAATGAGGAATGGATGTTTCTATTTGGGGCGAATATGCGTTAGTTTTCCTTGTTTTAGTAGTACTTGAAGGAATTCTTTCCGCAGATAATGCCGTAGTTATGGCAGTAATTGTTAAAGGTTTACCGCACGATAAACAACGAAAAGCCTTGTTTTATGGGTTAGTAGGTGCCTTTGTTTTTCGTTTTATTGCACTATTTTTAATTTCATTTTTAGTAAAAATTTGGGAAATACAAGCTATCGGCGCGGTTTATTTATTGTACTTAGCAATTAAGCACATGTGGCGCCTTAAAAAAGGTAAACAAGAAGAAGTCAAAGAAGCATCAGAAGCCAAATCAACTTCCTTTTGGGGTGTAGTAGCTCGTGTGGAATTGACAGATATTGCTTTTGCACTGGATTCCATGTTAGCTGCAGCAGCATTAGTAGTTACTTTGCCAGATTTAGGGAATTTTGATATTGGGGGAATGAACGGTGGGCAATTTATCGTGATGTTCCTTGGTGGTATCGCAGGACTTGTCGTAATTCGTTTTGCAGCCACACAAGTGGTTAAATTATTAGAGCGTTACCCTACACTTGAAACAGCAGCGTTTTTAATTGTTGGTTGGGTTGGTGTGAAAATGGCGGTTCTAACGCTAGCACATCCTTCTGTAGCAATTATTCCAGAAGATTTTCCGGATTCAGCGGTTTGGAAGCTGACATTCTGGTCGGTTATGATAATAATAGGTTTGGGTGGTTATATCATTGCGAGAAAAAAAGAGAAGAAAACCAAAAGAGTTTGAATATGATCAGGAAGTAAAATTGCGCAGAAGATTAAAACTGGTGTTAGCACGTATGACGCCCGTTCAAGTAATTATCGCGTATTATTTTATTGCGGTTACGATTTCTACCATCGTCTTAAGCTTACCGTTCACTCTACAAAAAGGGGTCAAGGTGTCGTTTATTGATACTCTATTTACAGCAGCGAGTTCGGTTAGTGTTACCGGGCTTGCAACAGTAGACGTTAGCCAGACTTATAGTACTGCTGGAATTTGGGTCTTAATGGCGATTTTCCAAATTGGTGGACTTGGTGTTATGATGATTAGTACGTTTTTCTATTTGATTTTAAAAAGACGGATTGGCTTAAAACAACGTCAATTAATTATGACGGATACTAACCAATTTACAATGAGCGGGATGGTCCGGATGCTTCGTGAGATTCTAGTGCTTATTTTCGGTATTGAGTTAATTGGAGCCTTGATTTTAGGGATTTACTTTATTCCGCTGTATCCGAATTTTTGGGACGCGATGTTCCAAGGATTATATAATTCTGTTTCACTCGTAACCAATGCGGGGGTTGATATCACCGGTAAATCGCTAATGCCCTTTGCCTATGATTATTTCGTTCAATTTATTTCGATTTTGTTGATTATTGCAGGTGCGATAGGTTTTCCTGTATTGCTTGAAACACGTAGATTTTTATTTGAAAAAAATACGTTAATTCCGTTTCGCTTTTCCCTTTTCGTGAAAGTAACGACGCTAACTTATTTTGTGCTTTTAATTGTGGGTGGTTTACTTATTTGGCTGTTTGAATATCATCATTTCTTTAGTGGGAAAAGTTGGGATTTCGGGTTCTTTAATTCGATGTTCTTATCTGCAACTTCACGAAGCGCAGGCTTACAAACGATTGATAGTGGGGCGTTGTCAATCTCTACGTTGTTGCTCGTTTCCTTCTTAATGTTTATTGGAGCATCGCCAAGTTCTGTTGGTGGTGGGATTCGAACGACAACTTTTGCAATTACGATTTTATTCATTTATTCGGTTATTCGCGGTCGAAAGCATGTGTACATTTTTGGTCGGGAATTGCATCAAGAAGACGTGCGGAAGTCACTCGCGGTCACGTTAGTAGCAGGGTTTTTGAGTATATCGGCCATAGTCGTTTTAATGCAAACAGAGACCGCCTCGTTAATTGCCGTCATTTTTGAAGTCTTTTCGGCGTTTGGTACTACAGGGCTTTCTGTAGGTTTGACACCAGATTTATCTACGCCGGGTAAAATTATTATTATTGCATTAATGTTTATTGGGCGCGTTGGTATTATGTACTCAATGCTGAGTTTAAGAAATAAAAATCAACCTAAAAATGCGATTCGTTTACCAAAAGAGAAAATTATTACAGGTTAATATAAAAGCCATTCTGATTGCAGAATGGCTTTTTTGTCCATGAAAAAACCTCTTGATCAAAGTGACCAAGAGGTGATTTTTAATATTTTGATTTTGGAACGGGGCGTCTGAAAATACCCATTAAACCAGTTAAAGTGATTAAGATTCCGGAGATAATCCAAGCAGTTCCGATAACGAAGAAGAGCACGATACCGATAATTACTAAGATAACACCCCAACCACGTGGAGCTGATTTGATTAGAAGGGAAGCAATTAATGCAACTACAGATGCGATTAATGTAATCCACCCTAGATTTGCTAACTCGTTACCTAATTCACCAGGTAAATAAGTAAATGTTTGTATATAATCTGTGACTGAATCTCCATAATTAATAATCCAAAAGCCAACTAGAATCCCAATGATAGAGCCAATTAATCCGATAATAATTTCTGGTTTTCTTGAACCCATAATACAACCTCCTTTTTCTATCTATACGTTTAATAACTTTCCCGTTTTGTTAAGCGGCTAAACACATCTCGCAGCATAGATACCCTAAGTTCGATTACCGGTTGAACGAATATTTTTACCAATCGACTTGATAATAATACCGTTAAAACAAAAGTAACGACGAATAGAAGTAAAAATGTTGATGGGCTATATTGAAAGTCAGTTTGACTACCTTCACGAAAAAACTTAATAAAGAAGCCATGCAACAAATAAACATATAACGTATTTTTACCCCATTTAGTGAAAAATAACCTCTTTCTAGGAATAAAACTGAAAAAAGCCGCAATCGAACCAAAACTAATCAAGTAGACAAGTGCGCGAATGAATAGACCTAACGACTTTACTTCCACAAAGTTTGCATAAGGCTTAGAACCTAAAAACCATTTATCATTTAAGTTAGGGTGAAATGTAATAAATGATAGAAGTAAAACAATGAAAATGCCCCCGAGAATCATGACAAAATGCGTTTTAAGGTAATAAAAATGTTCTTTCTTTAAAAAATAGCCAACTAAGAAAAACGGGAAAAAAACAAGTGTCCGAGATAAACTCAAATACCCCCCAATAATATCAAAATAGCCAGCAACCAATCCAACGAAGAGAGCAATGCAAATCGACTTCCAAGGCTTTATTTTTGCAAAAATAAATAACATTATATTCCAGAAAAACAAACTTAGTAAAAACCAAAGTGACCATTCAGGATCAAGGAATTGGATAGAAAGATTGTCTTTACTTAAAAGAAAATAATAAAAAATACTATATATTAGCTGAAAAAACACATAAGGTAAAATGAGCTTTTTCATCGTCTTTTTTAAATAACCGGGCTTACCAAAACTTTTAGCGAAAAATCCGGATATTAGCACGAAAGCAGGCATGTGAAACGTGTAGATATAAATATAAAGCACACGGACACCCGCATAATCCGCGATAAATGTTTGGAGAAAATGTCCGAAAACAACTAGAAAAATTAGAATAAACTTGGCATTGTCGAAATAACTTTCCCGCTTTAAGGCGGTTTGTTCCATAAAAAACAGTCCTTTCTATTCTATGTTGACAAACTATTGTTTATTTTACCCTGAATTCTGTAACGCTTATCCAACAGTTAAGTAACAAAAAGTATCAAATATTAACAGGGCATGACAGCTAGTTGCGAATGGAAGAGGGACGTGCTATCTTTAGAATAATAACTTAATGGAGAGGAGCGACAGAATGCTAAAACAACAAAAAACATCGCCAGTGGGTGATTTATTTATAACTATTGATGAAAAGTGGATTAGGAATATTTCGTATGATGAGCCAAAAAATTGGGAACTTCTAGAAGGAACTATAATAGAAAAAGAACTTTTTCAAGCATTAACTATCCAACTAGATGACTATTTTGAAGGCAAGAGAGAGCATTTTGATTTGCCGGTGCTCCTTAAAGGAACCGATTTTCAACAAAAGGTTTGGCAAGCATTGAGTGAAATTCCGTATGGGGTTGTTGTGAGTTATAAAGACATTGCGATTTCAGCAGGTAGCCCTAAAGCTGTGCAAGCAGTAGGACAAGCGAATCGCGCTAACCCAATTCCGATTATTATCCCATGTCACAGATGCGTGAAAAGTAATGGAGAACTTGGGGGCTATAACGGGGCGGATGTAGATAAGAAACAATATTTACTTGCATTAGAAAAAGGCTTGAGTTTAAGTTAACTCAAGCCTTTTTTATTACACTGTTACTTGTTCTGTTATAGTAATTTCTTTATTTTCGTTAAGGGTTGCAACAAGATGTTTTGCTTCTGGTTGTTCAATTAGACTGTCGGCAATCGCATCTTCTAGGTGTTCTTGGATAGTCCGGCGTAGTGGACGTGCTCCGAATTTAGGGTCATAACCAAGGTCAATCAAATGTTCTTTTACTTCTTTAGAAACATCGATTGTCACATCTTCTTGAGCGAGCATTTCATTTAAATCAACGAGCATTAAGTCGATGATTTGTACTAAATCGTCTTTTTCTAGGGATTTAAATTCAATGACGCTGTCTAGACGGTTTAAGAATTCTGGTTTGAAGTATGCGCCTAATTTTGCTAAGATGTCAGAACCTTTTTCAAGTTTTGCTTCGGTTGTTGTATTAAAGCCGACAGAAGCTTCTGTGTCAGTTGCGCCAGCGTTACTTGTCATAATGATGACTGTATCTTTAAAGCTCACTGTACGTCCTTGTGAATCAGTTAGTCGACCGTCTTCTAAAATTTGCAGGAACATATGTTGAACGTCTGGATGTGCTTTTTCGATTTCGTCTAACAAAATGATGCTATACGGATTGCGACGAACTTTTTCTGTTAATTGTCCAGCTTCTTCGTGACCAACATAGCCAGGAGGGGAACCGATTAATTTAGAGACGCTGTGTTTTTCCATGAATTCACTCATGTCTAAACGAATCATCGCTTCACTAGTACCAAACAATTCACGAGCTAGCGTGCGTCCAAGTTCTGTTTTTCCGACACCAGTTGGTCCAACAAATAGGAAGGAACCAATTGGGCGATTTTTTGATTTGAGGCCAACACGGCTACGACGAATTGCTTTAGCTACTTTTCTTACAGCATCTTCTTGACCAATGACTTTTCCAGTTAAGTTACTTTCTAAGTTCTTCATTTTAGATTGCTCGTCTTCTTGTAAGCGTCCTACTGGAATACCTGTTTTTTCTTCAATAATTGCTTGGATGTCGGATGCTTGGATGACTGGACGCTCTGAGAAGGAGTTATTTGTTTTATTTTCTTCTAAGCGAGTAATTTCATCACGAACTTTGGCTGCCTTTTCGTAGTCTTCCATTTGAAGAGCTTGATTTTTTTCATCTTCTAAACGGGCAACACGTTCGCTCACCGTATTTTCGTCCAGTTTTTCAATGGATAGATTATATTTCGAGCCAACTTCATCCATTAAATCAATTGCTTTATCTGGCAAATGACGATCTTGGATATAACGAGCGCTTAATTCAACTGCTGCTGTTAGTGCTTCTGGTGAATAAACTACTTCATGGAAATCTTCATATTTTGGTTTTAAACCATTTAAAATAGTTAGCGTTTCTTTTGTGGATGGTTCGCTTACAGTTACTGGTTGGAAACGGCGCTCAAGTGCGGCATCTTTTTCGATTGTGCGGTATTCTTTTAGTGTAGTAGCACCAATCATTTGTAAATCGCCACGAGCTAGAGCTGGTTTTAGAATGTTTCCTGCATCCATCGAGCCTTCTGCGGAACCTGCCCCAACAATCGTATGCACTTCATCAATAAAGAGAATCGTGTTTTTACGTTCTTGTAGTTCTTTAATCAGTTGTTTCATGCGTTCTTCAAATTGACCGCGTATCCCTGTTCCAGAAACAAGTGAAGCGACATCTAATAAGATAACTTCTTTGTTCATTAATTTGCTTGGAACTTCTCCTGCGACAATCGCATTTGCAAGTCCTTCGACGACAGCTGTTTTACCAACACCTGGTTCACCAATTAAGACTGGATTATTTTTATTACGGCGGTTTAATATTTCAATGACGCGTTTAATTTCTTTGTCACGACCGATGACAGGGTCGAGTTGCTCATTTTTCGCCATATCTGTTAAGTTTGTTCCAAATTCATCTAGTAAACCATTGCCGCCACCAGCAGTTTGTGTTTGTACTTGTGCTTGGCTTCTTTGTTCACGGTTTGCTTGACTAGCAGCACCACTCAATTGACGGAAAATATCGTCAAACGGGGAACCGCTTGCTCCTGGGAACTCATTCGCCCCAAAGTTTGCTTGATT
The DNA here is from genome assembly GCF_000307025.1 of Listeria monocytogenes ATCC 19117. Lineage (GTDB taxonomy): Bacteria > Bacillota > Bacilli > Lactobacillales > Listeriaceae > Listeria > Listeria monocytogenes_B. The sequence goes on from NC_018584.1 coordinate 1,044,947, forward strand.
TCTAACTTCTGCATAACAAGAGGCACAAAGCGGCATTTCTACACGCTTGCCATTAATATTCATATATAGTTGGATTGTTGCTGGATTTTGATTACATTTTTCACAGTTCATATATAATTTCCTCCTTTTAAAAATGAGAAATGAAAGGTCTTGACTTTGACTATCTTTGACCTTATGACTTTATTATATACTGACCTATTTTGACTTTCAAGTATTTTGCTTATTTTTTTTATAAAAAAAACACCCCTAAAAAGGAGCGTTTTTGTGCTATTTTTAATAAATTGGTAAGGCTGCGAGTAACAAAAACGCAAAGGTTAGATGCGATAAATATAGCATGAGTAGGCTTGGGCGATAGGAGTACATGATATTCCATACGAGCGAAGCGACAAAGATACCGATAATCGCTGCAAAGTTGCCACTTGGGAACATCATTACCATACATAGTAACGCTGCAAAAACATTCGAAAACCAAGGATTGAAATAATGGTTTAATCGTTTTAATACGAAGCCGCGCCAGAAAATTTCTTCTCCAGGGATAATGGCCACGATAAGCAGTAGCCAAATTATCAAAGAATGCGTCGAATACTTATTAAAAGCAGCTTCTACAGAATTTTCTAGACCGCCTGGCATTACTTTAATAATAAAAGCGCCTATGTAAAAAATAATATAAAGGACAATTCCGGAAAAAATACCTGGCAAAATGCCTTTAACGAACGAAAACTCTTTTTTTAAATCATCATTAAAAATCACAAAACTAAGTAAAAATAACATCCCAGCTCCATATAAATACCAAAAAACACGTGGGAACTGATATGTTAGTATAACGAGTAGGGCGCATAAAACAAGGCCCAGTACAAGTTTATAATCGATCTTGATGCTTTTCAAAATACTTTACACCTCTTCTTAACAAATACTTCTCATACTACTTTAAAACAAATGAAATCGTTTGGCAACAATTAAACAAAAGATAAGATAAAAGTTGTGGAATTTAATAAATCCTATATAATGAAAAAATAGGAGTGGTTCATAGATGTTAGAAAAAAACTACAAATTTTTACTTTGGATTTATATATTCTGGTTTTTAGGTAGCGTTTTGTTAGTATCCTTACACATTATTCCACCAGAGCTAACTGCAGTTCAATCACTATTTTTAGTATTTACTGGTGTTTTTGCGGCTGTTTTCTTTATTATGCAATATGGTAAATGGCTTGGTTCTGCTATTACGCTACTTATTTTTGTTGTAAGTACATGTATTGAATGGATGCAACTAAGTTATACAGATGAATATATTGGTTCAACGTTAGGTGGAAGTGTTTACGGAATTCCTATTACAATGGGCTTTATTTGGGTCGGAATGGTTGCCGGGACGCATATTATCGCTCGGGAAATTACATTGAAAATTAATATTGACTGGATTCGTGGAGGTATTTATTCGTTTATCGCAGCAACGATGGTAATGATTTTTGAGGTTTTAATCGAACCAATTACAATGCAATCAAAACAACTTTACATTACGCAAAACGGCTTCACGATTTTGCAGTTATCTGACTTTATTAATTGGTGGCTTTTAGGACTTATTTTACATTTAATGATTTACTTTATTTTGAGTTTAACGGATAGTTGGGAGCGTCTTAAATATCCAGATTTAAAATCAGAAATTGTCATCGTTTATTGGATTATTATTGCCTTTTTCGTATTTTTGTCCTTTTACCTTGATTTATGGACATCTATTGCGATTATTATCGTTTCTAATATTATTTTCACTGCTTGTTATTTTTTCAGTTTGGAAAAAGAAGCGCAGCCTAAAAAGAAATCCGAATGATTACTCGGATTTCTTTTCTTTTTGTAAAAATTTCTGGGTTGCGATTTGCGCATTTTCAATAATAAATGGAAGCGAGCTACCCGACATCGCGCCTGCACCAATTACAAATAAGTTTTTGAATGTAGGCGATTTTTTGGAGGGATGTAAGTAACCGTGCTGGCGCCATAAATGCTGTAAACCAAAGATCGCGCCGTGTTTAACATGATATTTCTTTTCCCAGTCTATCGGTGTAATGATATATTCTTCTTCAATTTGCGATTCTAAATCTGGTAAATCTAACCGTTCTTTGATAGTTTCTAGCACTAATTGACGAAAAGCAGGTGTTTCTTTTTTCCAATCAATATTACTCGTATTGTTAGGCACAGGAACCATAATTCGAATACTAGAATGATTAATTGGCGCCATTGTATTATCAGTTGCAGAAGGATTAGTCAAATGTATAGCGATATCCTTAGAGAGGATTTTTTTATGCATTGTATTATGCGCAAATTCTCGATAATTTTCAGGGAAAATAATTGATTGATGCGAAAAAGGTAACACTGTTTTTAAACCAAGATAAAGGATAAAGGCAGAAGAGGAGTATTCTTTATTGTCCAATTTATCTGGATGCTCATTTGTTAAAGAATAAATGAAATCTAAATTGGTGAAATAATAATCTGCTTCAATTGTTTTTCCATTGGCAAGAACAGCGCCAGTTATTTCTTTACCATTCGATTCAAATGCTGTCACTTCGGAATTGAAGAAAAACTTCCCTTTATTTTCTGTAACTACTTGTTGCATCGCTTCGACAATTTTATTTTGCCCACCAATTGGATGAAAGGTTCCATAATAATATTCGGAAAAAGGAATAATACTATAAGCAACTGGAATATCCCATGGTGACATGCCTAAATACCGCATCTGTAAGGAAAAAGCGATGCGAAGGTACTTACTATTAAAATATCTTGCTAAATCATCCATCAACGATCGTCCAAGTGTCAAACTAGGTATAGCACGCAAAGTTGTAGGGCGGAAAAAATCAAATAAAGAACTATAATTAAATTGATTGAGCGGCGAAATATATAGCATTTTTTTCGTGTTTTCTTTCATAAAGCGTTCAAAACCAGCTTCTTCGCCAGGAAAGTAAGTTTGGATAACCGCTTTTGTTTCAGATTGATCGCTATAAAGCGGGAAGGTGATATCTTTAAAATAAAGCGTATGAATTGGATTGATTGGTAAAAGCGAAACATAATCCAAAATATTACGATTACAATCCATAAAAAGAGAAGTCAAAACATGCGTCATGGTGAGTGCAGAAGGTCCGACATCAAATGAGTATTTACCCATTCTGTGTAACGCCGTTCTTCCACCAATTCGATCATTTTTTTCATAGATGTTTACTTGATAACCTAGTTGACTTAATAGCATACCGGCCGCCAACCCACCAGGTCCAGCTCCTATAATGGCAATTTTCTTTTTACTTTCCAATTTCAAACGCTCCTTTACCCCGTTTATATACATATAAAAAACGCAAAAATATAGAGCATTATCACTCGGAAATGCTTTATTTTTGCGCGCTTAAAAACTATTCTGTTTTTTTATTCTTCTGTTTCTTCTACATTTTCAACTTCATCATCTTCTTCTACAGAATGAATAATTTGGTAATTCTTGTGGTTAACCACTGTTTTTTCTTCAATACCTAAATCTTTAAAATTTTCCATATAAGTTAAGTCGACTATAACGGAATTCTCATTGAGTTTTTCAACGATTCCTGTAAGGCCATCCTTAAATTCAATAATGTCTCCAACATGTGCTTTTGCCATTGTTATCACTCCTTCAATTTTCGGTGTTGCGTCTATCTTGCTGAAAAAGAATGTATGCATTTTTGAACCTTCCTTAAATTTTGCACTAAAAACCTATTAAAATCAACTATAAGCCATTAAAAAGTGCTATTTAATTCAAAACAGAAACAATTTAGAGATAAATTTAAAAAAACGTTCTATTTTTTCTATTTAAAAAGAGCGAAATAAGGTGCTCTGCAAAAAAACATTCTAAAAAATTTTTAATCAAATAGTTGTAACAATAGGTAAAACATGGTACTCTTTTTAATTGAGGGATAGTCTTTTTGGCTGAAGTTTTTTCGGCTTAAAAGGTTACAACAAATTTCTTTACAAAGGAGAATGTAAATTATGGAACAAGCAAGTTTTGTAGTAATCGATGAAACAGGAATTCACGCACGCCCGGCAACTCTATTGGTGCAGGCTGCAAGTAAATACAGCTCTGACGTTCAAATTGAATACACTGGCAAAAAAGTAAACCTTAAATCAATCATGGGCGTTATGTCTCTTGGTATTGGTAAAGGCGCTGACATTACTATCTACACTGAAGGTAGCGATGAAAAAGAAGCAATTGAAGGACTAACTGAAGTTCTTAAGAAAGAAGGATTGGCTGAATAATGGCTAAAGAGTTGAAAGGTATCGCAGCATCTGATGGGATTGCCATTGCGAAAGCTTATCTGCTCGTTGAACCTGATCTTTCCTATGAAAAAACAGAAGTTACGGATGTTGAGAGTGAAGTAAAGCGTTTTGAAAGCGCGTTAGAAGTTTCTAGAACAGAACTTTCAATGATTCGTGAGAAAGCTGCTAAAGACTTAGGCGAAGATAAGGCACAAATTTTTGACGCGCATCTTCTAGTGTTAAATGATCCTGAATTAACAGGACCAATTGAAGAAAGTATCAAAAATTCTAAAACGAATGCAGAAACAGCTTTACAAGAAACGACAGACATGTTTATTGGTATGTTTGAATCTATGGACAACGAATACATGCGTGAACGTGCAGCGGATATTAAAGATGTACGTAAACGTGTTCTTTCTCACTTACTAGGTGTAACTATTCCTAATCCAGCTTTAATTGATGAGGAAGTAGTTGTTGTTGCAGCTGATTTAACGCCTTCCGATACCGCACAACTTAACCGTAACTTTGTTAAAGGTTTCGTAACGGATATTGGTGGACGTACTTCTCACTCCGCTATTATGGCACGTTCTCTTGAAATTCCAGCAGTAGTTGGAACAAAAGAAGTTACTGCTAGCGTAGCGAAAAACGATATTGTTATTATTGATGGTTTGGAAGGTAATGTTATCATCCACCCAACAGAAGAACAAATCGCTCACTATGAAAAAATTAAATCTGATTTTGCTTTACAACAAGCAGAATGGGATAAACTTAAAAATGAAAAAACCGTTTCTAAAGACGGCGTTCACGTGGAGCTTGCAGCAAACATCGGAACTCCGAATGATTTAGAAGGTGTTATTTCTAACGGTGGGGAAGCAGTTGGACTTTATCGTACAGAATTCTTGTACATGGGTCGCGACAATTTCCCAACAGAAGAAGAGCAATTCGAAGCTTATAAAGCAGTAGTTTCCGGAATGGACGGAAAATCTGTGGTTGTTCGTACATTAGATATCGGTGGCGATAAAACGTTACCATACCTAGAACTTCCTGAAGAAATGAACCCATTCTTAGGATTCCGTGCAATCCGTCTTTGTTTTGCGAATGAAGAATTATTCCGTACACAACTTCGCGCCTTACTTCGCGCAAGTGTATATGGTAACTTAAAAATTATGTTCCCGATGATTGCAACAGTAAATGAATTCCGTCAAGCGCGTGATATTTTACTAGATGAGAAAGCAAAACTAAAAGCTGCTGGAACAGAAGTATCTGATTCCATCGAACTTGGAATTATGATTGAAATTCCTGCTGCTGCAGTTCTTGCTGATCAATTTGCGAAAGAAGTTGATTTCTTCTCTATCGGAACAAATGACTTAATTCAGTATACAATGGCCGCAGACCGTATGAATGAACGCGTTTCTTACCTTTACCAACCATACAATCCATCCATTTTACGTTTAGTCAAAATGGTTATCGATGCTTCTCATAAAGAGGGCAAATGGACTGGTATGTGTGGAGAAATGGCTGGAGATCAAACGGCTGTACCACTTCTTTTAGGCCTAGGCTTAGATGAATTTTCAATGAGTGCTTCAAGCATTCTTAAATCTCGTTCGTTAATCAAACGTTTAGATCAATCTGAAATGGTGAAATTAGCGGAAGAAGCTTTAAATAAATCTACAGCAGAAGAAGTTGTAGAATTAGTTGAAAAATATACTGCAGAATAATATCTGAATAAAGACCTAGACAATTTTGTTGTCTAGGTCTTTTTATGTTGTGAAATAGCCTCCGCCCAAGTATAATTGGAAATACAGTTAGTTTTAAAAGGGGGCAACAAGATTGGTTATCTATCTATTAGCAGGTTTTTTTCTGCTTCTGTTCATTGTCTTGTCGTTTATAGATAGACGACGTATTAGCAATGGGATTATTTTGACAATGGCACTATTTTTTTCTGTGCTTTCGGTGGTTTATGCTACTTTTTCAAAAGGGAATGAACTACTCGTCTCGGTTATGGGGACGGTGTTACTTTTATTAGTTTTACTTATTCCATTTTTTGTTGTAGGGATAGCAACGATGCTCATTGTAAATGGACGATTAATGTTGAAACGTGAAGGGCGTAAATTAGCCAATATGCTTCCTTTAATTATTGGTTTAGGCATTTTAGCACTTATTATTACATGGTTCGGTAGTATTTTAAAAACAGGTAGTCCGATTCTTGGGATTGTGGTAGTTTTTATTGTGGCATTAGTTGGTTATTTTTCCTTTTTATTTTTATCGTTTCTTTTATCGACTTTTCTCTATCAATTTAATTTCCCAAGATATAATCAAGATTTTCTGATTGTACTAGGAAGTGGTCTGATAGGCGGTGATAGAGTGCCTCCATTGCTTGCTAGTCGGTTGAATCGCGCTATTAAGTTCTACGACAAGCAATACGCCAAAAAAGGCAAACGAGCTACTTTTATCGTATCTGGTGGACAAGGTGCTAATGAAACTATTTCAGAAGCAGAAGCGATGCGAGGTTATTTATTAGAAAAAGGCATTGATGAAAATTTTATTATTATGGAAGATCAATCCGTTAATACACTGCAAAATATGAAATTTTCAAAGGCAAAAATGGATGCAATTATGTCAAACTATAATAGTTTATTTTCAACGAATAATTTTCATTTATTTAGAGCAGGTATTTATGCAAGAAAAGCGGGCTTGAAGAGTCAAGGGATTGGTGCAAAAACAGCTTTATACTATATGCCTAATGCGTTAATTCGAGAATTTATTGCTATTACTGTAATGTATAAAAAAGTACATATGGTCTTACTTGGTTTATTACTATTGTTTTTTGCGTTTTTAGCGATTATAGGTGTTACTTTTAGATAGGAGGTTAGCCTGATGGAGAAAATTGGATTTGTTGGTACAGGCGTAATGGGTTCGAGTATGGCAGGGCATTTACTGGAGGCTGGTTATGAAGTATTGGTGTATACTCGCACAAAAACAAAAGCAGAAGATTTACTTGAAAAAGGAGCACTATGGATAAAAACACCAGGAGAATTGGCTAATAAAGTGGATATATTAATTTCAATGGTTGGTTATCCAAAAGATGTGGAAGAGCTTTACTTAGGCGAAAATGGCTTTTTAGAAAATTTAGCGGTTGGCACAGTAGCAATCGATATGACAACTTCCTCACCGGCATTAGCTAAAAAAATGGCTGAATTTGGCCGTGAAAAAGGAATCGGTGTACTCGATGCTCCTGTTTCAGGTGGCGACATAGGCGCGAAAAATGGCACGCTCGCAATTATGGTAGGAGGATCTGAAGACGTATTTTTAAAAGTGAAACCAATTTTTGACATTCTTGGTAGCAGTGTGATTCTGCAAGGTGATGCAGGTGCTGGACAACATACCAAAATGGTGAATCAAATTGCAATTGCTTCCAACATGATTGGTGTGACTGAAGCGATCATTTATGCGGAGGCGGCTGGACTTAATCCATCAAGTGTTCTCGATTCAATTTCAGGTGGTGCAGCAGGCAGTTGGTCGCTTGCAAACTTGATTCCACGTGTACTTAAGGATGATTTTTCTCCGGGTTTCTTTATTAAGCATTTTATAAAAGATATGGGAATCGCAATCTCAGAAGCAAAACAAATGGGCTTAGAACTTCCTGGGCTAACTTTAGCTGAAAAAATGTATCAAACGCTAGCTGAACAAGGTTTGAGTGAAGAAGGGACGCAAGCGCTCATTAAATATTATCGTTAAAAAAACATCCACTTAATTTAAGTTAGTGGATGTTTTTTTATTTTGCTATAAACTGAGCCATTCGATCTAATGCTTCAGCAAGATTATTAAAGGAAGTAGCATAAGAAAGACGGAAGTAACGATCGCCTTTTTCGGAAAAAGCATTTCCAGGAACAACTGCAACCTTGGCTTCTTCAGCAAGTTTTACAGCCCAATCGAAAGCATTTTCGGTTATTTCATCGGGAAGTTTGACGAAGAAGTAAAATGCACCATCTGGCGGGATGACAGTAAAGCCCATTTTTTCTAGTCGATCTTGAGTGAAATTAGCGCGTGTTTTGTATTCAGTTCGCATTTGAAAAGCATCGTCTTTGCCGTTAGTAAGAGCTTCTAGTGCTGCTTTTTGGGAAATGGAACTTGCGCAAGTAACCGAATATTGATGGATTTTCAACATTTCTTGTGTAAGGGCTTCTGGTGCAAGTAAAAAGCCAATTCGCCAACCAATCATTGCGTGAGATTTTGATAAACCGTTGATAACGATTGTCTGCTCTCTTAGTAAAGGCGCAATGCTCACGTGCTCCTCGTGATAAGTTAATTCACTGTAAATCTCATCAGCAATGACAAAAATACCTGTTTCATTTAGTACTTCTGCTAATGCGAAAAGTTCTTTTTTAGAGAGTGTAACACCGGTCGGATTGGATGGATAAGGAATGATAAGTGCTTTAGTTTTTGGTGTGATATGTGCTCGTAATTGTTCAGGTGTTAATTTGAAATTAGTTTCGGTCGTATCAACTTTAACCGGGTGCGCTCTATTTAACGTAATTAGAGGCTCGTAACCTGGATAAATAGGGTCTGGTAAGATAACTTCATCCCCAGGCTCCAAAATCGTTTGCAAGGCAACGGAGATAGCCTCTGTAGCGCCGACCGTAACGATAATTTCTTTATTATTATAGGACAAGTCATATTTTTCATGAAAATAAGTGGAAGCTGCTTCGAGTAATTCTGGCATCCCGGCATTGGGTGTATAGTTGGTGAAATTTTCTTCTATTGCTGAAATGGCCGCTTGTTTGACATGCTCAGGCGTTGGAAAGTCAGGTTCGCCAAGTGTTAAACGGATCATATCAGGAATACCCGTCACTCGTGTATTAAAAGTTCTGATACCACTTACTTGAATATCGCGTAATTCTGGTCGAATAGATTTTGTCATTTTCGTCACCTTTCTTTATAAGAAAATCCCGTGAAAATCAGGTGGGAGTAAGCTTCGTGATTTCATTCCATTATAGCTTAAAAAGGAAGAAAAGCAAAATGTCTGAAAATATACCTAAAAAACCTTGCACTTTTATGTAGAATACTATAAGATAGTTTTAATAATGATAATCATTTTCAGTTAGAAATGATTACTTCAATGCGGAAGGGGCCACCGGATATGACTAAACCAGGGAAATACGAAGCTCTCTTTTTTCCAACAAAAGATGGCTTGCTAAAAATACATGCTTATGGCTTTAATCCCTGTGGTTCATGGGGCGAAGTATTTGCAACAATTGGTGATCAAACAATATGCGTTAAAGGTTTCAATCGCCACAAAACCATCGTACGAGCGACAAAAATGATTATCAGTGCTACTGCTAATCAGAAAAATGAATTTTAATTATCAAAGACTGTAGGAAGGTTAATCCCTTTTTATAGTCTTTTTTTTGGATAAAATAACGGCAAAGTAGAACAAATCATGTCTTTTAGGTTAATTTAAAATAATTTCTTTTTCTGAATATTTCCAGAACCCTTGCGTTATACGTGCGGTTTGCGATAAAATTTGGTAGTATAGTGAAAGAAATAAGATATGGCGAAAAAACCAGATATGAGGAAATATGTAAAAAAGCATTGCCACGCGCGTATAATAGCAAGGTATGCCAATTTTTGCACGTCAGATGGTGGATTTGAGAGGAGAGTGTAAGATGTCTCAGTTATTGGGAATTATTCAACGTTTACATGCAATGCAAGAAGATGAGTCTGCTGAAACACAAGCAAGACGTTTTGAAAAAAATGGTACGCCCGTGTGCGAAGTAAAGTTTTTTCAAGCTTCTAACTCATTTGAAGTAGAAATCTACGGCGACAATAGTAAATATCAATTCGATGATATTGATATGACTGCTATCGAAATTTTTGAAACGCTACAAGAAAACGAATAACATGGTAAAGATCGGATAAGCCGGTGGTTTACTTAGGGGGCTGTGAATTTATATTCACAGCTTTTTTTGTTTTCAAGCACTAAATGAAAGAAATTAGACCAAATAGTATGGTAGAATAGGAGATGGAAAAGTTTCGATTTATTTTAAAAAGTTGAAAGAAACTTCGTAGAGCTTGAAAATAAAGGAAGAGGAAGATTCTAAATGATCTCAAATAGATTTGGACAATTTATTGATAATGAACTAGCTGATTCGATGATTTCCGCTGAAAAGGTTGCTCATGTACAGCTTGGTAATAATTTAGAACATGCATTACTTGTTTTAACTAAATGTGGTTATTCAGTTATTCCTGTACTAGACTTTGAATTTAAACTCCATGGATTAATAAGTGCAGCAATGATTACGGATGCCATTCTTGGACTCGAACGTATCGAATTTGAACGATTAGAAGACTTAAAAGTAGAGGATGTCATGCAAACGGATTTCCCAGTAATCAAAGATTTTAACAATAACGAACGAATTGTGCACTTACTTGTGGATCATCCTTTTGTATGTGTTGTAGATGCTGACCACCATTTTGAAGGGATAGTAACAAGACGTGTTGTTTTAAAACAAGTCAATCGTTATATTCATTTGCAGGTGGAGGAAAATAGATGATTGTAACAGAATATGAATTACTTGTTTGTTTAGCAGAAGAGCTTAATATGCGTAAAAGTGCGGAAAAACTATTTTTAAGTCAACCGGCCTTATCGCAACGCTTACAAACGATTGAAAGTAGATGGAATACCAAAATTTTTATTCGTACACAAAAAGGCTTACTGCTTACACCAGAAGGAGAAGCTATTGTTCGTCATGCGTCTAGTGTCATTGAACGAGAGCACACTATTCAAGAAAAACTCGAAGCGATGGAAGGCGTTGTCCGCGGAACATTACGAATTGCTTGTGCAAGCGTAGTGGCGCAAATGTGGCTTCCTCGGGTTCTGAAAGCATTTTCAAGAACATACCCTAATGTGCAAATTTCACTTGTAACTGGCTGGAGCAGTGAAGTTACGCAACAACTCGCTGCTGGAAATGTCCATATCGGCATTGTCCGTGGAAGCTCCACATGGAAAAGTGTTCAAAAACCGTTATTTAATGACAAATTAATTTTAGTAGACACAGAAATTACCAAAATTGAAGAAGTTTTCCAAACTAATCGACCATTTATTCAATTTCGCAGTGATTCGAATTATTACCAAGTTATTCAAGACTACTGGCAACGAAATTTCGGAAAAATGCCACGCCAAGCAATGCTTATGGATCAGATGGAAACCTCTAGACAAATGGCCTTAAATGGTATTGGTTTTGCAATTTTACCGGAAGTGACGATGATAGGCTACACAGATAAAATCAACAAAATTCCTTTAACAGAAAAAGATGGCTCGATTTTAAGCCGGGAAACCAACTTGCTGACCTATGAACAGTCACTCAGTTTACCACAAGTGAAGGCGTTTTTAGAAATAACAGATAAATTCCTTGAACAAGTTAAATAGCTATGGCAAAATAGAAAACAGAACGTATCGGAAGGGGACAAAAATTCATGGAACAAATGGATGCACATCAAATTATTTCTTTTATTCAAAATAGCAAGAAAGCAACACCTGTAAAAGTTTACCTTAAAGGGGACTTAGAAAAAATTGATTTCCCTAGTGATGTTAAAACTTTCATTACTGGAAATGCGGGAACTATTTTTGGAGAATGGGCAGTTGTTGAGCCATTTTTAGAAGCAAATAAAGCGAATATTGAAGATTATGTTATCGAAAATGATCGTCGTAACTCGGCTATTCCTTTGTTAGATATGAAAAATATTAACGCACGTATTGAGCCAGGCGCAGTTATTCGCGACCAAGTAACTATTGGTGATAATGCTGTAATTATGATGGGAGCAAGCATTAATATTGGTTCTGTTATCGGTGACGGTACTATGATTGATATGAATGTTGTTCTAGGCGGGCGCGCAACGGTTGGTAAAAATTGCCATATCGGTGCAGGTTCTGTGCTTGCTGGCGTAGTGGAACCACCATCCGCACAACCAGTTGTCGTAGAAGATAATGTTGTTGTAGGCGCCAATGTGGTTGTTTTAGAAGGTGTACGTATTGGAGAAGGCGCAGTCGTAGCAGCTGGCGCAATCGTTACAAAAGACGTAGCTCCTGGAACAGTTGTGGCTGGGATTCCTGCACGTGAACTTAAAAAATTAGACGCAAAAACAGCTTCTAAAACAGAAATCATGCAAGAACTTCGTCAACTTTAAAAATTAAAGGGAACTGTTTCGTCTGTTGGCGAAGCAGTCCTTTTTTAGAAGGAGAGAATCGCTGTGTTAAATGAATTTATTGCCATTCGACGAGAGTTACACCAAATTCCTGAAACAGGTTATAAAGAGCTTAAAACCCAAGCCTATTTATTAGACTATATTAGCAAATTACCGAGTGAACATTTAGAAGTGAAAAAATGGCGTACGGGGATTTTGGTTTTAGTAAAAGGAACTAATCCAGAAAAAACAATTGGTTATCGTACCGATATTGATGCGTTGCCAATTACAGAAGAAACTGGGCTGCCTTTTGCATCAAAACATCCTGGCAATATGCATGCTTGTGGGCACGATTTACATATGAGTATCGCGCTTGGTGTATTGACGCATTTTGCGAGTAAACCAGCCAAAGATAATTTGCTTTTCGTTTTCCAGCCTGCCGAAGAAGGTCCAGGTGGTGCAAAACCCATCATGGAAAGCGCTGAATTTGCCGAGTGGCGACCGGATAGCATTTATGGGCTTCATATCGCACCAGAATACAAAGTCGGAGAAATTGCAATTAAGCCAGGTTTACTTTTTGCGAATACATCGGAACTTTTTATTTCGTTTAAAGGAAAAGGTGGACACGCGGCGTATCCTCATTTGGCGAATGATATGGTTGTCGCAGCAAGTGCGTTTGTTGGGCAAATGCAAACGATTATAAGTCGGAATATTGATCCAATGGATAGTGCAGTTATTACGATTGGCCGAATTCATGGCGGAGAAATTCAAAATGTCATTGCGGAAACTGCTTATTTAGATGGAACCATTCGAACGCTTTCCCCTGAAACAATGGAGATTGTTTGGACTCGTTTGAAACAGCTAGCGAAAGGCTGGGAAGAAGCTTACCAATGCGAAGTTGAATTTCATCCTGGCTCGGATTATTATCAAGTGGACAATGATCCAGTTGAAACAGAAGCATTCATCCACTTTTTGGAAGAACAATATCCAGAAAGTTATGTGCCAGCTCGTTCGGCGATGACTGGAGAAGATTTTGGTTACTTTTTATCCGAAATTAAAGGGTTTATGTTTTGGTTAGGCGTGGATTCCGAGTACAGTTTGCATCATGCGAAACTTAGTCCAAAAGAAGAAGCTATTCCATTTGCAATTGATGTATTAATCCACTTTTTGGAAAGTAAATAAAAAGACGTCAATTCGTTCTCAAAAGGAGCGAATTGGCGTCTTTTTAATTATTATTTGGTCCGAAGGTGCTGACAAAATTAAGTGGTAACTCGATTTCGTTTTCTGCGAGTGCTTCGCGAATATCTTTGAGTAAGTCACGTTGAACAGAATACTGCTCGCCGTTCACTGCTTTACCGACTACGCGGATAATCATGTTTGTTGCGTCAATGTTTTGCACACCTAATACAACAGGGGGCTCAACGATATTTTTATTTTCTTTTGCAGCTACGTCACAAACCTCACCGATAATTTTAATTGCTTTTTCCGGATCTTCATGTGGACTAATTTGAATGTCCACCATCACACGCATATTACCGCGCGAATGATTACTAACGACCATAATTTGCCTGTTAGGAATGAAATGAAGCGTGCCATCAAAATCACGTACCTGTGTTGTTCTAAGTCCAAGTGCTTCTATTGTTCCATTAACTAGTCCAATGGTAATCGTATCACCAACATCAAGTTGACGTTCAAGTAAAATAAAAAATCCAGTCACAACGTCACTAACAAGTCCTTGCGCACCAAAGGCAATAGCCAAACTCGCCACCCCAGCACTTGCAATAATCGCTGTAACATCCATAAAGTTCTGTAATAATAAAATCGCAAAAGTGAAGAATAAAACATAGCCGTAAAAATTAGAAATCAAGCTTTCTAACGTGTCCGCGCGCCCAACAGAAACTGCTTGTTGTTGCCGATATTTGCGGAAGAAACTACGGATAATTTTATTCCCAACCACGCGGAAAATAAAATAAAGAGCAATTAAAATGGCAATTTTTATTCCTACTGAAATAATATGATTCCAAAATTGGTCCCAGTCAATAGAACTGAACCACTTTTTGAGTAAATTCATCTTCTGGTCCACATCCTTTGAAAGTTCTCCATCCATTTCATCTCCCCCTTCCTAAATGAAATGTCCTTTTCTATTCTAACAAATATTTTATAAAAATGCTGTTTTTAAAATAAATTATCCCCAGAAAATGCGCTTTTTTCGTGAAAAATCCTCCTTTTTTACAAAAAAAATTAAAAAACTGTCAGCCGCTGTTGTTGTAAGATGGAGGCGCTTTCTAAAATGTGCAAAATAGCGCAAACCAAACTGTATGATGTGAAACTGAGCCAAAACTTGTGTACAATGATAAATGTTATTGCTTTTTTTAAAAGTGATATGGGCCGAATTTTTGCCTAATAAATAATTCAATCTAAAAAAAGAAAGGGGATTTTATTTTGAGCAAGATTAAAGTAGAAGAGCTAACGAAGATTTTTGGAAAAAAGGCTTCTAAAGCATCTTCTTTACTTTCTCAGGGGAAATCGAAAACAGAGATTTTGAAAGAAACAGGGGCGACTATTGGTGTTAATAAAGCATCTTTTAGCGTAGAAGAAGGAGAAATTTTCGTTATTATGGGGCTTTCAGGTAGTGGGAAGTCGACTTTGGTACGACTTTTAAACCGTCTAATTGAGCCTACGAGCGGAAAAATTTGGCTTGACGGAAAAGAACTATCTAGTCTAAATAAAAAAGAACTTTTGGAAGTTAGAAGAAAAAGCATGAGTATGGTCTTCCAAAACTTTGGTTTATTTCCGAATAGAACGATTAATCGTAACGTAGAATACGGCCTTGAAATTCAAGGAATGGACAAAGAAGAGCGCGAGAAAAATGCAGCAGAATCGCTTGCACTTGTTGGTTTAGCTGGTTACGGCGAACAATATCCTTCGCAACTTTCTGGTGGGATGCAGCAACGTGTAGGGCTTGCGAGAGCACTTGCTAACAATCCAGATATTTTACTCATGGATGAAGCTTTCTCTGCACTTGACCCACTTAACAGAAAAGATATGCAAGATCAATTACTAGATTTACAAGATAAAATGAAGAAAACAATCATCTTTATTACCCATGATTTGGATGAGGCACTACGTATTGGTGACCACATTATGATTATGCGTGATGGCTCTGTCGTTCAAACAGGTTCCCCGGAAGAAATTCTGGCACATCCAGCAAATGAATACGTTGAAAAATTCATTGAAGATGTAGATCGTTCCAAAGTTTATACAGCGAGCAACGTAATGATACGTCCAGAAATCGTTAATTTTGAAAAAGATGGTCCTCGTGTTGCGCTTAAACGGATGCGTGAGGCTGGAACTTCCAGTGTATTCGTTGTTAAACGTAATCGTGAGCTGGTTGGTATTGTCCATGCAGCGGAAGTTTCTAAACTAGTAAAAGAAAATATTACTTCACTAGAAACAGCTTTACATCGTGATGTACCTACAACTGGCCTAGATACGCCACTTGCAGAAATCATGGATACTATCTCGACAACAACGATTCCGATTGCTGTAACCGAAGATGGAAAATTAAAAGGAATTATCATTCGCGGATCCGTTCTGGCCGCACTTTCTGGAAACGAGGTGAACGTTAATGCCTAATATTCCAACGATTCCATTAGCTAGTTGGATTGACAAATTAGTGGATGGCTTAACGCAATTTGAAGGATTTTTTAATGTAATTACAAATATCATTGGCGGGATTGTTGATGCATTCCAATGGGTGTTCGATTTAGTTCCACCGTGGTTATTTATTATTTTACTAGTACTTGGAACTTTCTGGGTTAACCGTAAAGGCAAAAAATGGGGTTTAATTATCTTTGAAGTTGTCGGTTTACTGTTAATTTGGAACTTAGATTTCTGGCGTGATATGACACAAACATTAACGCTCGTTCTGACAAGTAGTTTAATTGCGCTTGTTATTGGGGTTCCACTTGGTATTTGGATGGCGAAAAGCAATATTGTTGAAAGTATCTTCAAACCGGTACTCGATTTTATGCAAACTATGCCAGCCTTCGTTTACTTAATTCCTGCCGTAGCATTTTTCGGAATTGGAATGGTTCCAGGGGTTGTGGCTTCTGTTATTTTCGCAATGCCTCCAACTGTTCGTATGACTAATCTAGGTATTCGCCAAGTTTCAACAGAGCTTGTAGAAGCAGCCGATTCGTTCGGTTCAACACCTTGGCAAAAACTTTGGAAAGTACAGCTACCAATGGCGAAATCAACCATGATGGCGGGTATTAACCAAAGTATCATGTTAGCACTTTCCATGGTCGTAATTGCTTCAATGATCGGTGCAATGGGACTTGGAACACGTGTTTACTTCGCAGTAGGACGTAACGACGCTGGTGGCGGATTTGTAGCTGGGATTGCGATTGTTATCGTAGCAATCATCCTAGACCGTCTGACACAAGCTTTCAATAAAAAAGCGAAATCAGAATGAGGAGGAGAGTAGATTGCTAAAAAAATTAATCACCACCGCAGTTTTGGCTATGCTTATTTTCACTTTAGCAGCCTGCGGAACAACCCTTGCTCCTTATGACGCGAAAAAAGATTTAGGCGAACAAATCAATTATACAATCACAGGAATTGATGCTGGAGCAGGAATTATGCTTGCAACACAAAATGCGATTAAAGATTACCATTTAGATGATGATAATTGGCAATTACAAACAAGTTCTACCGCGGCGATGACAAGTACACTTCAAAAAGCGATGAAAGATAAGCGCCCGATTGTTGTGACTGGTTGGACCCCGCACTGGATGTTTACAAAATTTGATTTGAAATTTTTGGATGATCCCAAAAATGTTTATGGTAATGCAGAAAATATCCACACCATTGTACGTAAAGGCTTAAAAGAAGATAAACCTTCCGCTTACCAAGTGCTAGATAATTTCTTCTGGACTGCGGAAGATATGTCTGAAGTAATGCTTGAAGTTAATGACGGTGTAGATCCAGAAGAAGCCGCTAAAAAATGGATTAAAAATAATCCAGAAAAAGTAGCAAAATGGACGGATGGCGTGGAAAAAGTAGATGGCGATGAAATCAAGTTAACTTATGTAGCTTGGGATTCTGAAATTGCCTCTACAAACGTTGTCGCAGAAGCATTAAAACAAGTTGGCTACAAACCAACGATTCAAGCAATGGAAATTCAACCGATGTGGGCGTCCGTTGCTACGGATGCAGCTGATGGTATGGTTGCTGCATGGCTTCCAAATACTTCCGGGATCTACTACAAAGATTATAAAGGAAAATTTGAAGATTTAGGACCAAACTTAAAAGGTGCTAAAATCGGTCTAGCAGTTCCAAAATACATGACAAACATTAATTCCATTGAAGATTTAAAAACAAGCAAATAAACGTTTAAAAAGGCATGAAGAAAATCAAGTGATGCTTGATAGTTTCTCCGTGCCTTTTTTTCTCTATAAGGGTAAAATAGTAGTTGATTCATGAAATTGCTAGGAGGAAGATGCATGTTTAAAAAATTTTTAAAAAAATCGAAACAAGAAGTACTATTCGCTCACGTAACTGGGCAAGTTATTGCATTAGAAGATGTTCCAGATCCAGTTTTTAATCAAAAAATGATGGGAGAAGGCATTGCAATCAAACCAGAAACTGGTACCATTGTCGCTCCAATAGACGGGAAAATTATTCAATTGGCAGAAACAAAACATGCTTTTGGCATTCGTACGGATATGGGACAAGAAATTCTTGTACATATCGGCTTAGAAACCGTATCCTTAAATGGAGAAGGGTTCAACGTTTTAGTCAGTGTAGGAGATAAAGTAAAAGTAGGCGATCCTATTGTAGAAGCTGACTTTGATTTTATTGAAAAAAATGCTGCAAGTACTGTTGTACCAATGGTTATAACGAATAGCTCAGAAGGTAAATATGATTTTGATTTCCATGCTGTAACTAAGGCAGAAGCAGGAAAAACCGAAGTCATTACAACTAATTTAAAATAATGAAACAAAATCCGTGAAAAGGTAATTTTCTTTTCATGGATTTTTTTGTATTCAAGCACGTCATAAAAGGGTAGAATGAAGGTAATTAGTAATTAAAAGGAGCGGAATAATATGTTAGAAGTGATAGTTCAAAATCCAAGAGACGCTTACTTAGCGGAAAAATACGGCGCGAATAGAATGGAAGTAGTTTCAGCAATAAGCGAAGGCGGTTTGACTCCAAGTTATGGTGCTATTAAAGAAATCGTACGTGCCTCTAAGTTACCAGCGATGATGATGATTCGACCACATAGTTTTTCTTTTGTCTATGATAAGGCAGCCAGAATAGTCATGGAACGAGATATTGAGCTTGCAAAAGAGGTTGGTGTGCAAGGGATTGTTTATGGTGGTATAACAGAAAATGGAGAAATCGATCAAGCTCTTCTCGAAAAAGTAATAGAATGGAAAGGTGATTTAGACTTAACTTTCCACCGGGCGCTGGAAGCAACTAAAGATATCGAAGCGAGTTACCAAGTTTTACGTACATATGGGAAAGACATCAACCAATTATTAACTTCAGGTGGTACAGCAAACGCACTTGACTCTTTGCCACGCCTAAAACGCTGGATTCAAGATAGCGAAGCACAGCCAGATTCATTCCAAATTTTAGTTGGAAGTGGCGTCAAACCAGAAAATATCGCGACCTTCCAAGCGACATTAAATCATAGCGACTACCATGTAGGAAGTGCGGCTAGAGAAGCCAATGATTTTTCCAAAGACATTTTAAAAGAAAAAATCGATATTTTACAGCAACAAATAAACAAAGATTGATTCTTCGTAGCAGGTAGCCTTACAAGCTTAGATAAGCTATAATGAAACAAGACTATTCTTAAGGAAAAGGTGGAAAAAAAGTGAATAACTATATTGGCAAAAGCCAAATAATGACAGTGAAAGAAATCAAAGATACAGGATGGCTCCTTGAAAAAGACGGAGTAACTGTTTTTTTATCTAAATCAAATACACATGAAACGGAAC
The DNA here is from genome assembly GCF_000307025.1 of Listeria monocytogenes ATCC 19117. GTDB lineage: Bacteria > Bacillota > Bacilli > Lactobacillales > Listeriaceae > Listeria > Listeria monocytogenes_B. The sequence continues at coordinate 1,064,398 of NC_018584.1, forward strand.
TTGCTGTTGGAGCAGAAGTAACCGTATTTATTTTTGTGGACTATGACCGCGAAATTGCAGCAACAACGATTATTCCAAAAATTCAAGTAGGGCATTACGGCTGGGGAACGGTGACAGAAGTACGTAAACATTTAGGTGTTTTTGTCGATATCGGCATTGAAAAAGACGTGGTGGTATCATTGGATGACTTACCTGCATTACCACACTTGTGGCCGAAAAAAGAAGATCGCGTGATGATTGCGCTACGTGTGGATGAAGAAAATCGTGTTTGGGGCGTCCTTGCAGAAGAAGAACAATTCCGCGCAATTGCCGTTCGTGCAGAACAAGATCTATTTAACCATAATGTCGAAGGAACTATTTATCGTTTATTAAAAGTCGGTTCATTTGTTTTTACGGATGATTTTCATATTGGATTTATACATGAAAGTGAACGAACTTCGGAACCAAGAATGGGCGAACGTGTGAAGGCTCGTGTTATCGCTGTAAAACCGGACGGGTCTCTTAATTTATCGCTTCGTGGTAGAGCACATGAAGTATTAAATGATGACGCGGAAATGATTTTAACTTATTTGCGAAGTGTTGGCGGAGAAATGCCATTCGGAGATAAATCAGATCCAGATGCCATTCGTGCCAAATTTGGTATTAGTAAAGCCCAATTCAAGCGTGCAATTGGTACGCTTTTAAAAGCAAGACGAATCACTCAAGAGAATGGTGTCGTTACAAAAATAACGGAAGAAACATCGGACTAAAGTAGTAGGGGATGTTCCAACTAGCGCGGTTGTTTCAATCAGTAAATCCTCGCTATAATTAACACAGCATGTACAAAGTAGCAAAAATCGAGAAATAACTTTGTCAAAAGAGGAACGTAAGGAGGTGTGTCAGCTTGAAAAAAATGGAAAGCTCGGTTGTTTTTGTATTTTTAATTGCGATTATTGTTGGCGTTGGTTTGGAGATGCTGTTCCAGTGGGAGTTGCTTATTTTATTTGCACTCGGGATATTTTTTATCTTTACATCAAGGAAGGCAAGCGCAACAAAGAAAAGTGCAAGAAACTCATTATTTATTGGTATCGTATTTATCATTATCGCCGTGTTACTTACAACCACGTTTAAAGTTGGGCTTGTTGTTGCAGGTATTTATGCGATCATTCACTACATTAGTAGGAAGCGGGCACCCCAATTATTGATGCTCAAAACGAGAGAACCTGACAGCAAGATTGACCGTACGGATAAGTTTATTCGTAATCAGTGGTTCGGTAACCAGCGTATACTTGATGTAGTGTATGAATGGGATGACATCAATATTCAAACAGGGATTGGAGATACGATTCTTGATTTAGGGAACACGGTTTTACCAACTGGCGAAAGTGTCATTATGATTCGTAGTGTCTCAGGAAAAATTCGGATACTTGTTCCATTTGATATCGGTATTTGCATTGAACATTCCGCAATTTTCGGAAACATCCAATATGATAAAGAAAGCACCTCTATTCAAAATAATAGCATCAAGGTCTACTCAGATAATTACGAAAGTTCCGCACGAAAAGTGAAAATCATGACTTCTGTAATCTTCGGAGATTTAGAGGTGATTAGACTATGAGTTTTTCGAAACTGATGATGGCTGTTTGCTCAGGGTTACTACTTGTTGCTACAGCCATCGGTACGGTCGGTTACTATTTTTTTAGTGAAGGTTCTTGGTATAAAATTCTCATCGAACAAAAAATCTTTTACATTCCCTTTGTGGTTTTCGTTCCGCTTACAGCCATTTCGATTGGTTTAATTATAGGCGGTTTGCTCGGGTATTTTGTTAAACAAAAATTTGAATCAATTGACTTTTCGATTCGGCTGCTCGGACAAGGCGATTTGGAGAAAAAGATTACGAGTGAAGAAGACGAGAACTTTTTAGAAGTGCAGCAAGTATACAAGCAAATCGACCGCTTACGTGATAAAATGAAAGCACAAACGATTTTGACACAAAAACTTGCAAGCGACCGTGCTGAATCAACTGGCCAAACGAAAGAAGCTATTTTGTCAGAAGAGAGACACCGGATTGCTAGAGAATTACACGATTCAGTGAGCCAACAGCTTTTTGCAGCAATGATGCTTTTATCAGCTTTGAATGAACAGAGTGAAAAAAGCGCAACACCGGCGATGCAAAAACAACTAAAAATGGTTGAATCTATCGTAAATGAATCCCAATCAGAGATGCGGGCGCTTTTACTTCATCTGCGTCCAACGCAACTCGAGGGTAAATCATTAAAAACTGGTATTGAGCAATTATTAAAAGAATTAACAACCAAATTGCCAATCGAAGTAGAATGGCAAATCGAGGATATTAGTTTGCAAAAAGGCATTGAGGATCATTTGTTCCGTATTGTTCAAGAATTACTTTCCAATACATTACGACATTCTAAAGCTAAATTATTAGAAGTACGCCTCGTAACGATGGATAATTTAGCGGTGATGAAAGTAGTTGATGACGGCGTTGGGTTTGATATGGATAATGTTCGACAAGGCTCTTATGGATTACAAAATATGCGAGAACGAGTTGCTGAATTCGGCGGCACCATCAAAATAATTAGTTTCCCAGGAAGAGGAACTAGTGTAGAAATAAAAATCCCACTTGTTGCGAAAAAGGACGTGGAAAGCGAATGATAAAAGTATTACTTGTAGATGATCATGAAATGGTACGTATAGGTGTCTCAGCTTATCTTTCTGTGCAAGATGACATGGAAGTGGTTGGCGAGGCAGAGAACGGTCGTGAAGGGGCTGATATGGCTCTAGAACTACGCCCAGATATTATTTTAATGGATTTAGTTATGGATGAAATGGACGGCATCGAAGCCACAAAAGAAATTATGCAAAACTGGAAAGAAGCAAAAATAATTATCGTTACAAGTTTTATTGATGATGAAAAAGTATACCCGGCACTTGAAGCTGGAGCGAGCAGTTATATGCTTAAAACTTCAACAGCGAGCGAAATTGCAGATGCGATTCGAGCTACATACGGCGGAGACTCTGTTCTTGAACCAGAAGTAACTGGCAAAATGATGCAACGGCTAACCGCTAAACCAGAGAAAAACTTACATGATGATTTAACGAATCGTGAAAATGAAATCTTACTTTTAATCGCGGAAGGTAAATCCAACCAAGAAATCGCAGACGAACTTTTCATCACTTTAAAAACGGTGAAGACGCATGTAAGTAATATTTTATCGAAATTAGATGTGCAAGATCGTACGCAAGCAGCAATCTATGCATTTAAACATGACTTAGTAGAAAAAAAGTAGCAAGGAGGTAACGTACACATGAAAGAAGGATTTGCAGTCATCGGTCTTGGGCGATTCGGCGGAAGTATTTGTCGTTCACTTGTCGAGCAAGGAATGGAAGTACTTGCGATTGATTCGGATGAAGAACGTGTCAACGAATATATGTCCATTGCGACCCATGCAGTTATCGCTAATTCAACAGATGAAAACGCGCTACGCCAGCTTGGTATTCGTAATTTTGAGCATGTTATCGTTGCGATTGGTGAGGATATTCAGTCGAGTATCTTAACTACACTTATTTTAAAAGAAATGGGCGTAAAATACGTTACCGCAAAAGCGACGAATGATAAACATGCCAAATTGCTTGATAAAATCGGAGCAGACCGGGTTGTCCATCCTGAGCGAGACATGGGACGACGTATTGCGCATTACATCGTATCGAAAAACATGCTAGATTATCTTGAATTATCGGATGAATATAGTCTAGTCGAAATCTCTGTATCTGATCCACGTTTCCTTGGAAAGAGCCTAGTTGATTTAGATTTCCGTAACTCTTTTGGTGTCAATATTGTCGGTATTAAAAAAGATAAACAAATGATTATTACTCCTGAAGCCAATGATGTTCTACATGAAGGAGATATTCTAATCGTTATCGGTTCGGATGATGACATTGAACGACTACAAGAAAAAATTCAATAAAAAGAAAACCTATGTAATATAAAGAGATATGTCAACATGTCTAGTATATTCTTAGGTTTTTTTTATTGTTTGCGAATTACCGCTTGCTATCTAGCCAGTTATTTTCTATTATAGTTACAGAGCTTCACATAAAGGGACAGAAGGAGGGGGAACAGATGAAGAAATTTTTGCTTGATAAAATCGGCGCTCGAGGACTTATTCAGATGTTGCAAGCATTTATTTATGCGAGCATTTGTGTAGTGGTCCATACAGTTATTTTTCCTGATTTGGCCGGGGTTTTACCTATAGTGGTACTAATAGGGATTATTTCAATGCAACCTACATATGGAATTACCAGAAAAGTCATTCCCCAAATAGCGCTAGCATTCACTCTAGCGTGTATTTTTGTCATTATAAGCACCTATTTTTTCCCAATCAATGTGTATATTTACTATGTTGTCATGATAGTTGTTATTTTGGCGGTGAATTTCTTGATGCCGCAGAAATATATGGTAATGACACTCGCGATTGGGACAGCACTTTACTTTCTTGGAACAGATGATTTGCCAATGCCTCTCTATACTATGATAATTGTCGCGTTAATAGATGTGTTTGTGTTCTTTTTACTGGTGCAGTTAGTCGTAAAATATGTACATTTACCACTCGAAAAAACCGTTCAAACTATTATGAAACAATTGGTAGGACTATTTGACAAGGAAATTGAAAGTGTATTTAAAAATAATGGTAAATTTATAGCAAAACCATTGTATAGTATTTTTGTTCAGTCACAAATGTTTATTAAAGAATATAGTGCTAGTAAAAAAGCGAATCCTCGTCATGTGGAGCTGTATCAAGCGTTACTGCCTAATTATCTTCAACTTTTTTTTCATATGCAAACAATGGAGGACATTGGACGAGTTGGTTTGTCGGAAGAAGCGAAACAGGCCCTTGCTCAGATTAACGTGAAAGTTTCTGATGAAATTAACGCGAAAGAAGCCAATCCAGTTGCCTCATTTCACGTGAAAAAATTTGTTGAGAACTTCCTAGCTATTAAGGTTGGAATGAAAGAATTAGTGGAAGGGAGAGAGCAGAAATGAAAAAGATTTCTATGAGAGAACGTTTCGCTCTTGATCCACGAGTTATTAAAGTGCTTATTAGTATTACGATAGCAGTGATTTTATTCCCTATTATGGGTGATTGGATTGTGTATCCAACATACGTATTTAATGCTATTTATATTACCGCACAAATGAGTAAGGGGGATACATATAAATCAAGCATTGAGCGGATTATCGGTACTATTGTAGGTGGACTGCTTGCAGCCTTTGTATACTTGCTAGTTCCCAACCATCATTATATTATGATTCCGATTGGCGCAGCACTTGCAGTTATGCTAAGCTATCTATTTACTAAAAAATTCACGATGGTTATTGTTGTTATTACAGTAATGGTACTTGTCGGAAAAGGCGACGGAGAGCCGATAGTCTTTTTAAGAGACCGACTATTTGATACGATGATTGGTCTTGTGATCGGTTTTGTTGTCTATGCGCTTTACCCACGCAAGAAAAACAAAAAATTAAATCAAGTGTTTATTTCTCAGGAAAAGGCAGTTTTAGAAAGAATAAAAGAAATTGATATAAATAGCGAAGATGCAAAATCTCTAGCTCCCAAAATAAAAGGTTTGTGGAAACAGTTGATAGATTTAAGAAAAACACGCGAACAAATTATTACAGATAGCAGTTTTGTTGCGAGTTTGACTTCTGATGAACCAATGCTTCATTTTACTCATTTAGTAGAGCAAGCAATTAATAATATTGAAATTTTATATCATGTGACGCTTGAAAAAGAGTCTGAACCTAATTATGAAGTTGTATTTGCTTATCACCAACAAGCATGCGCGAAAGTAATTACAGAGATGGATGCACTTATTACGAAACATAAATAAAAAAGATGACGGAAGCTCGTTCAAGCTTCCGTCATCTTTTTTATTCAGTAATATCTAAACTCTTTTTAAACATAGTAATTATTCGCTCTAAATCTGTTTTATCAGGGGCGAAGTAATATAAATCAAATCCATAAGACTCGCTATAAATCATTTCCCCTTCGCCTTTAAGTTCTTGGGAATCGACGTTTTTAAGTACGGAAGAATAATTTGCAGCCATGGATGTAATATCTGTAAGCGTCATATTAGTTTGGAAATTATCGCCAACGGCTTTCATAATGCTTTCAAAATTGGAAACTCCGGAAGAACTGATAACCTTATTCGCAATACCAATAATGACATCGCGCTGTCTATCTTGACGACCAAAGTCACCACGAGGATCTTCATGACGAATACGAACATATTGTAAAGCTTCTGTTCCGTTTAAAGTAATGTTACCTTTAACAAATTTGCTATTTACTTCTGTTAAGTCGATATCGTTATAAACAGTAATACCACCAACTGCATCAACTAGGTCTTTAAAGCCCTCCATATTGATTGAAATGAAATAATCTACGGGAACTCCTGGCATAAGTTTTTCGACCGCTGAAACTGTTCCTGAGGGGCCACCGTTGGAGTAAGAGGCATTAATCTTACCAATGTCACCATTTCCGTAGTCTACTTTTGTATCACGAGGAATACTAACCATTTCTACGGCATTTTGTTGTTTATTAGCTGTGGCAAGAATAATTGTATCTGCGCGACCATTTTTTTCACCAGGTCGGGCATCTGAACCCATGAGTAACACTGAGAAAGGTTTTTTCTTTTCTAAATCACTTAAAGTTTTATTACTTGATTCTAGAGGGACATTTATTTTTGAAAAGGTATTTTGAACGGTGATGTAATACTTCGCTGCCAATCCTGTTATAGAGAAGAAGATAATTCCTAAAAGAGCAACACTAGCAATTTTCATAACTTTAGTAAAAGTGGACGTTGTTTTTTTCTTTTTTTCAGCCCTAGTTTCTGTCATAAAATTTTCCTCGTCTTTCTATTTTGTTTGTTTAAACATACCATCGTCTTTCTGAGAAATCAACAAAAAAACGATAAATGATTTTGAAACCATTTATCGTCTTGAAAACTATACTTCCATGATTATTGGTAAAATCATTGGACGACGTTTTGTTTTTTCGTACAAGAAAGGTTGCAAAGTATCTGTAATTTCATTTTTGATTTCAGACCATTGCGTTGTTTTTTGTTCCATTACTTTATTTAAGTGTCGCGTTAGGAGGCCTTGTGCTTCTCCGATGAGATTACCGGATTCACGCATATAAATGAAGCCGCGTGAAATAATATCAGGTCCTGCCATCACACGAGAATTTTTCATATCAATGGATACAACAACAATTACGAGGCCTTCTTCAGAAAGAATACGACGATCGCGAAGGACAATATTACCGATATCGCCAATACCGCTACCATCAATATATACGCTTGCTGCATGGATTTTACCAGCAACATGAGCTGTTTCACTTGTTAATGCGAGTACATCTCCATTTGCCATAATAAAGCTATTTTCTTCTGGAACACCACATTCTTCAGCAGACTCTGCATGGATTTTTTGCATTCTGAATTCACCATGAATTGGCATAAAGAATTTAGGTTTCATCAAACGAAGCATTAGTTTTTGTTCTTGTTGACCACCGTGACCAGAAGTATGGATATTATTTACTTTACCATGGATAACTTCTGCACCAGCTTGATATAGTAAATTGATTGTGCGGTTTACACTCGTTGTATTACCAGGGATTGGGGAAGACGAGAAGACTACCGTGTCACCTGGTTGAATTTGGATTTGGCGGTGCGTACCATTAGCAATTCTAGAAAGAGCAGCCATTGGTTCACCTTGACTCCCTGTACAAAGGATAGTCACATTTCCAGCGGGTGTTTTATTAAGTTGATGCACATCAATAAATGTATCTTTTGGCGCTTGAATATAGCCTAATTGTTTACCGATTTCCATAGCAGATTCCATACTACGACCGAAAACAGCGATTTTACGGCCAGTTTCGATAGAGGATTCAACTACTTGTTGTAAACGGTAAATATTAGATGCGAAGGTAGCGAAAATAATTCGTCCTTCTACATCGCGGAAAATATTTTTAATACTTTCGCCAACGACACGCTCACTCATGGTGAAATTTGGTACTTCCGCATTTGTACTATCAGATAGTAAACAAAGAACGCCTTCTTTACCGATTTCAGCCATTTTTGTTAGGTTTGCTGGTTCGCCAACTGGAGTAAAATCAAACTTGAAGTCACCAGTATGAACGATGTTACCAGATGGAGTTTTGACAACAATACCATACGTATCAGGAATACTATGGGTTGTACGGAAGAAAGAGATACTTGTTTTTCTGAATTTAAAAACGTCATCTTCTTCATATTCATAAATTTTGGTTTGACGAAGCAAGCCATGTTCTTCTAATTTGTTGCGGATAAGTGCACTCGCAAGTTTCCCAGCGTAAATTGGGATATTAAGATCGCGAAGTAGGTAAGGAACGCCACCGATATGATCTTCATGACCATGGGTGATAAAAAGCCCTTTAATCTTATCTTTGTTTTTAACTAGGTAACTGTAGTCAGGAATAACATAATCAATACCAAGAAGTTCGTCTTCCGGGAACTTGATTCCTGCATCAATTAGAATAATTTCGTCTTGAAATTGTACGCCATATGTGTTTTTACCGATTTCGCCTAGTCCACCAAGGGCGAAAACAGCTGTCTCATTATTTTTAACAAATTTCATATAGGCTTATTTTTCCCAGAGCGCGAAGTCTGGGTTTTCCTTTTCATAAGCTAAGTGCGCGTCACTAATTTTTTCGACAAATTCGATGTGGAAAGGTTCATCTTTTAAAAGTTGGCGTACTTTTACTTCGCTTTCCGCTTCTACGTATAAAGATTGTGTTTTTTCGCGTACGGGTGTTTCTGTCAGTGTTTCTTGATAAAATACTTTAAAAATCATGTTTTTCTCTCCTTAAATTTTAAGTTTAGTTTTTAAAAATAGATTCTCTGGTCGAAAACCTAATAATTATTCAGTAATAATTGGCTTGCTTTCAGTTGTGGACTTAGTAGCAAGCGGATATGGGTGCACGAGATACTGACAATCAGGCATAAAAAAGACAAAGAAAAATTACCACAGACTAATGTATAAAAATAGCTGTGCACGTATGTTAAATTTCTTATCCGTTATAATTGCATACCTTTATTTTGGGAATTTGAAACAAATTTCCGAGTAAAAGATGTAATTATAAGTTTTTTTTCACGTTCCATTGTCGTTCTACAAATGTTCATCCGATCTATATCCTTCATTCTAATATACCATAAATCCAGATAATTGCTACTAGAAAGTATAATTAATTTTGTCAACCCTGTTATCAATGAGATTTTCTGCTATAATTTAAACATAATGATTTAAAAATGGATAGAGGATAGAGGCGTTTAATCAATGAGTAAAATTGTATTTTTTGATGTAGATGGGACACTTGTAGGAGAAACGAAAGAAATTCCAGCATCAGCGAAGCAAGCGATTGCTAAATTGAAAGAAAATGGCGTTTATGTGGCTATTGCAACTGGTCGTGGTCCATTTATGCTTGATGAAATCAGAAAAGAATTAGATATTAATTCTTATATTTGCTACAACGGTCAATATGTTATTTTTGAAGGAAAAGAAATATACGCTAAACCATTACCAACAGAATCTTTAGAACGATTAATCACGGTTGCATCGGAGCATGAGCATCCAATTGTTTTTTCAGGAAAAGATTCCATGCGCGCGAATTTACCGGATCACGACCGGGTGACAATCGGAATGGATTCTATTAAAAGAGATTATCCTAAAGTGGATGCTAATTATTATAAAGGTCGTGACATTTATCAGTGTTTACTTTTCTGCGATGAGTCGTATGATGCTTATTACCGAGAAGAATTTAAGCAGTATGGTTTCTTGCGCTGGCATGATGTTTCCGTGGATGTTTGTCCAGCTGACGGTTCGAAGGCGGAAGGCATTAAACAAATGATCAAAAAACTTGGCTTCTCGATGGAAGATACTTACGCATTTGGCGATGGTTTGAACGATATTGCAATGCTTCAAGCTGTTGGAACTGGCGTGGCAATGGGCAACGGCCGTGATGAGGTAAAAGCGGTCGCTGACTATGTTACGGATCATGTGGATGAAGATGGGGTTTATAAAGCTTTAGAACATTTAAAATTAATTTAAAATATCAAAAAAGCCTGTGCTCAAAAATAGAGCACAGGCTTTTTTGGTTATTTTTTGAACGGAACACAGCTAGTTCTTTCGATTAAGCTTGTATTCACTTGGATTTGTCTGGTTTCAAAATTCGTATCAGCTTTAATTTGTTTGGACAAAAGGGCAAGTGTTTGTTCAGCAATATCACGTTTTTTAACATGAACAGTGGTTAGTTCTGGTGTAATTACTTTACTTTCATTAATATTGTCAAAACCTAATACGGAAACTTGTTCAGGGACTTTGATAGATAGACTTTGTAGCATTTTAATCATGCTAATAGCCATGTAATCATTTTCGCAAAAAAGAGCAGAGGGTAAATCTTGCAATTCAGCAATGGCTTCTTTTACCGAAACTTCCTCTTGGATTTGCATTGCTGGTAAATGAAAGACATGTTGTTCAGGGACTGAAATATCGGCTTCTTCTAAACGAGCAAAAAAGCCACTTTTCCGCTCATCAAAATTTTTAATGCGTGGTACCCCCATCACATAACCAATTTTTGTATGTGCTAGTTGTAAAAGGTAGTCAGCTGCTTTATATCCACCGAGAAAATTATTAATAGAGACAAAGTTGGCTGAGATATGTGGATGGTGTGTATCTAAGACAACGATTTTAGGATATTCCTGTTGTATTCGGTTAATTTCTTCAGCGTTTAAATTAGTGCCAAGTAAAATCAGGCCTGCTGTTGGTTGCTCTTTTTCTGCTTCAGCAAGTTCTTCTAATATGGTTGTTGCATCGAAGGTAGAGATAACCAAATCATATGGGTAACTAGCGATTTCAGCAGATAAATAGCTAAGTAGCTCACTGAAAAAAGGTAAGTTCTGATATTGTTCGGTAATCAAGTTAGGACTTTTGCATGCGATAAAACGAATGGTTGATTTCTTTTTCATTTTTTTATTGGTATTACGTAACGGGACGTAATTATTTTCCTCGACAATTTGCAGAATATGTAAACGGGTTTCTTCACTTACGCCAGCTTTTCCATTCAGCGCAAGGGAAACGGCCGATTTCGAAACGTTTGCTAATCGTGCAATATCTTCCAGCTTCATTATTCATTTCTCCTTGTTTACTAAATTTATCTTATTTAGTATATCATGTTTAGTAAATCAAAACAAAAAATAGCATACCTTCAGTCTTCTAAACCTCTCGTTTAGTTCTTTTATATAAAATAAACTAAAACAATATATAAAATAATCTTTAATTTTATTGACTTAGTTTAGAAATGATACTATAATGCAAATAAAGAAAGCGATTACTGATTGCTTTTTATGAGAACTAAAATAATTACTAAACTAAAAAGGTGGTTAGAAGGTGGAGGCGGTTAAAATTGGGTTTGCGCCGACAAGGCGAAGTATATTTAGTGCACCAGATGCAGTCAAATATGCGAATCTCACACGAGATAAACTAAACGAACTAAATATTGAATTTGTGGACATTGCAGAATTTAATGAAGATGGATTGCTTTATGATGATGCAGATGTGATGAAAATTGCAGCAAAATTTAAAAAGGCTGGAATCCAAGGTTTGTTTTTACCACATACTAATTTTGGAACGGAATATGTTTGTGCGAGACTTGCTAAAGAGTTAGATGTACCAGTATTGCTTTGGGGTCCGCGTGACGAACGACCTGATGAAAATGGTGTGAGACTTCGAGATACGCAGTGCGGTTTGTTTGCAACTGGAAAAATCTTACGTCGGTTTCAAGTACCATTTACTTATATGACAAATTGCCGTCTATCTGATCCAGAGTTTGAACGAGGAATTCGAGATTTCATTGCAGTTTGTAATACGGTAAAAACATTTCAAAACATGCGGATTTTACAAATTGGACCACGGCCATTTGATTTTTGGACAACGATGTGTAATGAAGGAGAGTTGCTAGAAAAATTCAATATTCAATTAGCTCCAATTCCGCTTCCAGAATTAATAAAAGAAATTCGTAGCGTATCTAGCGAACAAATAGAGGAAGTGGATGGAACCGTCGAATATTGTCACGGTTGTGCAATCGTTAAAATTAAAGAAGTTGACTTACGAATGGTTGCTGCTCTTAAAGTTGCGATGAAAAATTTAGCAACAAAATATGGTTGTAGTGCGATTGCCATCCAATGTTGGACTGCACTTCAAGATGAAATTGGTATTATGCCTTGCGCTGCAAACGCGATGCTCATAGATGAAGGAATTCCAGTTGTTTGTGAAACAGATATTCATGGAGCAATTTCTTGTTTATTAATCGAAGCGGCAAATTTGGGCAGAAATAAAAGTTTTTTTGCAGATTGGACTGTTAGACATCCAGATAATGAGAATGGTGAATTGCTACAACATTGTGGACTGTTTCCGTTTTCTGTTGCAAAAGATAAACCGGCAATTGGCTATCCGTTAGCATTTGATTCACCTGGTGCAGTCGAAGCGGAAGCGAAAGGTGGCGAATTAACCTTATGTCGTTTTGATGGTGATAATGGCGAATATTCCTTGTTACTGGGTAAAGCGAGAGGTATTGAAGGTCCGTATACAAAAGGAACATATCTTTGGATTGAGGTAGATAATTTGAAACGATTAGAGGAAAAAATCGTTTCAGGACCATATATTCATCATGTTAGTGGTATCCATGCAGATGTGGTCCCTATTCTTTATGAAGCATGCAAATACATTGGCATAAAGCCAGACCTCTATGATCCAATTGAAGAAGATATAAAAGCTTATTTACGCGGTGAATAGAGAAAGGAGTAAAAAATGAGTGAATTAAAGTTAAAATCGTTTGAAATTAGAAAAGATGTTCTAAAAATGATATATGATGCAAAAACGGGACATACTGGTTCAGATTTATCATGTGCGGATATTCTTGTGGCGCTTTACTATGGTGTGCTGAATGTTAATCCGGAAAATCCAGAAGCTTTAGATCGTGATCGTTACGTTCAAAGTAAAGGACATGCTGTCGAAGTTCTTTGGGCAGTTTTAGCAGATAAAGGGTTTTTTGCAAAAGAAGAATTGGCTGATTTCTCCGCATTTGGCTCGCGTTTAATCGGGCATCCAAATAATAAAGTAGCTGGAATTGAAATGAACACAGGTTCGCTCGGCCATGGTTTATCTGTTTCGGTGGGTATGGCATTAGCTGCTAAAATGGATGGGAAAAGTTATCACACCTATACACTCATGGGGGACGGGGAACTTGCAGAGGGGTCTGTCTGGGAAGGCGCAATGGCTGCAGCAAATTATAAATTAGATAATTTGACTGCGATTATTGATCGGAATTCCTTACAAATCTCCGGTCGAACAGAAGATGTAATGAGTGTAGAACCTTTGGCAGATAAGTGGCGCGCATTTGGTTGGGATGTTATCGAAGTGGATGGAAATGATCCGGATAAGCTACAAGCGATTTTTAAAACAGTTAATGTGACTGGAAAACCTCGTCTAATTATTGCAAAAACGATAAAAGGTTATGGGGTTAAAATGGCTGAAAATGCTGCTAAATGGCATCATTACGTACCAAGCAGTGAGGAATACGAAATAGCTATGAAAGATTTAGAGGAAAGAATGGAGGCGTGCCGTCATGAATAAAATAGCGAACCGCCAAGTAATGTGTGAAGTTTTAATGAAAGAAGCAACTCGTAACGATAGTAATTTAGTTGTTTTAACAAGTGATTCAAGAGGATCCGCTTCGCTGGGGGCTTTTGCTGAGAAATTTCCAGAGCGACTAGTTGAAACTGGGATTGCCGAACAAAATATTGTTGGAATTGCAGCAGGCTTAGCACATAGTGGCAAGCGAGCTTTTGTCGCTTCACCAGCATGTTTTCTAAGTATGCGCAGTATTGAACAGGTAAAAGTAGACGTGGCTTACTCAGACACGAATGTAAAATTGATTGGTATCAGCGGTGGTGTTAGTTATGGTGCACTTGGTATGAGCCATCATTCGCTTCAAGATATTGCTGTTACTAGAGCGATTCCTAATTTAGAAGTCATTCTACCAGCTGATCGTCTGGAAACGGAAGCTGTTTTTGACTATTTGCTTCAATCAAATCGGCCGGCGTACGTTCGTCTTGGCAGAAATGCGGTAGAAGATTGTTACGCAGAAAAACCAGTATTTCAAATTGGGAAAGCTGGAACCCTTAGGAAAGGAAACGATGTGTCAATTTTAGCAACTGGTGAAATGGTACGAGTCGCACTTGATGCAAGGGAAGAATTGAAGTTGAAAGGAATCAGCGCGCGTGTATTGAATTTTTCAACAATCAAACCATTTGACCAGGGAGCTGTAGAAGCGGCATTAGCTGAAACAAAACTACTTATTAGCATAGAAGAACATAGTATTTATGGTGGCTTAGGTGCAGCAGTGAGTGAAGTGGTAAGTAGTTCGCCAACAAGTATTCGTCATTTGATCTTAGGAATTCCAGATGAACCTGCTATCGCTGGAACGAGCCAAGAAATCTTTGATTATTATGGCTTATCTGCTACTGGTATTGTTGCTACAGTTATGAAAAACCTTGGAGACGAAAGAAGATGAAGAAACACTATCAAATCGCTATTGATCAAAGCACATCTGGAACGAAAGTATTATTGTTTAAAGCAGGTGAACTTGTAGATCGTTTAGATAAAAAGCATCGACAGTTGTATCCGAAGAAAGGCTGGGTAGAGCATAATCCAATCGAAATTTGTCAAAATGTCCGTACATTAATTGCGGACATATTGGCAAAACATGATTTAATTCCAGCGGATATCGAGCGACTTGCTTTGACGAATCAACGGGAAACAATTGTAGCTTGGGATAAACAAACGGGCAAGCCACTTTATAATGCGATTGTATGGCAATGTAATCGAACAAAAGAACTTTGCGAAACATTAAAAAAAGCTGGTTATGAAAAAAGAATTAAACAGCTTACCGGATTGAAAATTGATTCTTATTTTTCTGCTTCTAAAATGAAGTGGTTATTGGAAAATAGTTCTGCGGTGCGGGATGCAGCAAGTCGTAATCAATTGGCATTTGGCACAATGGATGCTTGGTTGTTATTTTCGCTTACGGATGATAGTAATTATTTCACAGACCGAACAAACGCCAGCCGCACACTCCTTTATGATATTGAAAAAAATGATTGGTCAGATGAGTTACTCGAACTTTTTGGAGTTAAACGTGCTTATTTACCAGAAGTGAAGCAATCTGCTGGAAGTTTTGGAAGTTATCAGGAGATACCGATTCATAGTGTGATGGCTGATTCAGAAGCGGCACTTTATGGACAAGGCTGTGATGCATTTGGGGCAGTGAAGGCGACGCTTGGGACAGGATGCTCTGTTATGATGCAAATTGGTGAGAACAGATTACCTGAAAACGATGCTATTTTGACAACTCTTGCCTGGGATGTTGCAGGCGTGAACCAGTTTGCGTTAGAAGGAATTATTCGTTCTTGTGGAGACACATTGGTTTTTTTATCCGAACAATTAGAACTGTTTAATGATTACGATACAGCTTGTAAGCGAGCATTTCAATTACCATGCAATGAGGGTGTTGTGCTAATTCCTGGACAATTAGGTTTAGGTTCGCCTTATTGGAATACAGATATACGAGCAGAGATTCTTGGTCTCACACGAGAACATACAAAATGGCATATTATTCGTGCCGGTTTTACAAGTATTGCATTTCAAATTAAGGCTGTTATTGACCAAATGGAGTTAATGACAGGTCAAAATATTAAGCGCTTACAAGTAGACGGGGGATTAACAAAGCAACATGAGTTGATGCAATATTTAGCAGATGTTTTAAAAGCAGAAGTGGCAGTCAGTCCCGCGGAAGAACTTTCGGCAATTGGTGCTATTGAAATTGCCGACAATAAACTACAAAATAAGAGAACGATAGCAAAATTGTACCAACCAAATATCACTCATACACATGCTTTGGAAGATTTTCAAGAATGGGAAAAACAAGTGAAAAGCAGTATTCTAAAATTACAGAAGGTGAGGAATTTTAAATGAATAATTCGGATCTTGCAAAAGAGGTTGTAAAGCTTGTTGGTGGAAAAGAAAACATTTTAAGTGTGATTCACTGTGTGACACGACTACGGTTTAAGTTACGTGATGAAAATCTAGCAGAAACAGAAAAAATCAAAGCATTAAAAGGTGTTATGACGGTTGTGAAAAGTGGTGGACAATACCAAGTGGTTATCGGTGATCATGTGAGTTATGTTTATGATGAGGTCATTCGAGTATTAGGGATTAAACCAGATGATGCGCCGCAAGATAACCCTGAACAAGAACACAAAAGTATTTTTAATAAGTTTGTTGAATTAATTTCTGGAATATTTATGCCAGTACTGGGTCTATTGGCAGCTTCAGGTATTTTGAAAGGATTCCTGACAGCGGCAGTTACAATGGGACTAATTAATACCTCAGCTGGTGTTTACGAAGTTCTTTACGCAGCAAGTGATGCCCTCTTTTACTTTATGCCAATTATACTTGGGTTTTCAGCAGGGAAAGTATTTAAAACGAATCAATATCTTTCTGCTGCGGTTGGTGCAGCACTTGTTTACCCGACGCTTGTTGATATGTATAGCAGCGGAGCTCATTTAACATTTCTACATATCCCTGTAATTTTAATGAATTATACAATGTCTGTTATTCCTGTTATTTTAGCTATTTACTTTATGAGCAAACTGGAAAAAGTATTAGTGAAATTTATTCCGAAAAGTTTACAATTGATTTTTGTTCCTCTCTTATTACTTTTAATTGTGGTGCCTGTATCTCTAATTATTATCGGACCTGTTTCAACATATGCTAGCCAACTACTTGCAAAAGGAGCATTGGGACTTTATTCGCTTAGTCCAATGATTGCAGGATTCTTCCTGGCTGGTATTTGGCAAGTGGCTGTCATGTTCGGATTACACTGGGCATTTATCCCGATTTTCATTAATAATATTTCTGTTTTAGGGTACGATCCAATTAATGCTATGCTTTATTGTACTGTATTCGCGCAAACTGGTGCGGTTCTGGCAGTAATGCTTAAAACCCGAAACCAAGAATTACGTTCCCTTTCTATAACAGCAACTATTTCAGGATTTTTAGGAATCACGGAACCAGCGATTTATGGAGTAAACTTGCCATATAAAAAACCATTTATTATGGCTTGCGTAGGATCAGCATTTGGTGGGGCAATTGCAGGGATGAGTGCTGCGAAAATGTTTGGAGGCTTCGCGTCTGGTGGGATTTTCGGTATTCCGATGTTCATTAATCCAGATGGAATAGGATGGGATTTTTGGGGATTCTTAATTTCTTTAGTAGTGGCATTCAGTGTAGCGTTGATTTTAACTTATTTCTTTGGATTTAAAGATAAAGTTGAGGAAGTTGTGATTCAAACAGGAGAAAAAGCTACATTAGACGAAACTATTTATAGCCCACTTCAAGGGGAAATAATTGCATTAAATGATGTGAAAGATGAAGTTTTCTCTGCTGGTATAATGGGAGCAGGAGTAGCGATTCTTCCAGCGAGTGGCGAAATTCGTGCTCCATTTGATGGAACAGTACTTAGTGTTTTTCAAACCAAGCATGCGATAGGGTTGATTTCCAAACAAGGAGTCGAGTTGTTAATTCATGTTGGACTTGATACAGTTAATCTAAATGGTCAATTTTTTGACATTGAAGTGAGCGAATCAGAAGAAATAAAAAAGGGCGATTTATTAGGAAGATTTGAATTAGATGCAATTAAAAAAGCTGGCTATGATATTACAACGCCTATTATTGTAACTAATAGTGCCACACTCGCCGATGTTATTACAGTGAACCTTGGAAAAAGCGTAGATAATAACCAAAAGATTTTAGAAGCAAAGGCTTAATATAGAAAGGGTGAAAAAAATGTTAAAACAAAGTGCAGATAAGCGCCGGATAGAGAAAAATGACAAACCTTTTTTCTACCTTGCAGATACTGTTTGGAGTGCGTTTACAAATATTGATTTAACAGATTGGGCCTACTATTTAAAAGTCCGAAAAGAGCAGGGATTTAATGTACTGCAAATCAATATTTTGCCACAATGGGATCGAAGTATACTAAAAAAAATGCAAGAGCCGTTTGGTATAAGTGAAGGTTTTTTCGATTTAAAAGCTAAAAATGAAGCTTACTTTAAACATGCAGAAAAGATGTTAGAAATGGCAGTGAATCAAGGTTTTACTCCAGCGCTTGTGTTATTGTGGTGTAATTATATTCCAGAGACGTGGGGGGCAAAATTTGGTACTTCACCACTGTTTCGAAAAGAAGACATTAAACCCTATACAGAAATGATGTTGGAACATTTCGAGCAATTCGAACCAATTTATATCATTAGTGGGGACACGGATTTTCCAACGGAAACTGTAACAGCTTATTATTTGGAAGCTTTAGAAACCGTTTCTAAAAAAGCGCCACACGCACTTAAAGTTTTGCATATTTGCGGTCGTTTAAAAGATATTCCGGAAAATCTGCAAACACATCCAGCACTTGATTTGTATTTTTATCAATCTGGACATAATTCGGAGCACCAATCAATGGCGTATACGTTGGCAGAACACTTTAGTCAGTTAGAGCCAATCAAGCCAGTTATTAATTCAGAACCGTGTTACGAATTAATGGGATATAGTCGACAAAAATATGGTCGTTTTAGCCGAGAAGATGTACGAAAAGCAGCTTGGCAAAGTGTCTTATCTGGTGCTATAGCTGGTATTTCTTATGGGGCACATGGTATTTGGAGTTGGCATGAAGAAGGAAGTACATTTGGATCAGCTCTAGGCGAAGGTTTTGTTTCTCCATTTAATTGGCGACAAGCACTTCATTTTGAAGGAGCTACAGATTATGCATTTCTAAAATCCTTTATTTTGGCAAATGACTTAACAACACTGGCACCAATAAATTTAGTTTTAAATCAAACTCCAGAAATTCGAGCAGCGGAGACCGAAAAAGTAGTTATCATTTATGTGCCATCAAATGTCCCGATTTATTTGAAAGGGCAATTTGCTTCTTTGGATGACTACGCGATTGATTTGGAGCAAGGTAAAAAGGTCAGCCTTACAAAAATACTTCATGAAGAAAAAACAGAAATTCAGATGACTCCTTTTTTAAAAGATAGTTTATATGTAATTCACAAATAAATTCCAATTTCTTTCTGGAAAAAATAATTTTGTTTACCAATAAAAACTAAAGCGAGGCCACTATTTCAGCGTGGCCTCGCTTTTGGCTTTTACAGAAGTTTGTTCTAATTTTTGCTTAACGAATTTAAGTTGTGCGACGATTATAATACTAATAATAACAAGTAAATACCAACTCGTAATTTTTGAAACGTGCACCGGACGCCATGCAATCAGCTGGTCTGGATAAGACCAAGCTCCGTAAAAACTAGCAATGTTCTCCGCAAGATAAATGAAAAAGGCGATGCATAAAAAGGAAAAAGATAAAGGCATTTTGAGTTGAGTCGAACTAACTTTGAAATAAACATATGTTTTTCGGAATAAAACGAGAACTAAAACAATCAAAATCCACCGAAAATCCATTATAAAATGATGCGTGAAAAAATTAGCGTAAATTGTTATGCAAAGGCTACTTACTAACCAGATATTTGGCCAATTTGTCATTTTAAGATCAAATCTTTTCCAAGCCTGACAAATATAACTCGCCACACTTGAATACATAAAACCGCTATAAAGCGGCACACCGAAAAGTTTCATTAAACCAGGCTCTGGATAACTCCATGACCCCATATGTACTTTATAGATTTCAAGTCCAAGTCCAATAAGATGAAAAACCATAATTACCTTAAGTTCATCCCATGTTTCTAAACTGAATTTTATAAGTAGCACTTGCGTTCCAAGACAAATAATCAAAAGTAAGTCGTAGCGCGCAATAAAAGGAATATCAATCAATTTTGTAAGTGCAAGCGAAATAAAGATAATGCCTGGAAAAATACAACAAAGTGCTTGCTTCCAAGTAAACACCCAAAGTAAGCGGAAAAATCGCATAAAAAAACCTCTTCTCATGATTTTCTCTAGTTTACCAAAAAAAACTAAAGAAAAGGACAAGAAAAGGTTAAAAAAGTTCATTTTGATGATTGATATTTCTAAATGGGGCATCTTCTTCAAATGCTAAAGGTTTGGTATGGAGTTTTTCGAGTAAAGCTCTGACACGATGTTGCTCGTCTTGTAGTAAGTGATGTAGCACTTCTCGTGAGTAGGGAATATTGGCAACCAAATAGTGATTTGCTTGCGCTGTTTTAGCAAAATGATTAGGATAATCAGCCAGTCGTCCAATTTCTTTTGGAGTCAAAAAAGGCATATCGACAGGAAGCACTAGGAAATTAGCTTTCTGATAAGCATTTGCTTCTACCATCACCGCATAAATTCCTCCAAGCGGTCCAAATTCACTGAATGCGGTTTGATCTGGAATGATTTCAATGCTTGGTTCTGCATCAAAAAGAGCCACGAGTTTTGAATGATTTTCATGATTTGCCGATACAAATACCATATCGCAAAGCGGCAGCAACTTACTAACCGTTAGCTCGACCCACGTTTTTCCAGTTGCCTCATCCTGAAAAAACGCTTTTGGTTCCCCAAAACGGCTTGAGCGACCACCGGCTAATACAATGCCGACATTAACTTTTTCGTTTTTCAAGGCGTCCCTCTCGCATAACTAAAATTTCTTCGGTCATCATTTCTGCTTCCGAGGCATAATGCGTGACAAAAATAACGGGGATATGGAAGTCTTTGGCCATTTGACCAACTAATTTCATACAAATCAAACGCGTTTCTTCATCTAAACCATTGAAAGGTTCATCCAGTAAAAGTAATTTTGGCTCCGTAATCATTGCCCGAGCCATCGCAACACGTTGTTTCTCGCCACCAGATAATTTCTGAACGGAAGAATAAAGCAGGTGAGAAATTTGTAGATAATCACTCATTTTTCGTACTTGTTGCTGAATTTCTGCTTGTTCTTTTTTCTTCTTTTTCTTCACTTTCAAGCCAAAAGCGATATTTTCATACACATTCATATTTGGGAATAGAGCTAAATTCTGAAATAAATAACCTACTTTGCGCTCTGTTACAGGAAGATGTAACGAAATATTGGAATCATCCCACGGAGTCCCGTCAAATTCAATAATGCCGCCGTCAATACTTTTCAAGCCACTAACGCACTGAAATAGAGTTGACTTGCCTGAACCACTTGCGCCCATCATCGCGGTTACTGGCTTTTCAAACGTATAATCAATATTTAAATCATGAAAAGGAAGTTTTTTATGAAATTGTAATCGTAGCATAATTACATCCCCCTCGTTAAATTACTCTGGCGTATAGTTAATACATGAATGACAAGTAAAGCAAACACGCCGATAATGACGTTAATTAATCCAAGATAAATCGCAGTACGCATGTCTCCTTGTTGCACCATAAAATAGATGCTTGAAGCAATGGTATCCGTCTTGCCTTCAATATAACCAGCCACCATCAAACTTGCGCCAAATTCACCCATCGCCCGACAAAAACTAAGCAAAACCCCTGCTAAAATTGGTTGCCAGCAATTCGGTAAAATAATTTTTGTGAAAATTTGTTTTTTATTCGCTGAAAGAGTCTCTGCTGCCCATACAAGTTCGTGATCAATTGATAAAAATGCTGATTTCAAACCTTGATACATAATCGGTAAAATAATAATTGTCGTTGCAACAATTGCGCCGCTAAGGGAAAAAATAAAGCTGAAATCAAAAGTATCCCAAAGCACACCACCAATAAAATCATTGCGGCCGAGGACGTTCAGTAAAACTAAACCAACCACAGTTGGCGGTAAAACAAGCGGAAGTAAAATTAAAATCTCCACTGGTAACTGGAAACGTGATTTTCGACCGGCAAAATAATAACTCAGTGGTAACATCGTCATAAACGCGAGAAACGTAGAAATTGTAGCTACAAGTAATGTATGCCAAACAGATGTAAACATAAATCTCCTCCTGAACCCTCTAGTACTTCTATTATTATCGTTCTCTCTGGTATAAAATGTCAAACTTAAGTACAATGTAACTAAATAAAAAAGGGGGATGAAGAATGAAAAAAATAGCACTTATTATATGTTGTGGATTATTACTACTTCTCGGAGCTTGCGAGGATACACCTGAGAAAGCCAAAACAACGACTATACATATTTCAGCTGCAGCAAGTTTAAAAGATACGATAGATGACGTAAAGCCACTTTTTGAAAAAGCTAATCCAACGATTAAATTATCCTTTGATTTTGGTGGTTCTGGGCAAATTCGCGAACGTGTCGAAAGCGGTGCACCAATTGACGGCGTCCTTTTAGCGAGTAAAAAAGATGCGGATACACTGATTAAGCAAAATTTAGCAGAAAAAACGAAAGAATTTGCGGGAAATGAACTCGTTCTAATTGAACCTAAAAACGTGGATCAGAAGGCAGGGATGAACTTAGAACAATTACTTAATGATGCATCCAAAATCGCCATCGGGGATCCAGAATCAGTACCAGCAGGCGCCTATGCCAAACAAACGCTCGAAAACTTAAATCTATATAATGCAGAAAAAGCAAAACTCGTTCTTGCCACCGATGTTCGTCAAGTCTTATCCTATGTGGAAGCTGGAAATGCAGATGCAGGCTTCGTTTACCAGACAGATGCTCTATTAAGCAAAAAAGTACAAGTGAAGGCAAAAATCGATGAGAAACTCCATGATCCAATTGCTTACTATAGCGCACAAGTCAGTGACTCGGATAAAAAAGAAGAAACCGCGACATTCCTTGATTTTATGAATACATCAGAAGCGCAAAAAATACTGGAAAAATACGGATTCAAAGCAGCAAACTAAGGAGAAGTCGCTTTACTTTTTAAAACAAGCAAACTCCTGTATATTGGTACTAAAGAAAACGCATACATTATTTAGGAAAGGGAAGTGCGCCCAGATGATTGAAAAAAGAAATACCATTAGAATGGAACAAGCGAGAGAGATATTATGTAATCAAATAACGCATCTTCCAGTAGAAAAGAAATGTGTGACAGAGGCGTTAAACCAAGTACTACAAGAACCTATTTTCGCGCCGTTTCCTGCTCCCTATTTTAGGCGCTCTGGTTATGATGGCTTTGCGATTACTGAGGAGGATGACGAGAATTATCCTATCACTTTGCACGTTGTAGCAGAAGTTCCGTGTGGGGAAACATACGATAAACCGCTAAAACCTGGTGAAACCGTCCGAATAATGACTGGAGCAAAAGTGCCAGATAATGCCTCGAAAATTATTATGCTCGAACAATCAAGAGAAGCGGATAACGAGAATGAAATCGTACTTATAAATACACAAAAATCTACTAACATTACAGAAATCGGTACGGAGTTCGCCAAAGGAGATTTGCTGTTAGATCGTGGACACATTTTAAATGCCGGTTCGATAAGTTTACTGTCATCCTTTGGAATTCAAGAAGTACAAGTCATCAGAAAGCCAAAAGTAGCTATTTTATCCACAGGTAGTGAACTTGTTTCTGCTGGAAATCCACTTCCAGATGGCAAAATTTTTAATAGTAATCAACCATTACTGGAGAATTTACTAAAAGTACATCATGCCGAAATTTGCGCGGCCGAACAATTACCTGATAATTATGAGGATACGAAAAAACGATTACTAGAATTGACTCAAATAGCAGACTTGATAATCACTACAGGTGGTGTTTCTGTAGGGGACTTTGACTATATGGCTGATATTGCAAAAAAAGAGGCAGAATTACTTTTTAATAAAATTCAAATGCGACCGGGCAGTCCGACAACAGGGATGTGGTTGGACAACACGCTTATCATCGCACTTTCTGGTAATCCAGGGGCATGCTTTACAGGTTTTTACTTATTCGTAGAACCGGTATTAGCTACCTTAATGGGGAAAGATACAACTGAGACGACCAAAGTCCGTGCAAAAATGGCGAGCGATTACACTAAAAATAATGGCTATGATCGTTTTTTACGAGGAACCTATCGTTTGTCTGACGAAGGGGAATATTTGGTTGAGTTGGTAGGAAGCGATATGTCGAGTGCGCTAGGAAACCTCCATTTAACCACCTGTTTATTCAAAATCCCTCGCGGTAAAGTTGGAAAATTAAAAGGAGAAGAGGTCGAAGCATGGCTACTATCCTCCAAATAATCGGCTTTAAAAATAGCGGGAAGACAACTTTACTAAATGCACTAATTCGAGCTAGTCGGAAGGAAAACTACACAGTATCTGCCATCAAACATGATGCACATGATTTTTCTGTAGATCACGCGGGAACGGATTCCTACTCGTTTCAAGAAAGTGGTGCAGAGGCTGTTGTTATTGCGAATTCGAGACAATATGCTGTGATGGAACAAACCGGCATCGATTTAAAAACAGCCATTCAAAAGTTACCAGAATCAGATATCGTTCTTATAGAAGGCTACAAAGAAGGTCCTTTTCCTAAAATTATTTTAATTCGCGAACAGGCGGAAATCGAACTTTTAAACAATAGTAAAGCTGTCCATAAAATTGCGACGCATAATCCAGCGTTAAAAAATGAAGCTATTTTCATCGGCGAAGAAAAAGCTTTAACCCTTTTTGCAGAAACGTTAATCAAGGAGTTTTTAAAATGAAATATGTAGCTTTGCAACATGAAAAAATCGAAATAGGACCACTTTCTGATAAACTAATCAATAAAAATCACGGTGGGACTAATCTTTTTGTTGGTACAATTCGAGAATGGACGGGTGACATTCAAACAGAAGAAATTCGTTACACATCGTACGAGGAAATGGCGCTCAAAGAACTAAATAAATTAGCGGTAGAAGTAGAAACAAAGTGGGGGGCGGATGTTGTTATCGTCCACCGACTAGGACTTTTACAAATAACAGATGTCGCTGTGGTCATCGGTGTATCAACACCACACAGAGCCGCTTGCTACGAGGGATCCAGATATATTATTGAACGTTTAAAAGAACGGGTACCTATATGGAAAGAAGAAAAAGATGTCGATAAAACAAGGTGGGGTGGCATAGATGCTAACAACAGTTAAATTTTTCGCTTTTTTAGCTGATAAGACACATAAAACGGAAGTGAAATTGAATTTGCAGCAATGCCAGACAGTTGGCGAGGTTCGAGAAGTTATTAGTAGTGAATTTCCTGAAATAGCCGTTGATTTGGCAACATGTATGCTAGCTGTGAATATGGAATTTCAACAAGATCAAGACCTTTTACCAGAAGAAATAACCGAAATCGCAGTCATTCCGCCAGTAAGCGGTGGATAAGGAGGGTAATAGATGGAAAAAGATGATTTAACGCATTTTAACGATGAAAAACGCGCAAAAATGGTAGATGTTACGAGCAAATCTGAAACAAAACGCCGTGCAATCGCTAGAGCTACGATACATATGAATGAAGAAACCTTAGCGCGTATTCATGCTGGTAAAATTGCTAAAGGAGATGTTTTGGCCGTTGCGCAAGTTGCTGGAATCATGGCGGCTAAAAAAACAAGCGAACTAATTCCAATGTGCCATCCGATTATGACGACAAAAGCTGATATTTCTTTTGAAGATGACGGTAAGACCGCGCTAACTATCACGTCCGAAGTCGTAACCGTTGGAAAGACGGGCGTCGAAATGGAGGCGCTCACGGCAGTAACCATTGCAGCATTAACCATTTATGACATGTGCAAAGCAATGGATAAAGGCATGCGGATTGAAAAAACGTATTTAGTGGAAAAAACAGGTGGAAAAAGCGGGACATTTAAAGCAGAAGCGTAACTATTTTGTAGGATAGGAGTTTTGTTTTATGCAATTATTAAAGGATAAATTTGGGCGGGTACACGATTATATTCGTATTTCAGTAACAGATCGGTGTAATTTAAGGTGTGTGTATTGTATGCCCGAAGAAGGCCTGACATTTTTGCCTCATGAAAAAGTACTATCCAAAGATGAAATTGTCAGCTTTATGGAATTAATGGTGAAATTCGGCATCAAAAAAGTCCGCATCACTGGCGGAGAGCCGTTACTAAGAACTGATATAGTGGAAATTGTTCGCGGGCTGGGAGCAATTCCTGAAATAGAGGATATTTCGATTACAACGAATGCTATGTATTTGGCAAAAAAAGCAGAAGCACTGAAGGATGCGGGGCTCACACGTGTGAATATCAGCTTAGATTCTCTTCATGAAGATCGTTTTAAAGCAATTACACGAGGTGGCCGTTTGCAAAAAGTACTTGATGGTATTCAAAAAGCAGAAGAAGTTGGACTGTTCCCAATTAAGCTTAATGTCGTACTAATTAAAGGACAAAACGATGACGAAATAACTGATTTCCTTCGATTTACAAAAGATAAAGATATTAATATTCGTTTCATTGAATACATGCCAATTGGTCATGCTGGTACGAGTTGGAAAGAAAAATATTTGCCGCTTGATACAATTTTTGAAGCTTGTAATGAAGCTGGTTATGAGTATGAACCAGTGGACTCGATTCGTGGAAATGGCCCCTCCGAAAATTTCCGTATAAAAGGAGCGAAAGGGACGTTTGGTGTGATTCACCCGGTTAGCGCTCATTTTTGTGATAGTTGCAACCGACTCAGACTTACTGCAGATGGCTATATTAAAGCATGTTTATACTGGGATGAAGAAATGAATATCCGCCCATTTATCCAAGATCCAGTGAAATTAATGCAATTGGTGCAAAAAGCAATTGATAATAAGCCTGAAAATCATGAAATGGCATTAAAATTACAAGATGAAGTACAATCTAATAAACCAACTTGGCGGCGTATGAGTCAAATTGGAGGATAAATAAAACATCCGGTCACATGTGTGGTCGGATGTTTTATTTTTGTCGTTCTGCTATTAAATGAGGTAATTCTGGGATAATCAATTTTTGAACAGCGAGCTGGCAAGCGTTACTTGATCCAGGCAACGCAAAAAGCAGTAAGCCGCTTTCTGAAAAGCCAGCGAATGCACGAGACACCATGGCGCGACTACCAACTTCTTCGTAACTGAGCATCCTGAAAATTTCACCAAACCCAGGGATTTCTTGCTGAATCGTTGCGAATAATGCTTCATACGTAACATCACGCCTAGCAATACCGGTACCACCATTTGTGATAAGGCAAAAGGACCCATTAGCTGCTAACTCGTTTATTTTTTGCTTAATGAGCGTAACATCATCAGGCACGACAATCCGCGAAATAACCTCATGCCCAGCAGTTTCTAAGGCAGAGTGAATCAGTTGACCACTAGTATCCGTATCCAAATTCCTTGTATCACTAATCGTTAAAATACTACAAGTTACCTTAATAAATGTTTTTTGTTCCATAACTGCCTCCTTTAATTGAAAAATAAGTGATATGTTTTTTTCGCTTCTGTTATATTTTCTGTCCCATGAAGTAACACGCGTCCATTTTTGAAAATAACAAATTGAAATTTTTCGTATTGGAAACTGAGTAAAGCGGGATTTTCATTATAAATAATTTTTTGTTCCGTCAGCATTTGTTTAATTTCGTGATAATTGCTTTTATTTGGCAGACGAAATTGTACTGTATCTCTTCCGCAAAGAGCGACTGTTTGCTCGGAAAAAGGCACTTCTGAAATCATTTTTCCAGTTGCGCAACCAGAGCAATCGGGGCGTTTCTTGACTTCAAGAGACCGGAAAGAAAATTGCCAATTATCTAGTTGATAGTAGGTATTTGATTTGAAATCAGGATTGATTATCATTTGTGTAAGTAAAGAAACTTGCATGCCCGCGACAATCGGAATCAGCGCACCATCCACACCGATAATATCGCAACTTGCTGCGTTGGTTTGGGGAATATCACCAAGTAAACAGTGTAAACAAGCAGAGTCGGGTGGAATAATTGGCATGAGATTCGCATAATTTCCAGCACACGAGGTGAAAATCCATGGAATTTGATGGCTGAAACAAAATTGATTTAAAAAGTCGCGCGTCATAAAATTATCTGTACAATCAAGTATGTAATCAATTGCTCCGGCATAAGGCGTTAAACTTGTTGCGTTCGCATCATCAACTATATATTCGATTTCAATATCGCTATTAATTAATTGTAACGCTTTGGATGCCGCATACGCTTTTGCTTGTTTGTCTAATGCATCTTGTTCCGTGAAAAGCGATTGGCGCTGCAAGTTACTTAGCTCCACATAGTCACGATCAATTAAAATTAACTTTCCAAAGCCCATTCGTGCACAAATTTCTGCGGCATATGAACCAATCGCACCAACGCCAACAATCAAAATCGTTTTCGTGAGTAACTTTTTTTGACCAACATTTCCGATGTTCTTAACACGCATCTGTCTATCATAACGTTCCAATTTTCCACCTTCTTTCCAATCTTATTTTACCAGAAAAACACATAAAGCGCTTACTTGTAAGGTTTTAATTTATTCTTGAAATCTTAGTATGGCATCATTTATAATGAAAGAAAAAACTAGAGGTGCTAACTTTGAAACAGCGCATAGAAACAGAAAAATTTTATCCAGCTTATCCAGTCTTTGTATTAACGTATTTGAATGAGGTTGGAGAACCGCAAATGTCAACGGGATCATCATCGTACACATTAGGAGATAGTATTGTTATAGGCGTGTCAGCAGAAAGTAATGCCAGCAAACACTTGCATGCTGGCCAAAAATTTGCAGTAAATTTTCCAAACACGGAGCAGTTAGGATTGATTGAGCAAGGGGGATTCTCGTCAGGAAAGCGTAACGATAAAATAAAAGTTCATCAAATAGAATTAACCAAAAGTGATAGTGGGGGAGTAGCTTACATAGATGTGTGTCCGATTGTTCTCGAATGCACCGTGATTCAAACAGTTTCTGACATGGACTATCATACTATCTTTGCTAAAATTGACTCGCGATTATTTGAAAAAAATTTAGTGGATTCAGATGGTCATTTTATTCACGAAGAACTTGATTTAGTGCTATTCTCAGGCGATGCAAATGAACGTAAATTCAGACAGCTTGATACAAAAATAGAAACAGTTGGTGGTCACTCATAAAGTCAAAAATCCCCGCAGGATCTTAATTCCTGCGGGGATTTATTCAATTTAACCAAACACATCCACATCTGGTGGCAAGTATGATGGATTTTCTTTATTAATATGATCATAAAACATAATACCGTTCAAATGATCGATTTCGTGTTGAATAACAATCGCTGGATAACCTTTGAAACGTAATTTAAGCGGTGTACCATTTTCGTCAAAGGCATCAATGGTTACACGTTCACTTCGGACCACATACCCTGGAACTTCTCGGTCAACAGAAAGACAACCTTCACCACCAGAAAGACAAGCTTGCTGAACAGAATGGCTACGAATTTTTGGATTATAAAGCACATAACTATAAAGACGATCTTTTTCATCATGTACATGAATAGCTAGGAAACGTTTAGTCACAGCGAGTTGTGGAGCTGCAATTCCAACGCCACCACGCAACCCATATTTTTCTGCTAACTCTTCATCTTGACTGTTAATCAGGAATTCGAGCATCTCGCGTCCTAATTTTTTTTCTTCATCTGAAAGCGGGAAAGTCACTTCTGTCGCAACTTCTCTAAGTGCTGGATGACCTTCTCGTACAATATCGTCCATTGTAAGCATGATTTGATTCTCTCCTGTTCTTTAATAACTTATCTTTATTTTAACAAAAGAACGAAAAAAAAGGAATGAAAGATTACTAGACTCGAAAAAAAGAGTGTTTTAATAGGTCTAAAGGCATATTTGTTAAAAAAGAGAAAGTTTTAAAAGCGAACAATAACAATTATTTTTTTTATAATGTTCGTTTAAACTAAACAAAGAAAAAAATTATATGTTTGTGAATTCACAAACTATCGATATTTGCTGTTTGAAAGCTTGAAATAGGTGTGGTAATGCGAGAGTTGCAATATTATATAACAGTTTTTATCTGTTTCATCTTTTTTTAATACAGAAGTGGAAAGCGAATGATTTAAGTAATAATGCCATTGTAAGCGATAAAACAATTAGAGATTAACTTATTGACTTCATAATCTTGGTAGTGTAAATTAAGAGAGAAGATTAGTGTATTAATAAAATTCTTGTTTTTAAGTAAAACAGAAATAACTTTTAACTAAAAGGAAAGTTCCTGATTTTTTATGAAACATTGTGAAAGAATGAATATTTTTTCACAAACTCTCTTAAAACCCATGTTTTCAATGAGGATTTTGTGGTAATAACTGGAGAGGCTACGTAATTGGTTAATAGGAATTTAGAAAAAAGCTTCCGGAATCTGCTTCTTTCTATAGAATGACTTTTCTTTTTACTACGCTATTATAATTAATACACAATCAGGATGGCAGTTTTAAAAGAATCCATTTAGATGGGTAAATGACCGGACGAGCGTTACATAAAACGCATACCTAACTAATGAAGAATTTGAAACTGTACAATGTGAATGACGAAAGGGTGGATACGAAATGGCTTCTAAAACAAAGAAGGCTATTATCGACGTAAAGAAACAATTTGAGGCTGTTCATAAACAATTTGAATTAGTTCAAATTTTGAATGAAAAAGGAGAAATCGTTAATCCAGATTTAATGCCGGATTTAACTGATGACGAGTTAGTAGAATTAATGACTCGCATGGTTTGGACTCGTGTACTTGACCAACGTTCTATCTCACTTAACCGTCAAGGACGTCTAGGTTTCTACGCTCCAACTGCTGGACAAGAAGCTTCCCAACTTGCAAGCCACTACGCACTTGAAAAACATGACTATATTCTTCCGGGTTACCGTGATGTGCCACAACTTATCTGGCACGGACTTCCACTTACAAAAGCGTTCTTGTTCTCTCGTGGACACTTTGTAGGTAACCAATTCCCTGAAGATTTAAATGTATTATCACCACAAATCATCATCGGTGCACAAATCGTGCAAGCTGCCGGTGTTGCTCTAGGACTTAAAAAACGTAAAAAAGATGCTGTTGTAATCACTTATACAGGTGATGGTGGTTCTTCCCAAGGTGACTTCTATGAAGGAATGAACTTTGCAGGTGCTTACCATGCTCCAGCAATCTTCGTAGTACAAAATAACAAATTCGCGATTTCTACACCTCGTGAAAAACAATCAGCTGCTGAAACATTAGCTCAAAAAGCAGTTGCAGCCGGAATCCCAGGCGTACAAGTAGACGGAATGGATCCACTTGCAGTATATGCTGTAACTAAATTCGCTCGTGAACGTGCAGTTGCTGGTGAAGGCCCAACATTAATCGAAACAATGACTTACCGTTATGGTCCACATACACTTTCTGGTGATGATCCAACTCGTTACCGTACAAAAGAACTTGACGGAGAATGGGAACTTAAAGACCCAATCGTTCGCTTCCGTACTTTCTTAGAAGGTAAAGGCCTTTGGAACGAAGAAAAAGAAAATGCTGTTATCGATCAAGCAAAAGAAGAAATCAAAGTAGCAATTAAAGAAGCAGATGCTACACCAAAACAAACTGTAACTGATCTTCTTAAAAATATGTACGAAACACCAACTGCTCCTATCAAAGAGCAACTGGCAATCTATGAAGCGAAGGAGTCGAAATAATCATGGCGCAAAAAACAATGATTCAAGCGATTACAGATGCGCTTGCAGTAGAACTTGAAAAAGACGAAAACGTATTAGTTTTTGGGGAAGACGTTGGTAAAAACGGCGGCGTATTCCGTGCAACAGAAGGATTACAAGAAAAATTTGGCGAAGATCGTGTATTCGATACTCCTCTAGCAGAATCTGGTATCGGTGGTCTTGCGATTGGTCTTGCACTTGAAGGTTTCCGTCCAGTTCCAGAAATTCAATTCTTCGGTTTCGTATTTGAAGTAATGGATTCCGTTGCTGGTCAAATGGCTCGTATGCGTTATCGTACAGGCGGAACTCGTACTGCTCCAATTACAATTCGCGCACCTTTTGGTGGTGGAGTTCATACACCAGAAATGCATGCGGATAACTTAGAAGGATTAATGGCTCAATCACCTGGTTTAAAAGTGGTAATTCCATCCACTCCATATGATGCAAAAGGTCTTTTAATCTCAGCTATTCGTGATAACGATCCAGTTATCTTCTTAGAACATATGAAATTATACCGTTCTTTCCGTGAAGAAGTTCCAGAAGGCGAATACACAGTAGAAATTGGTAAAGCAGCTGTTCGTCGTGAAGGTACGGATGTTTCTATCATCACTTACGGTGCAATGGTACAAGAATCAATGAAAGCAGCAGAAGCGCTTGAAAAAGATGGCGTATCTGTAGAAGTTATTGATTTACGTACAATTAGCCCAATTGATGTGGAAACAATCATTGCTTCCGTTAAGAAAACAAACCGCGCAGTTGTAGTTCAAGAAGCGCAAAAACAAGCAGGTATTGCAGCTAATATCGTTGCTGAAATCAACGACCATGCAATCCTTTCTCTTGAAGCTCCAGTTATGCGTGTTGCTGCTCCAGATAGCGTATTCCCGTTCTCTCAAGCAGAAACAGTTTGGTTACCTAACCACAACGATATCATCGAACGTGTAAAAGAAGTTATTGCATTTTAATTTATAATGACCGTTTTAAAACTTATGGGGAGTTTTAGAAGGGGAAAGAAATATTTTTATACTAAGGTTCAGTTTATCTGAACCTTAGAAATTACAGGAGGCTTAATAAAATGGCATATTCATTTAAATTACCGGATATCGGTGAAGGTATCCATGAAGGTGAAATCGTTAAATGGTTTGTACAACCAGGCGATAAGATTGAAGAAGATGAATCCCTATTTGAAGTACAAAACGACAAATCAGTGGAAGAAATCACTTCTCCAGTTTCAGGAACGATTAAAGAAATCAAAGTTGCAGAAGGTACAGTTGCTACAGTTGGACAAGTACTAGTAACATTTGATGGCGTAGAAGGTCACGAAGACGACGCCGAAGAAGAAAGCGCAGCACCAAAAGCAGAATCCACAGAATCAACTCCTGCACCCGCACAAGCTAGCGGAAAAGGAATTTTTGAATTCAAATTACCAGATATTGGTGAAGGAATTCATGAAGGTGAAATTGTTAAATGGTTTATTCAACCGGGCGATAAAGTAGAAGAAGATCAGTCCATTTTTGAAGTACAAAACGACAAATCTGTCGAAGAAATTACTTCTCCAGTAGATGGAACTGTTAAAGATATTTTAGTTAGCGAAGGAACAGTAGCAACAGTTGGTCAAGTATTAGTAACATTCGAAGGCGATTTTGAAGGAGAAGCTAGTCATGAATCTACTCCAGAATCTCCAGCAGAAGAAGCTGAACTTACAAACAACGATGCAACTTCCGCTCCAGTTACAGGTGGAAACGGAACGCCATCATCTAAAAAAGATCCTAATGGCCTTGTAATTGCAATGCCTTCTGTACGTAAATATGCGCGTGAAAAAGGCGTTAATATCGCTGAAGTAGCAGGCTCTGGAAAAAATAACCGCGTAGTTAAAGCTGATATTGATGCTTTCCTAAACGGCGAACAACCAGCTGCATCAACAACTACTGCTCAAACAGAAGAAAAAGCAGCAGCACCAAAGGCAGAAAAAGCAGCAGCAAAACAACCAGTTGCAAGCTCCGATGCTTACCCAGAAACACGCGAAAAATTAACACCAACTCGTCGTGCGATTGCAAAAGCAATGGTAAATTCAAAACATACAGCTCCACACGTTACTTTAATGGACGAAATCGAAGTAACTGCACTTATGGCTCACCGCAAACGTTTCAAAGAAGTGGCTGCCGAAAAAGGTATCAAACTAACTTTCTTACCTTATATGGTGAAAGCTCTTGTTGCAACGCTTCGTGACTTCCCAGTGCTTAACACAACTTTAGATGATGCGACAGAAGAACTTGTTTACAAACATTACTTCAACGTTGGTATCGCAGCAGATACAGACCACGGTTTATATGTACCAGTAATTAAAAATGCTGATAAAAAATCCGTATTCCAAATTTCTGATGAAATCAACGAACTAGCTGGAAAAGCACGTGATGGTAAATTAACTGCTGACGAAATGCGCCACGGTTCCGCAACTATTTCTAATATCGGTTCTGCCGGTGGACAATGGTTCACTCCAGTAATTAATTACCCAGAAGTTGCTATCCTAGGTGTTGGTCGTATTGCTCAAAAACCTATCGTAAAAGATGGCGAAATTGTAGCAGCACCAGTACTTGCTCTTTCCTTGAGCTTTGACCACCGTGTAATTGACGGCGCAACTGCTCAAAAAGCAATGAACAATATTAAACGTTTATTAAACGATCCAGAATTATTACTAATGGAGGTGTAACAAAATGGTAGTAGGCGATTTTCCAGAAGAAAGAGACACCATAGTCATCGGTGCAGGCCCAGGTGGGTATGTAGCCGCAATCCGAGCTGCACAACTCGGACAAAAAGTTACCATTATTGAAAAAGAATATTACGGCGGTGTGTGCTTAAACGTGGGATGTATTCCTTCCAAAGCACTTATCACAATCGGTCACCGTTTTAAAGAAGCTGGACACTCTGATAACATGGGTATTACAGCAGACAACGTGAACTTAGATTTCACAAAAGCACAAGAATGGAAAGGCGGCGTAGTTAACAAGCTTACATCAGGTGTTAAAGGCCTTCTTAAGAAAAATAAAGTTGAAATGTTAGAAGGAGAAGCGTTCTTCGTGGATGATCATTCCTTACGTGTGATTCACCCTGACTCCGCTCAAACTTATACATTTAACAACGTAATCATTGCAACAGGATCTCGTCCAATCGAAATCCCAGGTTTCAAATATGGTAAACGTGTATTAAGCTCAACTGGTGCACTTGCACTAACAGAAGTTCCGAAAAAATTAGTCGTAATTGGCGGCGGATATATCGGAACAGAACTAGGTGGAGCATTCGCTAACCTTGGTACAGAACTAACTATCCTTGAAGGTGGTCCAGAAATCTTACCAACATACGAAAAAGACATGGTTTCCCTAGTTAAACGTAATCTGAAAAGCAAAAACGTTGAAATGGTTACTAAAGCACTTGCAAAATCTGCTGAAGAAACTGAAAACGGCGTTAAAGTAACGTATGAAGCTAACGGTGAAACTAAAACTATCGAAGCTGATTATGTTTTAGTGACAGTAGGTCGTCGCCCAAATACAGACGAAATCGGTTTAGAACAAGCTGGCGTTAAAGTAACAGAACGCGGTTTAGTAGAAGTTGACAAACAAGGTCGCTCGAACGTTCCTAACATTTTCGCAATTGGTGACATCGTTCCTGGTGTTCCTCTAGCTCACAAAGCTAGCTATGAAGCAAAAATCGCTGCTGAAGCAATTGCTGGCGAAAAAGCAGAAAACGATTATACAGCACTTCCAGCTGTTGTTTTCAGTGACCCAGAACTTGCAACAGTTGGTTTAACAGAAAAAGAAGCAAAAGAAAAAGGCTTTGATGTAAAAGCTGCTAAATTCCCATTCGGCGGTAACGGTCGTGCGCTTTCTTTAGATGCACCTGAAGGATTTGTTCGTCTAGTTACTCGTAAAGAAGATGGCCTAGTTATCGGTGCACAAGTTGCCGGAATGAACGCTTCTGATATTATTTCAGAAATCGGCTTAGCAATCGAATCAGGTATTACAGCTGAAGACATCGCGCTTACTATCCATGCTCATCCATCCCTTGGAGAGCTTACAATGGAAGCAGCTGAACTTGCTTTAGGTCGTCCAATTCACATGTAATCAACTTAAAGCGGAGGTATCCTTTATGGATATTTCCGCTTTTTATCTATATAAATTAGTGCGTGATTTCACAAAAACTCTTTTAGTTCATTTTTTGAAATATTTAAAGTATCCGTTTTAGAAAAAAAGGAGTATAATGTAACAAGTGAATGTAACAAGTCAAATCTAATTGAATCAGGTGAAAAAATGGAGAAACAAACAGCAACTTGGAAGAAAGCTCTATTTTGGTTTGCGTATGTAGTAGCAGGAATTTGTTTTTTATTAACGATTGTGGCCTTTATTGTAGGATTTATTCATCACATGCATGATACAGGTGGATGGCGTTCCGTTATTCAAATTCTCGAAACTCCAATCACAGGCTTTGTCAAAATGACTGGTGGCTACATCGGTAAAGGAATCTTAGAAGTAATTATTCTGATTATCGTTAGTTATGTATTACCGATTTTCTTCTGTTTTGCAACGCATTATTTAAAAGTAAAACGACGTGAAATGGCTTAAAATAAGATTATTTTGTAAAAAGCAAAGCGAATGAGCATTGCTTTTTATTTATGTGGTCAAGTTATTTTATTTTTGCCTCGGAAGCATGCTAAAATAACAATAAGAGACTTGATGAGGAGGAGATGCATATGCCATCTAAGAAGAAAAAAATTGTCGTTATCGGCAGAAGTAATCTACAAAATCTCTACATTCATACAGTTCTTTTAAAAAAAATACCAGCCGAGATTTACTTAATAGACGATCAAGCTAAAACAAGCGTACAAGATTTTGACTATGCGAGTTATTATCATGCAGATGCGACCATTCACGCAGGAACCTTCAACGAGTGTCGCAACGCTGATATAGTCGTCTTTTTTCAAGAAGAAATGTCCAATCAACTCGTTTCAAAAGAAGACAACGTCACGCTAATCAAAGAAAAAGTGAAGAAAATGATGGCGAGCGGTTTCCGAGGAATTGTCTTAGTGGCGACAGCTGAAAGTAATGTCGTTGCCGCGTTAATTAAACGTTTCTCCGGCCTACCTGCAAATCAAATTATTACGCTTGGCACCATGCTTGCGACGTCTTATTTTCAAGTGGAAATTGCTAAATTATTTAAAATTAGCCCTAAAAATGTACACGGATATATTATTGGCGATAATGCAGAAGATGTCATTCCTGTATGGAGTAGAGCCTTTCTTGGTGGCAAACCAATTTTAAGTTATTTAGCTGAAGAGCAAAAAAGAATCTCAGCAGAGGATTTACAAAATTTAACAAAAATGATTACTAAAATTCCAGATTTTCCTTTTGAAAATAAAGATGGTTGTTCTTTTCGATTTAGCACGGTAACTGTTCTTGCTGAATTAACCGAAGTTGTTTTGCGCGACGAAGCAAGAGTTATAACAGTTGGTGTTGAAGTGAAAGACGCATATGGTTTAGAAAATCCTGTCTTCATTAGTGTTCCAGCTGTCATTGGCGCAGAAGGAGTCAGAGAACTACTTGAATTACATCTCTCAGACGATGAACAAAAAGAATTAAAACAAATCGCCACAAAAACCACCGAGAAATTGGAAGAATTGCAACTTAACAAAGGAGGGATTAGTTAATGGAATACAGTTATCCACTAAATCCAGACTGGACAACCGAAGAAATGACGATTGTTGTGCAATTTTTAGAAGCTATTGAGCGAGCGTATGAAAAGGGCATAGATACGCTTGAGCTCAAAGAAAAATATCGAGCATTCAAACAAGTAGTCCCTGCCAAAGGAGAAGAAAAACGGATTGGTATCGACTTTGAAAAAGCAAGTGGCTATTCGGCCTATAAAGTCATGCAACTTGTAAAAAACGCAACTACTAGTAAAATAAAAATGCAACCATAATTAAGAGGAGGAATTTTTTTCATGGATATTAGCCAAATTAAAGCAGAAGTAGTAACACCAGAAACAGGGATACACGTAGGAGATCAAACTGCGCCAGTAAAGGTAATGTCATTCGTTAACTTACGTTGCCCATTTTGTAGAGAATGGAATGAAAAATCCAAAGACGTTCTAACGGAATATATTCAAGCAGGGAAAATTGAATTAATCATTAAACCATTTGATAAAGAAAAAGAATCGTTACAACGAGGAAATGTAACGCATCGCTACTTAGATTATTCCAAACCAGAAGAAACCCGTGAAACAATCAATAAAATTTATAGTAAGCAAGATGAATGGGGTAGCCTAACGCTTCCTGAAGTAGCTACTTATATGGAATCCGAGTTAGGCTTAACAGAGCAAGACAACAAAGCGGCATCAGAAAAAATTGTTGCTGAGGCAAACGCGGCAAATGTTGTTTTTGTACCAACTGTTATTGTGGGTGAACATATTTTTGATGAGCACATTAGTCCTGAAGAATTACGTTCGTTACTAGACGGCGAATTAGCTAAATAAAAAAAGCGAATGTATTGGCCTAAAATTTTAGGTAATACATTCGCTTTTTGTTTATTTTTAAAAGAATTTCCTCCGCCAGAATACAATCGCAAGCGCTCCGGCAATCCCGAATGCAAAACCAAGCGTCAGCATCCAAGCCATTGGTGTATTCATAAACGGTAATTTCACGTTCATTCCGTAAAAACTAAACACCATCGTTGGAATCGTCAAGATGATGGTAAAAGAAGTAAGGAATTTCATCACGATATTCATATTGTTCGAGATAATTGAAGCATAGGCATCCATCATCCCGCTCAAAATATTCGAGTGGACTTCCGCCATTTCAATACCTTGGCGATTTTCAATAATAACATCTTCTAATAAGTCTTGATCTTCTTCGTACATTTTAACAATATTTTGACGCATCATTTTATCAAGTACGACTTTATTCGATTTAAGGGCGGTTACAAAGTAGACTAAACTTTTTTCAATCCCCATTAAATCATAAAGTTGTTTATTTTTCATAGATTCATGTAGTTCTTTTTCGATTTCGTCTGTTTGACGGTTCAAGCGTTTTAAGTGACGCAAGAAAGTAGTGGAAATCATGTATAAGATTTGCAATGCAAACCGCGTTTTCATATGTGTATAAAAGCCTTTAATACGGTTTCTAATAAATGATTGTACAATAGAAGAATCAATCGTACAAATTGTAATAAAATAATCCTTTGTAATAATTATCCCCATTGGTATGGTTTCAAATGAAGCGTAATGAATATCATCTTCATCGACTACCGGAAAGTCACAAACGATTAAAACAGAATCCGAGTCGTCATCGCGTTCAATCCGGGCACTTTCATCTTTATCTAGTGGATCTTCTAAGAACTCTAGTGGAATTTCGTAGTTATCGGCAATTTTGTTAATTTCTTCGGAAGTTGGCGCAACAATATTAATCCAACAATTGCGTGTCACTTCTTCTAATTCAATTAATTTGCCGTTTTCATCTGATTTGAAAATTTGATGCATGCTTTTTACCTCCTTTTTTAACAGGTAAATTTCACGCGGTTAGAGTTTCGTTCCCGTGAAAAATCACCTGTATGAATACTTCGATGTGGACCAGGGTCACTTGCTGTTTGCTGCTCCTTTTTCACGTTCCTCAACTCCTTCAAACCATAGTAATTCACAACTCTACCATTATACCTAGATTATAGTCATTTGTACATCTTTTATTGAAGGGAAGCCTTATAGAGCGGAATTAGCTCGTCAAGGACCATTTCTGCCTCTTTAATGAAGTCTTTCCCTGGGGATAAATGGCTATCATCTGGTAGATAAATTTTCCCAACTAAGAATTCTCCTTTTTTCACATCACGGAATCGTTCAAGCGTGGCCTTTAGTTGTCCGTCGTGTACCGGATACGTCTTTTCCTCTGTGTGATCTGGAGAAATGGCAAAGTTATCCGGTAAATCAGCCAATAATTTCTTTTCTTTCAAGAAGCGATTGGCGATTTTCGCGCTTTCTTCATTTTCATAAATAAAAGCGAGCCAAATGAATAAATAATTATCGAATAGACCCACTTGGAAATGAGGGTGCTTTTTATATCCACGTTTATCATGGCAAATGGCCAGCCAAGTGCTTTCGGGTGGGTTAACTGAACGTCTTTGGTGACGAGCAATATGTAAAAACATTTCATCGCCAAGCTTGGCACTTAAATAAGTAGTCAATTCTTCCCCAACAGCTCTGAATTTTGGTTGGATATCCGTTTGAATTCCGCTCATACGTGCTTCAAGCCCAGGAATTTGCATTGTTTTAAAATCTTTCTTACTAAATCCTTTAAAAGTCATCTGTTTTCCTCCTAATTTTGCATATAGTTTCATTATACGGAAGTTAAGTTCCAAGTGAAAGAATCTTGTTCTATTCAGATAATTCATTTTTGTGATAAAATAAACAAAAAGAGTGCGAAGAGGTGTGTTTATGGACAGCGAAAAAATAGATTATTTAGCAAGGTTATGGATCATGGAAGCCGCAGCGAAAATTAAACAATCTTTCAAAGAAACACTAGACATTGATGTCAAATCCGGTCGAAATGATTTAGTGACGAATATGGATAAAGAAACCGAAGCTTTTTTTGTTCAACAAATTAAAGACCATTTTCCTGACCATCGTTTATTTGGTGAAGAAGGAATGGCGTCAGATGTAACAGATTTAGATGGAGTGGTTTGGATTCTTGACCCAATTGACGGGACATTGAATTTTGTTGAACAGCAACGCGATTTTGCGATTTCACTTGCAGTTTATGAAGATGGAATAGGGCAGCTTGCTTATATTTATGACGTTGCACGCGATGAGCTGTATTTTGGAGAAAAAGGAAAAGGTGCTACAGTAAACGGCAGAACTATCCCTAAACTTGACCCAGCAATAGACCTAAAAGATACGCTATTAATTGCTAATTTGAGCGTGACAAGAAAATTCCCAACCATGTGGGAGGCGGTAAAAGCTTCTAGAGGATTACGATTACACGGAGCAGCTTCACTGGAATATATGGATGTTGCTACTGGACGAGCGGGAGCCTATCTTTCTGCTAATTTAGCCCCGTGGGATATAGCTGCTGGAAAAATTATCGTCGAAGAATTAGGCGGGAAAGTGACACGGATTAATGGTGAAAAAATCAATATGTTAGAAAAAGGAAGTTCTATTGTAGCATCGCCAAAAATCCATCAAACCTTATTAGATAACTACCTGCCTTAAAGAAAGCGCTCAACATAAAAAAACTTGTTTTCAGAAAATAAAAATCGTGCCAAATCCGCTCAGCTATGCTATAATAGGTAAGTTGATTTAAACGAGACGATAGCGACGGAGGAAAATAAATCTATTTTCCTCTTTCTTTTGGCTAATCTTCACGATAAATGTTTGGATTTTTAATTTAGGAGGAAACAAGATTGAATTTAAGAAATGATATTCGTAATGTAGCAATTATTGCCCACGTTGACCATGGTAAAACAACTCTAGTAGACCAATTACTACGCCAGTCAGGCACATTCCGCGACAATGAAACAGTTGCAGAACGCGCAATGGACAACAATGATTTAGAAAGAGAACGCGGTATTACAATTTTAGCGAAAAATACAGCGATTAAGTATGAAGATACACGTGTAAACATCATGGATACACCTGGACACGCCGATTTCGGTGGAGAAGTAGAACGTATCATGAAAATGGTAGATGGTGTTCTTTTAGTAGTGGACGCGTATGAAGGTACTATGCCTCAAACACGTTTTGTACTAAAAAAAGCACTAGAACAAAACTTAACACCGATCGTTGTAGTAAACAAAATTGACCGTGATTTTGCTCGCCCAGAAGAAGTTGTTGATGAAGTATTAGAATTATTCATCGAATTAGGTGCGAACGACGATCAATTAGAATTCCCAGTTGTTTATGCTTCTGCAATCAACGGAACTTCAAGCTATGATTCTGATCCAGCAGAACAAAAAGAAACAATGAAACCACTTTTAGACACAATTATCGAACATATCCCGGCTCCAGTTGATAATAGCGACGAACCATTACAATTCCAAGTATCATTACTTGATTATAATGACTATGTTGGTCGTATCGGTATTGGCCGCGTAT
Source organism: Listeria monocytogenes ATCC 19117 (assembly GCF_000307025.1). Classification (GTDB taxonomy): domain Bacteria; phylum Bacillota; class Bacilli; order Lactobacillales; family Listeriaceae; genus Listeria; species Listeria monocytogenes_B. The sequence continues at coordinate 1,106,230 of NC_018584.1, forward strand.
TCCGTGGAACAATGCACGTGGGACAAACAGTTGCTTTAATTAAACTTGATGGCACAGTAAAACAATTCCGTGTAACGAAAATGTTCGGTTTCTTCGGACTAAAACGTGACGAAATTAAAGAAGCAAAAGCGGGTGACTTAGTAGCACTTGCGGGAATGGAAGACATTTTCGTTGGTGAAACAGTAACACCTTTCGATCACCAAGAAGCACTTCCACTTTTACGTATTGATGAGCCAACATTGCAAATGACTTTTGTTACAAATAACAGTCCTTTCGCAGGCCGTGAAGGTAAACACGTAACAAGCCGTAAAATTGAAGAACGCTTACTTGCAGAACTTCAAACGGATGTATCTTTACGCGTTGAACCAACAGCTTCTCCAGACGCTTGGGTAGTTTCTGGTCGTGGTGAGCTTCATTTATCCATTCTGATCGAAACAATGCGTCGCGAAGGTTATGAATTACAAGTTTCTAAACCAGAAGTAATCATCCGTGAAATTGATGGCGTGAAATGTGAACCAGTAGAAGATGTTCAAATTGATACTCCAGAAGAATTCATGGGTTCTGTTATTGAATCTATTAGCCAACGTAAAGGCGAAATGAAAAACATGATTAACGACGGTAACGGCCAAGTTCGTTTACAATTCATGGTTCCAGCTCGTGGCTTAATCGGTTATACAACTGATTTCCTTTCAATGACTCGTGGTTATGGTATTATCAACCACACATTCGATAGCTACCAACCAATCCAAAAAGGACGCGTTGGCGGACGTAGTCGTGGTGTTCTTGTATCCATGGAAACAGGTAAATCTACTACTTACGGAACAATGCAAGTAGAAGACCGTGGTACTATTTTTATAGAACCTGGTACGGATATTTACGAAGGTATGATCGTTGGGGAAAACAATCGTGAAGGCGATATCGCTGTAAACATTGTGAAAGCAAAACAAATGACTAACATTCGTTCTGCTAACAAAGACCAAACAAACGTAATCAAAAAACCTCGTCATTTATCACTAGAAGAATCATTAGAATTCCTAAACGAAGATGAATACTGTGAAGTAACACCAGAATCCATCCGTTTACGTAAAAAAATCCTAAACAAAAACGAACGTGAAAAAGCAGCAAAACGTTCAAAAACTGCTGAATAATATATATTTGAATCGGCCAAATGGTTTTTAAGTGGTAGGAATATCCTTTAAAAACTATTTGGTTTTTTTATGCTTTAATTTGCTGGAAAAGGGAATAAAATAATGTGTTTGTAACACTATTGTAATATGAAAAGCTATTTGGTATATTAGAAGTAAGTAGAAAAGGTGGTTAGTATGATGAAAAAACGTATAATTATTCTTGCAGTATTAGTGGTACTTCTTATCGGAGGAGTTGTAATCGGTGTTTATGCAAGCGGAAACTCTGCAAAAGACAACAATGAAAGCAAAACAACAGCTAAAAAAGCCACATCTACACCTAAGAAAGCAATTGACACAGAGAAAAAAGAAACAACAACCAAAGAAGCGACAACAAAAGATTCCGTAACGGATGATAAAGGTGTAGTCACAAAAGGAAGCTCAGATGTAGAGAAAAACGCACCGGCCAAAAATAATAGTAGTGCAACAGATAAAAGCAATAGTCCAACTACACCGGCTTTTTCGTTATCTAGTACAGGCTTCAAAACTTCCAATGTATCTTCTGTTCTTGGTGGAACTGTAACAACAACGTATTTGTCGAGTGCCCCATCATTCGAAAAAATCTTTGAAAATTTAACGATTGAAGTGAATCAATATAAAGTAGAGCATGTTGTTGGTGCGAATAAAGCAGTTAGTGCAAGTAATCCAGAAAGCTATTTAGCAAATAAAAACGGCTATGTAATCACTTTAGACATTTCCATTAAAAATACTTCTGCAAAAGATAAAATGTACAAAGCAGACCAAATTACACTTATAGGAGCAAATGAATTTGTAGGAGGAAGCTTAGATAATTTTGTTCCTTCTAATTTTCATCTTATAGGAAGTAAAGCAGATCCAAATATTTTCACCGCTGGAAAAACAGCTCGTGGGCTTCTTACATTTACAATGACAGAAGCTGTGTACAATGATTTAGCAGCTGACTCAAAAATAGGTGTTCCAAATCCTGATAAATTTGATGCAAGTGTTTCTGAAGCTAATGCAGGCGATGATGTAGTTGCCTCATTCCCAGTAAAATAAAAAAATCCGCCCGATAAAGGGCGGATTTTCTCTATTTTCCAGCACTTTCTATTAAATTCTTTAACTCACTATTCGACATTACTACTGGTTTATGAAAATTGAAATGACCAGAATTAACGCGACTGATAGTGTTAATAGCTACTCGATGTTCACATTCAGGACATAGATACATTCTAATAGGTTTATTACGTAATTGTTTTGTTTTAAATTCGCGATTGTCTAGCTCATCTACACGCTCGCACAAGATACATTTTGCGTTCAATTTGTCTTCACCTCACACAAGTATTATAGCATGATTATCGAAAAAGGCGAGTAAAAGTGAATTTTTCAAAAATTTTAATTAGATCGTGCTTGCGTGGTAAATAAATTATGCTATACTAGTACTATCTAGTATTAACTTTTACTTAAGGTTTTTCCTTGAGATGAAAATAAAGCGCTACTTTTGGCGTATGATAGGGGGTTCTGTGATGGCAAATAAAAAGATAGATCACAGAGAAGAGGCAGTGGAGCTTTTAAAGCAAGACGCAAAACGAATCTTACAGTTGATTAAAGTTCAAATGGATAATCTAACATTACCGCAATGTCCAGCATATGAGGAAGTTCTTGATACACAAATGTATGGTTTATCACGTGAAATTAACTTTGCAACCCGCCTAGGACTAATTGAACCAGAAGAAGGCAAGAAACTAATGTCTACACTGGAAAAAGAATTGTCCACTTTACATGAACTGTCCATGAGTAAAAAATAATGAATCAATTGAAAAGATGTCTGATTTTTTCTGACATCTTTTTTTGTTTGCCAGCGAAAGATTAAAAAATGAGCCAAAAGAAGGAGGCGATTCTTCTTTTCATTTGGAGGTCTTTTCCTTTATAATAGGAAGAATAGAAAACAAGATGGGATAGTAACTTCTCAGGGATTGGACGATGCCGATGTTTAAACGAATTTTAAAATCTTATGATTATGCATTTATAGCGGTATTTATCGTGCTATGTTTATTTGGGCTTATTATGATCTATAGTGCCAGCTGGTCTTTAGCAATTGGTAAAGGCTTACCGGCAGATTATTTTTATGCTCGTCAAGTAAAGAACTTTATAATTAGTTTTATTTTCTTTATTCTTTTTGCTCTTTTGCCATTTAAATTTTATCAAAATAATAAAGTGTTAATGTTAATTGTATTTGGATCCATCGGTGTCTTATTACTGATTTTCTTAGTGGGTAAAACGGTAAATAATGCGAACAGTTGGCTTGTTTTAGGGCCACGTTCTCTTCAACCAGGAGAATTTGCTAAATTAGCCGTAATTATTTACATGTCTGCCATCTATGCGAAGAAACAAAGTTACATTGATGATTTTAACCGTGGTGTTTTACCGCCCATATTCTTTTTAGCATTTGTATGTTTCTTGATTGCCATTCAGCCAGATACTGGGACAGCTTTTATTATTTTCTTAGTTGGTTGTTGTATTATTATCACTTCTGGAATGCGACTTCGAACGATTATGAAATTAATTGGGATTGGTATGGGTATTATTATTGGACTCACGCTCATCTTATTCGCACTACCGGATAGTGTGAGGAATGAAATTGTTTCTCCAACGAAAGTAGCTCGTATTACGACTTTTATGAACCCTTTTGAGTATGCGGATAAAGAAGGGCACCAGTTAATTAATTCCTTCTATGCGATTGGCTCAGGTGGTGTTTCTGGACAAGGGCTTGGCGAAAGCGTTCAAAAACTTGGTTACTTGCCGGAAGCACACACCGATTTTATTATTGCCGTTGTTGCAGAAGAATTAGGTGTGTTCGGTGTGATGTTTATTATTTTGGCACTGTTCTTCATTATCTTTAAAACTATCACGACCGGACTCAGGGCGAAGGATCCATTTGCCTCCTTAATGTGCTACGGGATTGCTAGTCTGATTGCGATTCAAGCATTTATTAATCTTGGTGGAGCTAGTGGTTTGATTCCGCTTACTGGTGTAACGCTGCCATTTATTAGTTATGGTGGATCTTCCTTAATGGTGCTCTCGATGATGCTTGGTATCGTAGCGAATATTTCAATGTTCACTAAATACCAACGTGTTTATAAAGCAGATGGTTCCACGAGAGAGTTACCAAAGAAACAAAAAAGACGTTAAATTATGAAGAAAAAGCTAATTAATTAGCTTTTTCTTTTTTTGCTTTACCGCATGTTTTTGGCGTTTTATAGCCAGTTTATTCGTGTTTTCGATATTGTTTTAAATATTTAGAAAGAAAATAATTTACATCTGATGGTATTTAATACTATAATTGAAGTTATATACCGTTTTACAGCCTAAAAAAAGGGGATTATCATATAAGTGTACATAATCATTTCAACCGTTGGAGGCTATGTATAAAGTATAGAACAGATCAGTGTTGGTTAGGAGGAAAAAAATGAATCGAATTAAAAAAGTATTAGTAGCAAACCGCGGAGAAATTGCAATCCGTGTTATGCGTGCGTGTACTGAACTCAAAATCAAAACAGTGGCTATTTATTCACAAGAAGATACCGGAAGTTTTCACCGGTATAAATCAGATGAAGCTTATCTGGTTGGAGCAGGGAAAAAGCCTATTGATGCGTATCTAGATATCGAAAACATAATAGAGATTGCTAAAGAATCTGGTGCAGACGCGATTCATCCGGGATATGGTTTCTTGTCCGAAAACATTGAATTTGCTCGTCGTTGTGAGCAAGAAGGCATTATTTTCGTTGGTCCTAAATCAAAACACCTAGATATGTTTGGTGATAAAATCAAAGCAAAAGAACAAGCTCTATTAGCTGATATTCCAGTAATTCCGGGAAGTAATGGACCCGTGGCTGGTATTAAAGAAGTAGAAGAATTTGGTGAGAAAAACGGTTACCCATTAATGATTAAAGCTTCTCTTGGAGGCGGCGGTCGTGGTATGCGTGTCGTAGAATCAAAAGAACATGTCAAAGAAAGCTTTGAACGTGCATCCTCAGAAGCAAAAGCGGCATTTGGGAACGATGAAGTATACGTAGAAAAATGCGTGATGAATCCGAAACATATCGAAGTACAAATTCTTGGGGACACCCATGGCAACATCGTTCATTTATTTGAACGTGATTGTTCTATCCAACGTCGTCATCAAAAAGTAGTAGAGGTAGCGCCATGTAATGCGATTACTTCTGAACTACGTAACCGTATCTGTGATGCTGCAGTAAAATTAATGAAAAATGTTGATTACATTAATGCTGGAACAGTTGAATTTTTAGTGGAAGGCGATGATTTCTACTTTATCGAAGTAAATCCTCGTGTCCAAGTGGAGCATACAATTACTGAAATGATTACAGGGATTGATATTGTTCAATCACAACTATTCATTGCAGATGGTTACGCGCTTCACGACCAACTAGTAGCTATTCCTAAGCAAGAGGATATCCATATTCACGGTTCTGCTATTCAAAGCCGTATTACAACGGAAGATCCACTTAATAACTTTATGCCAGATACTGGTCGAGTAGATACGTATCGCTCTACAGGTGGGTTTGGAGTTCGGTTGGATGCTGGTAACGGCTTCCAAGGAACAGTAGTAACACCATTTTATGATTCCTTACTTGTAAAATTATGTACTTGGGGAATGACATTCGAACAAGCAACGCGCAAAATGCGTCGTAACTTAATTGAATTCCGTATCCGTGGTGTCAAAACGAACATTCCTTTCTTATTAAATGTTGTTCGTCATCCGGATTTTGCAAGTGGTAATTATAATACAAGCTTTATTGATACAACACCGGAACTATTTAAATTCCCACATATTCGCGACCGTGGTACAAAAACGTTGCGTTATATTGGTAATGTAACGGTTAATGGTTTCCCAGGAATTAAGCACCGTGATAAACCTGTATATGCAGAACCACGCTTGCCAAAAATTCCGTATGGTTCGCAAATCTCTCCAGGTACAAAACAAATTTTGGATGCAAAAGGTCCAGAAGGCGTTGTAGACTGGGTGAAAAAACAAGAAGAAGTGCTCTTAACAGACACTACACTTCGGGATGCGCACCAATCTTTACTTGCAACACGTGTTCGCTCGAAAGACATTTTCCAAATAGCAGATGCGATGGCTCATTTATTACCAAACATGTTTTCCTTTGAAATGTGGGGTGGCGCGACTTTTGACGTGGCATATCGTTTCCTAAATGAAGATCCTTGGGTGCGCCTAGAGACACTTAGAAAACAAATTCCAAACGTGATGTTCCAAATGTTACTTCGCGGAGCTAATGCAGTTGGGTATAAAAACTATCCTGACAATGTTATCCGTGAATTCGTTAAGCAATCAGCACAATCCGGTGTGGATGTATTCCGCGTGTTTGACAGCTTAAACTGGATCAAAGGCATGGAAGTGTCCATTGATGCTGTTCGTGAAGCAGGGAAGATCGTAGAGGCTGCTATCTGCTATACAGGAGATATCGATGATGACACAAGAACGAAATATACCATAGATTACTATAAAGATATGGCGAAAGAGCTCGTTGCTCAAGGCACGCATATCCTAGGAATCAAAGATATGGCTGGGCTTTTAAAACCACAAGCGGCATACCGTTTGATTGGCGAATTAAAAGATACAGTAGATGTTCCAATCCACCTTCACACGCATGACACAAGCGGCAACGGTATTTATACTTACGCAGCAGCTGTCAGTGCTGGCGTTGACATTGTGGACGTGGCATCAAGCGCAATGAGTGGGGCTACAAGCCAACCAAGTATGACTGGTCTTTATTACGGATTAGTGAATGGTAATCGTCAAACGAATTTAGACGCTCAAAATTCCCAAATCATTAATCATTACTGGGAAGATGTTCGTCACTATTACAAAGACTTTGACAATGCACTTAATTCACCTCAAACAGAAGTATACATTCATGAAATGCCAGGTGGTCAATATACTAACCTTCAACAACAAGCCATTGCAGTTGGACTTGGCGATCGTTGGGACGAAGTGAAAGAAATGTATACAGTGGTTAATCAAATGTTTGGTGATATCGTTAAAGTAACACCTTCTTCCAAAGTTGTTGGAGACTTAGCACTATTTATGGTTCAAAATGAATTATCCGAAGAAGATGTATACGAAAAAGGCGATACCATTGATTTCCCAGATTCCGTTATCGAATTCTTTATGGGGGAAATTGGTCAACCATACGGCGGCTTCCCAGAAAAACTTCAAAAACTAGTACTCAAAGGACGTACACCACTTACAGATCGTCCAGGCGCTTTAATGGAACCAGTTAACTTTGTTGAAGTCAAAGCAGAATTAAAAGAAAAAATGGGTTATGAACCAACTGAAAAAGATGTCATTTCCTATATTTTGTATCCAAAAGTGTTCCTAGATTATCAAGAAATGATTAATAAATATGGTGATGTAACAGTCCTTGATACACCAACATTCTATAAAGGAATGCGTTTAGGGGAAACAATCGAAGTAGAACTTGAAAAAGGAAAAATCCTTTTAATCAAGCTAAATTCTATTGGTGAACCAATTGCGGATGGCACACGTGTTATCTATTTTGAATTAAATGGACAACCACGTGAGATTAACATCCAAGATATGAACGTTCAATCCACTGTTATTGCACGCCGTAAGATTGATACAACTAATCCTGAACATGTTGGAGCTACAATGACAGGTTCAGTCATTCAAGTAGTTGTTAAAAAAGGCGACTCTGTGAAAAAAGGTGATCCACTACTAATCACAGAAGCAATGAAAATGGAAACAACGATTCAAGCGCCTTTCGATGGAGAAGTTAGCAGCATTTATGTTTCTGACGGCGATACTATCGAATCTGGTGATCTTTTAATTGAAGTAAACAGAATTTAAAAACATAAATGACTAACGGGTGGGAATATGACGCTAATTTAAAGTGAAGAACTTTAAAAATCGATAAGTTAAACGTGAGAATAAAGACGTTTTTCCAGATTTATTAGTGTTAGATTTCCCGCCTGTTTTTTCTGAAAAAAGGAGAACATACATATGAAATGGTTTAAAGGAATTGCCGTAGTTTTATTGCTTGCTATTTTAACTGCATGCGGGAATACGGAAGTAAAAGAGACAACAAAGCAAACAGAAGAAATCAAAGTGAAAGATGCAACTGGTGAAACAATTACACTGAAAAAAGCTCCAACTAAAATTGTTTCATTAATTCCAAGTAATACAGAAATTTTATTTGCACTAGGACTTGGTGATGAAGTAAAAGGAGTATCGGCATATGATGATTATCCAAAAGAAGCTCAGAAAATAGAGAAAGTGACTTCTACTTCAGTTGATACAGAAAAAATTATTGCTCTTAAGCCTGATTTAGTTCTTGGACACGAATCGATGCTTGCAACAGAAAAAGACGCTTATAAAATACTTACAGATGCGGGAATTAACGTGTTTGTAGTTCCAGACGCAACAAACTTAAAGGAAGTAGAAAAATCGATTGCTACCATTGGTGATCTAACTGGAACAGAAAAAGAAGCTACAAAAGTGACCGATTCAATGGAGAAACAAAAAATAGCTATTGAAAAGAAAGCGAAAGAATTAAAAACATCCCCAAAAGTATGGATTGAAATTAGTCCAGACTTATACACAGCAGGAAAAGGAACATTTATGAATGAAATGTTAGAACTTGCTGGTGGAACTAATATTGTAACAGAATCAGGGTTCATTCCTTACAACGAAGAAAAAGTAGTAGAACTGCAACCGGATATCATTTTATCTGTCTATCCAGATGCCAAAGCAACTATCCAAAAACGTGCAGCATGGAAAGATATTCCAGCGGTTAAAAACGATAAAATCTATGAAATGGATGCCAATAAATTAAGTCGTCCAGGACCAAGATTGCTTGAAGGGGCAGCAGATATTCAGGCTGTTCTTGAAAACTAATTCTTTGATAATTGCAGATGAAGCTTTACAAAAAATGACTTTTAAGGTAATTTAACATAGGGTGGATTTTTTACTAAACCGTATTAGTAAAATAATTTGCCAAATAAGCAGAGCTATATACACTTAGAAGATCATGCATAAACAGCAAGAATATGGCAACCGAGACGACAAATAATACAAACAAGGTGTCTGTGGTTTTAAGTGGAGGAGTTGCCTATAAAAGAATAGTGAGCTGAATCTGGTTATTAAAACCATATTATTTTTCGGGAAGAAGTGTTTTTGTGAAACAGGTTATGGAAGTTATTAAAGAACAAATAAAAAATTTACCAATGATATTTCGCATTGCGCGCTATGAAGATAAGGCTACATACCAAAGCCATTATTTAGGACTAGCATGGCAGATTTTAAATCCATTAATACAAATTGCTATTTATTATTTTGTGTTTGGATTTGGGATGAATGCAAAATCTGGATCGGATGCAAGTTATATTGAATGGATGCTAGCGGGGATTATTCCTTGGTTCTTTATTAGTGCAGTTATTTTGCAAGGTGCGAATAGTATTTATAATAAAATAGGCATGGTTTCAAAAATGAATTTCCCAATGAGTATTTTACCTAATATCACGATTGTCTCTAATTTAACAAGTTATTTTACTATGATGGTAATTTTGCTAGGCTTGCTCGCAATTAATGGAACTCCTATTACAATCTATTGGGGTCAGTACTTGTATTATTTTGTAGCCATGATTGCTTTTCTCTTCAGTGTTACTTTATTTAATGCAACAATTAGCGTTTTAGTAAGAGACTATTATATTATGCTGCAATCTGTCATGCGTGTACTTTTTTACGTAACAGGGATTGTTTGGAATTTAGAAACAATGTTGCCGCAATGGCTAGTAGATTTACTCAAACTAAATCCGATTTACTATGTGGTAAACGGCTTTAGAGAGACATTCTTAATGAATAAAGGCTTCTGGGAATCTCCATCATACACGATGTATTTCTGGTTAATCACGCTAACATTACTATTTGTTGGTGCGACACTACACATGAAATTCCGCGAACGCTTCGTGGATTATTTATAGGAGGTTAGACAGATGGGTAAAAATATAAAAGTATCATTTAAACATGTGTCGAAAGAATATGACCTCTATCAAAATAAATCTGATAAGATCAAAGGCTTGTTCATGCCGAAAAGTCAAAAAATGCAATCCTTTTGGGCGTTGCGAGACGTATCTTTTGATATTCATGATGGTGAAACAGTAGGACTTATTGGGATCAATGGTTCTGGTAAGTCAACTATATCGAGTATTATGTCAGGTGTTATTCCTCCGACACAAGGAGAAGTCATTATCAACGGAGAAACTTCTTTAATTGCCATTGCAGTGGGACTAAAAGGTCCGCTGACGGGTTATGAAAATATTCGCTTGAAATTACTCATGCATGGAATGAAAAGTTCTCAAATTAACAAGTTGATGCCAAGTATTATCGAATTCGCTGATATAGGTGATTTTATTAATCAACCAATTAAAAACTATTCAAGCGGGATGCGTTCTCGTTTAGGTTTTGCAATTTCGGTGCATACCAATCCTGATATTTTAGTTATTGATGAAGCCTTATCAGTGGGTGACCAGACTTTTTATGAGAAATGCGTTGATAAGATTAATGAATTTAAAGCGCGTGGCAAAACTATTGTTTTTGTCAGTCACTCACTTGGACAAGTAAAAAGTTTGTGTGACAGAATTATTTGGATGCATCACGGTGAAATAAGAGAGATGGGTACAGCACAAGAAGTTGCTCAAAAATATGATGAGTTTGTAAAATGGTTTAACAAACAACCAAATGATTATAAGAAAAAATATCAAAAAGAGCATAAGGAAAATCAAAAAGCTCCTCAGAAAAAAATCTATCCTAATCCTAATGCCAATAAATACAGGCTAACTCTTTTTGATAAAATATTTTTAACTGTGCTAATTGCATTAACGATACTATTTGGAACACTAGTGGCGACAGGGAAATCTTTTAAAGGCTTAATTAGTGAAGAATCCACAACACAAATTGAAAAAGTAGTACATGTTGATAATTACGATTTAAAATTGAATTAACTGTAAAAAACTTCCAAAAGTTATCTATCTTTTGGAAGTTTTTATTTAAAATTGAAGAAGTAAAGCATTTTATCATAAAATGAAATAAAAATTTTGTCTAAATGTTTAACAAATTTGTTGTTATAATACCATTTATTTTTTTTGTAATAAATTTGTAACTTACGGAGGCATAAAGTTTGGTAAAATTAGGACAATAAACAAATTAAGGAGTGGTTGGAGAATAATGATAAATAAAAAGTGGATGAAAATTGTAATGATTCCGATGCTAGTTGTTCCAATGTACGGTTTGACAACTGTTGGCGGACAATTACAAGATTCATTAACTGGAGAAAATTCCTTTGTTAAAGAGGTTGAAGCTGCAACGACAGCATCGCAACAAGCATTTATCGACAAAATAGCACCTGCTGCCCAGGCATCTCAAGAAAAATATCATCTGTTATCTAGTATAACTTTAGCTCAAGCAATTCTAGAATCTGGTTGGGGAAAAAGTGGACTTGCTACACAAGGATATAATTTATTTGGTATAAAAGGGAAATATAATGGACAATCAGTTATCATGACAACTTCTGAATATGTGAACGGTGAGTGGATTAAAATTGATGCTGAATTCCGCAAATACCCTAGCTGGAATGAATCTGTCACTGACCATACTCTTTTATTAGTGAACGGAACTTCTTGGAATAAAGACTTATATAAGAAAGTTGTCGACGCAACGGATTATAAAGTAGCTGCAATGGAGCTTCAAAAAGCTGGATATGCAACCTCTCCTACATATGGTGCTAGCTTAATTCAAGTAATTGAGAATTATGATTTAGCCAAATATGATGTTTTATACGACAAAATTCTTACTCAAAAATCCACTTCCGGAAAAGCAACTGTTACAAGTCCGACTGGAAATGGTGTATGGACTTTACCGTATAAAGTAAAAGGAGTGCAATCTGTTAGTCCAGCTAGCACATACGCTAACAAGGATATCGATTTAGTATCTGTTGCTACAACAAAGAGAGGTACGTACTATCAATTTAAATATAATGGTAAAGTAGTTGGTTGGGTAGATGGCAAAGCATTAACTATTTATGATAGTGTCAATTATGATAAAGTAAATGTCGGACGTGCTAAAATTACTAGCCCAGTAAGTAACGGTATCTGGTCTAAACCATACAATGTTTATGGAAGAGAATTTGTTACGAATGCAACAACTTACGCACAACAAGAAATTAAACTTTTACGCGAAGCACAAACTGCTAAAGGTACTTATTACCAATTTAGCATAAATAATAAAACTATTGGTTGGATTGATAAACGAGCTCTCACTATCTATCCGTATGATTCCATTATTTCAAGTAAAAATGTGAACCTTGACGGACAAATTACTAATCCAACCGGAAATGGTATTTGGACTAAAGCGTACAAACTTGAAGGAACAACTTCTGTGGCGCAGGCTACGAAATATGCAAATAAAGATGTGAAAATCAGCCAACAAATCGAAACTCAACATGGTACTTATTACAATATCAGTATCGATGGGAAAGCAATTGGTTGGTTAGATAGAAACGCTATTACACTGTATGATCAAGAGGAATACAATAAAACAGTTGCTATTGACGCAGTAGTAAAAAATGTGAAGGGTAATGCTGTATGGACAGAACCTTACCGTACAGTTGGTACAAAATTAATCGGACCAGCGGAAACTTACTTGAATAAAGAAGTGGAAGTCGTCCGTGAAGCAAAAACGCCAAAAGGAACTTACTACCAATTTAAATCTGGTGGCAAAGTAATCGGCTGGTTAGATAAAAAAGCTTTCGATGTATATGACAATATTAATTACAACAAAGCGGTTAATTTAGATGCTGTAGTGGAAAATGTGACAGGTAATGCAGTTTGGACGGCTCCTTATAAGAGTAAAGGTGTTAAACTTGTTACTTCAGCAGCAACCTATAAAGGCAAGGCAACAAAAATAACTCGTGAAGCGCAAACAAGTAGAGGAACATATTACGAGTTTAGTGTTGATGGTAAAGTCATTGGCTGGTTAGATAAAAAAGCTTTCGATGTATATGACAATATTAATTACAACAAAGCGGTTAACTTAGATGCTGTAGTGGAAAATGTGACAGGCAACGCAGTTTGGACTGCTCCATATAAGAGTAAGGGTGTTAAATTAGTTACTTCAGCAGCCACATATAAAGATAAAGCAACTAAAATAACTCGAGAAGCTCAAACAAGTAGAGGAACTTACTACGAATTTAGCGTAAACGGCAAAGTAATCGGTTGGTTAGATAAAAAAGCTTTTGATGTATATGATTCTATTGAGTACAATAAAGCGATTAATATGACTGGATTACTTAGCAACGCGCCAGGTAATGGCATTTGGACAGAGCCGTATAGAGTTATTGGCACAAAAAATGTAGGACAAGCAACTGCTTATGCTAACAAGACAGTACAGTTGATACGCGAGGCTAAGACTACACGTGCAACTTACTATCAAATGAGTGTAAATGGTAAAATAGTTGGTTGGGTAGATAAACGAGCTTTTACAAACGTTAAATAGACTAAAAATAATCATATAAAAACAGAGTGAGATTTCTCACTCTGTTTTTATATGATTATAGATTAAGATTTAGTGATGTAAATAAGTTCCTTCAAGAAGTCTTTATAATAAGGGGATTCGAAGTGAGAAAAGGAATGCCCAAATGGATAGTTGAAATCACCTATATAGCCTTTTTTCGAAAAGTCGATTACTTTTGCTTCAGGCAATTTAGATAAGAAATAATTATTTAAACGTTCCCAGAAGTAATTATTCTTTTCGATGGCCATTTTGTTTTTGTAAGTTGCGACTTCTCCATCTTCATCATAATAAGACGTTGTAAATCCACCTAGGTTTAAAATAACCCGATCAGTAGGAATTATTTCTGTAAGTTTTTCGATAAATTGATCAGCATAGCCTTTCCACTCATTGAAGTAGGTTTCATTATCAATATGATCTAAAATTCTCTCGTAAGAAATGTCATTAAGTAATTGGCTTTGTTCTATAACATAAGATAATGTAATAGCTGAATTATTATTTAACCAAATAACTGGTCGAATAACATCAGGATATAGGTCAATTAAGAAATAATCAGCGTCAGAATTTTTCAGGTTAGTAAAGAAATCTTTTTTCCAATCATCTTCTATAAAAGGTTTCTCGCTTTTTTTAATATCAGTATACTTATCTAGATTAATTAAGTTAGCGGGTTCGGTCATTATACTAATTATAGAAGAATGAAACTGCGTAAAACTGCATTCAAAAAAAGCTTTATAATCTGGATTAAAGAATGGAGATGAGTTAAAAGCATTTCGGCTAAAACAAGTTCCCATTACAGCTATTTTTGTTATATCTTGTTTGATTTTAGGAGCAACGGCTGTAAGACAAGCTAAATTATTGGAGTCGTTTCTTGTTAATTGCGCCATAAATTCGTTATTAGCAACATTGAAAAATCCCGAAGAACTAAAGTCAATAGTATTTGGCGCTAAAATAGGTAAATCTGGCATGTTTGCCGAACGAAGGAAGAAATCCCATGTCGCATCAGCTCTATTGATTGGTCCGGATAAGAATTCATTTTTATTAATTTGAGCAGTATATTTAGTAATCCCTTTCTTTAAAGGCCATACTTGTTCTACATTATATTCAAATGTATTCGCTTTTTTATCTGCACGTTTAGCTACTATTTGACCTTCAGAGATACTGTTTTCTAATTTGAATTGCAGTGTCAAATCTTTTTTAGTTTCTTTTAATTGACTCAGACTCACTAACCCCTGAATATTTTTTTTGAAATAGAATGATAATCTGTTAGAGCCTGTAATATAGGAGCGCAGAGTTGCAAAAAGTGGCGCTGCTATTTTAATTTCTCTAGGAATAGCTGGCTTCATATCTGCATCAATGGATATGAATGCAGATAAGCCTGTTTTGTTATGACTAGATGATACTTCGATTATGGCATCTAGTATATTTGTATTGTCTACTAAGAAAGCTGTAGATAAATCTTTGGTGGGAATAGAGAAATTAACGATATTTTCAGTAATAAGCCCTAAATCAAATGATTGTTGTTGCTCGTGAAATAAATAAAAGCTTGGTGTAGGTCTACGTTTGAAAATTAGCTTTGCATTAAATTGGTTACTTGGAAGTGGCGACTTGATTTTAATAGAACCAGACATCACATCAGAATCTAATTTGTACTCCTCTATCGAAGCTAGTAGTTCTATAGGTTTACTGACAAGTGTTAAAATACCTTCAGGAAAATCAAAATGGTATTTGTAAAGCGAGTTCTCTGGTTGGAAGGGTTTATTTATAATTGGCCCATCTGTGATTAAATGTGTATATGGATAATCATTATTTACTTTGAATTTCCACACAGTCTGGTTATTTGGTAGAGAAAGACTAGCAAGTTCATCAACAGAAATAGTAGCTGTGAATGAATTTTTATCTTGAGTAAAAGCAATATTCAACTTTTGTTCAGGGTGCTTATATTCTCGGATTTCGTTGTAGTATGCTTGGATACTATTGATTTTTCCTTCTGAGAAGCCTTGTAATTTCCATGTGTTAGAATCTGTTAGCTGAATTTCCTTAATATAAAATTTCATCTTTAACTCCTTAAAATTTTTATTATCATATTGTATATTTTAGCATATATTGATAAAATTCCCTACAATAATTAATTGAATTAAAGAGGTCTCCATATTATGGTTAAAGGCGATAAATCATACTTGGCAAAAGTTTCTATAATTTGGAGGGTTTTTGCTATTGGAAAGAGGTCTATATTGGCTGTATACTTGATTATTTTTACATAGATAGTTGATAAACTGTTGTAAATAAGATATGCTGTAGATACTGAATTTTATAGAATAGCATATCAATAAGGGGTTGTAGTGAGAGTGGAAAAGCCATTTTTAACAGTTGTGGTACCTTGTTATAATGAAGAAGTTCTGAGCGAGAGTGTTACACAACTAACAAATATTATAGAAAAATTAGTGATGAGTGAATCAATCAGTGACAAAAGTCAAATTATGTTTGTAGATGATGGAAGTAAAGATAGAACTTGGGAACTTATACAGCAATACTCAGAATCAAATGAACATGTATCTGGACTAAAATTAAGTCGGAATTATGGACATCAAGGAGCTTTACTTGCTGGCTTAACAGAAGCACATGCATATTCAGATTGTGTCGTGTCTATTGATGCTGATTTACAAGATGATGTGAATGCGATTATTGAGTTTATAGAAAAATATCATGAAGGTTACGATGTCGTTTATGGCGTACGAGATAAACGTGACACTGACACTTACTTCAAAAGAAATTCAGCGTTAGCTTTCTATAGAATTATGAGCAAACTAGGAGTTAATATGGTTCCAAATCATGCGGACTATCGACTGCTTAGCAAGCGTGCATTAACAGAATTCTTACGTTATAAAGAAGAAAACATGTTTATTCGAGGCATTGTACCATTATTAGGTTTCAAATCTACGAAAGTATTTTACAATCGAAATGAGAGATTTGCAGGAGAATCAAAATATCCACTTAAGAAAATGGTTTTATTTGCTGTGGATGGAATTACATCTTTCAGTGTTGCACCCATTCGATTATTATTAGTCCTTGGATCTGTTATTTTTATGATAGGCGTAGTAATGGGGATTTATGCCATTGTTCAAAAAATCATTGGTGCTGTTGTACCTGGTTGGACATCTTTAATTGTTTCCTTGTGGTTAATTGGCGGAATTCAATTAATTGGTATTGGTGTTCTAGGTGAATACATTGGAAAAATCTTTAAACAAGTAAAAGAACGACCTCGTTTTACTATTGAAGAGAATGTTTTTGAAACAAAATGCAAAGAAAATAAAATCAGCGAGAGATAGGTGTAAAGAGAGTGAAGAATAGGTTAGCTTATATTTTTAATGCGTTTTTTATACTTATTTTTGGTTACTTACTTTGCATAAGCATTTTTAAACCGCTAGAAATTAGTTTTAATCATCCGAGTATATTTATATTATTTAGTGCTGCGGCGCTTTTAGTACTTATAGGATTCTATCAATTTTCTACTAGATTGAATACAAAAGGAGATGGTGTAATAACCATCTTTTTGGTTAGCTTGATTATATTAACTCAAATTTATTTGCTTTTCTCCTTGCAAATGAATTCATATGCAGATGCTTTTCTTATCAAGGGAGAAGCATTGAATATGCTTTCTAATGGAGGGCATGCAACAACGCAGAATTATTTTTTAATGTATCCTAATAATATATTTATAACAATTATTCGATACTGGCTATATTCTGTTGGAGGGACGCTTGGTATTACTAATACGTATTTATTAGAAAGTGCTTTCCTTTTTGTTTGTATGAATATTACTATTTTTGTATTGTACTGGATTGTTCGTAAAGAAAATGGTAATAAATTTGGGAACATCTACTTATTAATTGTTTTATTCTGTGTGCCATTATTTGGTTATATTTGGTATTTCTATACAGATACACTTGTACTGCCATTTACAGCGCTGATTGCCTTATTTTATTATCTATACACGAAAAGTAGTAAATGGTGGTATTTCATCATTATTGGGCTGCTGTTTGCAGTAGGTTATCAAATTAAGCCGAATATCATCATTTTACTTCCAGCAATGCTTATTCATTTATGTTTTATAAGAAATTGGCGTAAAATTCTATTGAACACGGTCATCGTAGCAATTTGCTTTTTCGGTTTAAGCACTGTTTTTACACCAATCGCAGAGAGTTATGACTTTAAGAAAGACCCAACCATTGAATTTCCTCAAACACATTGGATTATGATGGGGCTTGGCGATCCAGCCGGTCGTTATAACAGCAATGATGTTGCTTATACTTCACAATTTAAAACAAAAGAAGAAAAAGAAGAAGCCAATATTGAAAAAATTAAAGAACGTATTGAAGAACATGGACCGCTTGGCTTAATAAAGCTTTTTGATAATAAGATGTTAAATACTTGGACAGACGGAACGCGAGCATATACGTGGTATGTTAATGCTGCACTTGATTATCCAGCTCCTTATGATTACTTCTTTGGAGATAAACGGGTTGTCACTGAATTACCTGCTCAGCTGTTCCATATTATTAATTTGTTTTTAATTTGTCTAGGTGCTTTACGTTTTTATAAGAAAAGGGAATTTGATATGTCCTTTTTCGTTAATATTTCGCTAGTAGGTGTTTGGCTATTCCACTTATTCTGGGAAGCAAATCAGCGTTATATTATGTTTATTACGCCATTAATGATCTTGTCCTCTATATATGGGTTTAAATTTATAGTAGAATCTTTATATACGAAAAAATTTGATTTGAAAAAAGGGCTAAGAAAAGGCTTTTTAATCGCGAGTTTCTGCGTATTTTTATTAAGTACAGTTGCTTTTGCTTTTATTGGAAATTCGGTAGCAGGCGAGTCACAGGATATCAATAAATATCTTGTAAAACAAAGTTATGCGCATATAGATCTTCCTGTTACTAGCAAACAAATTGTTAAGCAAACGTTTAATGTAGATTCGCCGTTCAATTCTATCCAAATAGCGGTTCTAAAAGAGCCAGATGAAGCTAGTAAATATCGTTTGAAAGTTGTAGATAAGACAAATAAGAAGGATATTTACGATGAAGTTATAGCTGGATCAGATTTTGTAGAAGCTACAAATTACCAAATTAATGTAAATGAAAAGCCAAAAGGTAAAACTGAATATGTTATTGAAGTCTATCAAGTGGAAAATAAAAACCCTGAAAAACCATTAGTTTTAGGTACCTATACTCCAGATGCAGTAGATCTTTATCCGTATGGAGCACTGTATGTTAATGGTGTTAAAAAAGAGAAGCAAGATATGGGCTTCACTGTCTCACATGTTGCTTCTGAACCAATAATACCGAAATATGTCTCCGCTATTTTTGATTTGGGTGTTATAATTATTTTTGCAGGAACATATTATGTGTTTAGAAGGAAAACTGGAGATAATAGATGACATATATTTTGAATTAGGGAGAGTCTATAAATGAACAGTGATTCAAATAATAACATCAATAAGAATCGAGAAGCGGGAATAAGTATTATTATTCCATTATATAATGTGGAGGAAGTAATCCTGGAAACGCTCGAAAGCATCCATGAGCAAACATTTGACATGTACGAAGTTTTATTAATTGACGATGGTTCAACGGATAAAACAATAGAAATGGTGACAGAATATATATCAGATAAGCCAAAATTTCAGTTGCATACTCAACCAAATGGTGGACCAGCTTCGGCTAGGAATTATGGGTTGCGTCTTGCGAATAGAATGTATATTTGCTTTGTGGACAGTGATGATATTATTCCGAACTATGCACTTCAACTAATGTATGACGGTGCAATATCCACTGGTTCAAAATTGATTACAGGCGCAACGAAACGCTTTAATTCAGAAGGTGAATGGTTCATTCCGATGCATATCCAATATAATATTGCCAAGCCAGGAATGAAAACACTACTGAAAAATCCCGAGCTATTTTATTCGATAGGTCCTTGTGCGAAACTCTATCATCATTCTTTGATAGATGGTGTGTTTTTCCCTGAAAATATTCGTTACGGTGAAGATCAACCATTTGTTTTGCATGCTTTACTTCAAGCAGAAAATATCTATACTGTAGAAAAAGTAGTTTATTATTACCGCTTACGTGATGGTGAATCGCAATCATTAACGCAATCTGTAAATAAAGATCCAATTCGTATTTTAAAATCTGTTTTTCAAATATTTGACTACGGGGAAGCAGAGTTACTCAAAAATAATACGGAATATGAAATAGCTTTAAAATATTATCAACGAGTATCTAGTGTTGAGCTTTGGGGCGCTTTAAGGGCGGCTATTGAAAGTAAGAAAAGTGAAAACCAACAAATTGCTTTTACGATGACATTAGACTGGTTAAAAACCAAATCAGATGACTTCCTAAATATAATTCCTTCCTTTAGATATTTCTTGTTGTTCAGTAGTATCGAACGTGTTCGCTATATTACAAGAGACAATAAAGGAAACTATCGCCAACTAATTACGTATTTGTGGGAGAGACAAGGGGAAGAAGCAAAAATTGCATTTAGAAAAGCATATCCTATCCATATGAAAGCTGCTTTACAAATTATGGAACATAATAATTGGGGAGCCGCTCGTAAAATCTCCTTTAAATTTATTATCCGTCGTAAATTTAAGGCGCCTATTCTAATTCGGAAAATAAGCAGAGGCATTATATTTAGACTAGCTACTTTGATGCCACGCAAAAAAGACCAAGTTATTTTAGCTACAGAACGTAGTACAAGCTTAGAAGGAAATTTATTAGCCATTTATGATTACCTGTTTTATAATGATATGCCACAAAAAGTCTATGTGTTTTTACGGAAAAATCGTAATTGGTTTGAAATGTTCCAATTGTATTATGCATTAGGGCGAACTAAAACAATTGTATTAGATGATTATTACAACAAAATTTATGGTTTGAAATTTAATAAAAAGACACATGTGGTACAATCATGGCATGCGACAGGGGCTTTCAAAAAGTTTGGCTTTAGTGCGCTTGAAGGTACAGATGCTAATACAGAAGAATTTGAGACACGTGCTCATTCGCCTTACACAGATGTTCTTGTTAGTTCAGAAGGCATAATTCCTGAATATATGGAAGCTTTTAGAAAACAAGCTAATCAAATTAAACCTATTGGTGTGCCTAGAACAGATGTGTTTTTTGATCAAGAATATGTGGCATATACAAAAGAAAAATATATGAAAATGTATCCGCAACTTCGCGACAAAAAAGTGTTGCTATATGCGCCAACTTTCCGCGGTGGGCCAAATGAACGCTTTAATTATAGCGTTGTACTTGATATTGCTGCTTTGAAAAAAGAACTTGGTGATACACATATTTTAATTTTAAAATTCCATCCTGTTATTAAGAACGTTTCATTTAATGTGGATGAAAATGATCCATTTATTTTAGACTTGACGTTGAATAACGATATTAATGATTTAATGTTATTTAGTGATGCGCTTATTACAGATTATTCTTCGGTTATTTTTGAATTTAGTTTAATGAATAAGCCAATTTATTTCTTTGCATATGATATTGATGATTATTTGGATGAACGCGGATTTTATTTCGATTACAAAGCAACTATTCCTGGTGAAGTTTTCAAAGATACGCCGTCGCTCATTGAGTCGATTAAAACGGGAAAATATAATTATGACGAACTGGAAGTCTTTAAAAAGAAATTTGTTGGAAGCTTAGATGGTAATTCAACGAAGCGTTTTGTAGAGACCTATATTGTTCAAGCAAATGAGGAAGTGAAAGATTTATGAGTATTGTAGTGGAACAACTCGTTATGAAAGATACTGGTGAGAGATGGGGAAGTCCTTATCTGTTAGAGCAACTAAAGATAAATCTTGCTAATACATCAGCAGATTTTGTTATTGTTTGTTCGAAAAGCGATCAAAATATTCTTTCGCAAATACAAGACTATCTCGCTCGTTTCGCTGATAATATGGTCGGTGCTGATATCCATTTATTTAATCAAAACCCTCTTTTTGTACAACATTTACGAAAATTGCCAAATGAAGATAGTTATGAAATGACGGATACACTCCAATTTTTAGAGGAAACGATTCCGAATCCAACTAGCACTTATTTGGAACGTGATCCACATATGTTGCTTGAAGAAGTGGGGCAATATATTTTGTATAATGTTGCTTTTTTGAAAGCGTACTTTGAAAAGGCAGAGATTACGCATGAATTAATTAATATTTTTCATAAAGCCAATATGGTTTGGAAACATAGTGTTTTGGAAGAAACGAAGAAAAACGAAGAGAAAATGAAAGTTCCAGATAATTACTTGATCAATGATATGGTTGATTGTTGGTCGTATTATCGAAATTTGGAAAACAAGTATACTTCTTTAAGTTTAGAGTTACTTGATTTTGACAAAAATTTATTTAACTATTTGATTCGAACCAAACTAGGTCCAATTTTTCAAAAGAAATTAATGGCGGAAGATTTAACAGAGGCAGTTGATGCAATTGATGCGCTTACTGTTTTTCTTGAAACGAATAATAAACGCCTTGTGAGTGAACTTATTTCGTTAGGTTACTTTTATATACAAGTTCCAGTGAAAGAGTATTCTCATTGGGAGAAAAATAAACAATTTGGAACGGCTTATTTGAAATTCTTAAAAGTTCTTTTCGATAAAATGCATTATCAAACGAAACAATATTATTTAAGTTATTATCGCCGTGCGACAAATGCAGTGTATAAAGCAGTTGGTTTAAATTCTTTAAATCCTATTGCCAAAAGTTACAAGCTGTACTTTTAAATGCATGTAAAAAAGAGATGACAAAATTTTCATTTGTCATCTCTTTTTTTATTTTTTATCTTTTTTATGAATTTGGTTATATAAGTCGTTAATCAGATCTTTCACATCATCTTTGATTTCAGGATGCTTCAAAGCGAATTGCATTGTTGTTTGGATAAAGCCGAATTTATCGCCAACATCAAAACGCTGTCCTTCAAAGTCATAAGCAAATACACGTTGTACTTCATTTAGACTATTGATTGCATCGGTTAGTTGAATTTCGCCTCCTGCACCTGGTTTTTGCGTTTCTAAGAAGTCGAAAATTTGTGGTGTTAATAAGTAACGGCCAAGGATAGCTAAATCAGACGGTGCATTAGCAGGATCTGGTTTTTCCACAAAACCTTTCACATTATATAAATTCTTATCATATTCATTAATTGGATCAATAATACCATAACGATATGTCTCTTCG
Organism: Listeria monocytogenes ATCC 19117; assembly: GCF_000307025.1. Lineage (GTDB taxonomy): Bacteria > Bacillota > Bacilli > Lactobacillales > Listeriaceae > Listeria > Listeria monocytogenes_B. The sequence continues at coordinate 1,129,250 of NC_018584.1, forward strand.
TGAGGGACAGTTTGGACTCCAATGACGGAACTATGCGTCTTTTCATATTGATTCATTAATTGTTTGGAACAAGGGATTTTGGATTCAACAATATCATCACCTAACATAACGATAAATGGTTCATTACCCACAAAGCCTTTTGCTTGAAGGATGGCATCACCAAGTCCTTTTGGTTTCGCTTGACGAATAAAGTGCAAATTAATGTTAGTAGTTTGTTCTACTAAATGTAGTAATTCAAGTTTATTTTTTTCCCGTAGATTGTTTTCAAGTTCAGGAACGGAATCAAAATGGTCTTCGATAGCACGTTTACCTTTACCGGTTACAATTAAAATATCTTCTATGCCAGATGCTACTGCTTCTTCTACTATGTATTGAATAGTTGGTTTATCCACAATTGGTAAGATTTCTTTAGGCATTGCTTTTGTTGCTGGTAAAAAGCGCGTGCCTAGACCAGCAGCTGGAATTACAGCTTTTTTTACTCTCATATTTAATAATCTCCTTCTAATCTATATTCATATAGTCCCACTTAATTATACATAGGGGGCTTTGGGTTTACAAGTTTTTAATGGTTTAGGTTATAAAATGATGCGTTTTTACAAGGTGTTTAATTAAAATACTTCTTAGCGCAGATAGAAGCTAGTTTGTTATACAAGTTTTATGTTATAATGTAACATGTCAATATAAAAAACAGTTAAAGGAGATTAGAGGATGATATACGCTCAAATTTTAGCTGGAGGAAAAGGTACGCGGATGGGTAACGTTAGCATGCCAAAACAATTTCTACCTCTAAATGGTAAACCAATTATTGTTCATACCGTTGAAAAATTTATTCTAAATACTCGATTTGATAAAATTCTTATTTCCTCACCAAAAGAATGGATGAACCACGCTGAGGATAATATTAAAAAGTATATTTCTGATGATCGTATTGTAGTCATTGAAGGCGGAGAAGACCGCAATGAAACAATTATGAATGGTATTCGTTTTGTGGAAAAAACATATGGCTTAACAGATGATGATATTATCGTGACGCATGATGCTGTTCGTCCATTTTTAACACATCGTATTATTGAAGAAAATATAGATGCTGCACTTGAAACAGGAGCAGTAGATACTGTTATTGAAGCACTTGATACAATCGTTGAATCAAGCAATCATGAGGTGATTACAGATATTCCGGTCAGAGATCACATGTATCAAGGACAAACACCGCAAAGCTTCAATATGAAAAAAGTATTCAATCACTACCAAAATCTAACACCAGAGAAAAAACAAATTCTAACAGATGCATGTAAAATTTGTTTGCTTGCTGGCGATGATGTGAAATTAGTTAAAGGTGAAATTTTCAACATTAAGATTACGACGCCTTATGATTTGAAAGTAGCGAATGCGATTATTCAGGAGCGGATAGCCAATGATTAATCAAGTATACAGACTTGTGTCAGAGAGACAGTTTGAAGTTGCCAATGTGGACGAATCATTAACAGGTGATGTGGTTGTTGTTCGACCGACTCATTTATCTATTTGTGCGGCAGATCAACGTTACTATACAGGTTCTAGAGGGAAAGAAATGTTATCTAAAAAACTTCCAATGGCGCTTATTCATGAAGGTGTTGGGGAAGTTGTTTATGATGCAACGAAAGAATTTAAACCAGGTACAAAAGTTGTCATGGTTCCAAATACACCATTTGAGAATGATCCAGTCATTGCTGAGAACTATTTACGTTCGAGTAAATTCCGTTCTAGTGGTTATGATGGTTTAATGCAGGATTATGTGTTCATGCGTCGTGATCGTGTGGTGGCACTGCCGGATGATATTAACATGAAAGTAGCTGCTTTCTCAGAACTGATTTCCGTGGCAGTTCACGCTATTTTACGCTTTGAAGGTAAAAGTAATGCTAACCGGGAATCTTTCGGTGTGTGGGGTGATGGGAACTTAGGTTTTATCACTTCTTTACTACTAAAAAATTGGTACCCTGATAGCAAAGTTTACATTTTTGGGAAAACACCATATAAATTAGACTTCTTTTCTTTTGTGGATGGTGCTTATGCAATTGATGATGTTCCGGCTGATTTAGTTATTGATCAAGCATTCGAATGTGCTGGAGGAATGGGTAGTCAGTATGCGGTGAGTCAAATTATTGATGTCATTAAACCAGAAGGAACCATTTCCTTACTTGGTGTTTCGGAGTATCCGATTGAATTTAATTCACGTATGGTACTTGAAAAAGGACTAACCGTTTATGGAAGTAGTCGTAGCGGTCGTGTTGATTTTGAGAAAACAGTGGAGTTCTTATCAACCAATAAACGTGGGGTAGAATATCTGCAAAATCTTGTTGGGGAAGTTCATACAGTTCATTCCATTCAAGATGTAATCGAAGCGTTTGAAGCTGATTTACGCAGTCCATGGGGCAAGAGCGTTATGGAGTGGAAGATATAATAAAACATTGGGGAGTTTAGGCTGTAAGCTAATGAATTTGTTTGCTAAAGTATTTTAGGAAGCAAGAAAATCGAATGTAAGTATTCGATGGTCATTTGCTAAATCCTTAACTTCCCAGCTTTTATATGGAGAGGGAAAAAGAATGAAATTTGCTATTATAATGCCTTTTTACAATGCCGAAAAAAGGTTAGCACTATCCATAGATAGTATAATTAAGCAGTCTTACAGCTTTTTGAAGCATGTGGAAGTACTGCTTATTAATGATGGAAGCACGGATGGAAGTGGCGCTATCGCAAATCGTTACGCTACAAAATATCCTAACAATATTCGCGTGTTGACCGTTCCAAATGGTGGACCGGCAAAAGCGCGTAATATCGGAATACATAATGTAAGTGAAGATACTGATTTTGTTGGTTTTTTAGACGCCGATGATATAATGTCAGAGAATATGTTAGCGAGTATAGTTACATTTCTAAATGAGTCTAACGTTTCTATGCTTGTGCCAGCTTTTTATTACTTAGATGATTTTGGAAGTAAGAAAAAAATTTCACCACATAAATTAAATTACCGTTTTGCGAATGGAAATCGAGTTGCTGATATTGAAAAAGAACCGGAAGCAATTCATTTTTATATTGGCGGTACTTTTTTACGTTATGATTGTTTGAAAGAATTTACTTTTGATGAGTCGCTTTATTTTGCGGAGGATCAGTTATTAATTACCCAGTTCTTACTGAAATATCGGAGCTATGGCTTGATTGCGGATGCGGGGTATTATTACTATCGTGATCTAAAGCAAAAAGGTTCTTTAGTAAGTTCGTCTTGGAAAAAACCAGAACGATACACGCCTTTTTTGCAGAAAGTATATCAAACCTATTTAACTGACTCGAAAGAAATATATGGCAAAGTGATTCCCTATGTGAAGTATCTAATTGCGTACCATGCAAAATTGTTTTTTTATAAAGAAAATACTTATTTCCGGGAAGTTTTAAGCGAGTCGGAGCAAGCGATTTTCGTGCAAGAATTACAAAAGATTTTGCAGGAAGTCGGAGCAAGTACGATTATGGAATTAGACACACCTCTCGTAGTAAAAGAAATGATGTGCTCGATTTTGCAAAATGGATGGCCGCTGCAATTTGAAACGGCTGAAAAACAAGATATTCCACTTGTGACAGTAAAAGAAAATTATCGTATCGGCAAAACAGTCGCGATTGAATTACTTCTAGAAGAAGCGGATATTCATGACGTGAAATGGGTTGCTCGCACGTCTTTTAAAGAAATGCCAGCTCGGTTAGTCAAACGAAAAGAGAATCAAACTATTTGGGATGTCGTTGTCAGAGAAAAAGGCACAGTAGAAAAAGCTGTATTTAAATTAAAACCGTATCAAACGAAAGCGCGTCTTTTTTATCAAGATGAGGAAAAGGATACGCCTATCGCCGACATAAATATCATAAGTAGCATCTTAGGGAAATTAAAACGAAATCGAGCGTTAAAGCGAAAGTTTAAACAGGGGGGAGTATCCTGATGAAGTTAGTACAAAAAGTGTATTATTTGTTGTTTAGATTAGTGGGATTTTTACCGCGAAAAAAAGATTTAGTGATATTTGAAAGCTTTTCAGGTAAGCAATATAGCTGTAATCCACGGGCTATTTATGAATATATGGAGGAGCATAATCCGGAATACGAATTATTATGGAGTGTTAATCCAAAATTCGTGGCTGTTTTTGAAGCTTACGGAGTTCCTTATGTTAAACGTTTTTCTATTAGCTGGTTATTTAAAATGGGGCTTGCTAAGTATTGGATTTCTAATAGTAGACTTCCTTTAGAACTACCAAAACCGAAAAAAACAATCTATGTGCAAACTTGGCATGGAACACCCTTAAAAAAATTAGGCGTGGATATTGATGAAGTGCACATTCCAGGGCAAACAACGGAACAGTACAAAGCTGATTTTGTAAAAGAAGCACAGAAATGGGACTACTTAATTTCTCCTAATGCTTATTCTAGTGCTATTTTTAGACGGGCATTTGGTTTTACTGGAGAGATGATTGAGTCGGGATATCCGCGGAATGATATTTTATTTAGTACCGATAAAGAGCTGAAAATAGCTAATATTAAAAAAGAGCTAAATATCCCAGAAGAGAAAAAAGTTGTTTTATATGCGCCAACATGGCGTGATAATGATTTTTATGAAGCTGGAAGATATAAATTTGATTTAAAAATCGATATCGCAAAAATGCAAGAAAAATTGGGGAATGAGATTGTTTTACTTGTTCGCATGCATTATTTAGTCGCGGAACATTTTGATTTCACGCAATATGGTGATTTTGTCCGCGATGCTTCAAACCATGAAGATATACGCGATTTATACTTAGTGAGTGATTTGTTGATTACTGATTATTCCTCTGTATTTTTTGATTATGCGAATTTACAGCGTCCTATGCTTTTTTATACGTATGATTTGGCGGAATATCGTGATACGTTACGTGGCTTTTACTTTGATTTTGAAAAAAATGCTCCTGGTCCGCTTGTGGAAACGAATGAAGAATTAATGAGTGAACTTGAAAAAATGCTTGAAAATCCACCTAAAATAGAAGACAGCTTTTTGGAGCAGTTTTGTACTTGGGAAGATGGTCATGCAGCAGAGAAAACAGTGAAAATCGTTTTTGCTGAAAAATAGGTGGTGGGAATTTTGAAAGAAGTAGCAATTTATATTTATATGCTTGCTGTTAAGATAACTGGCTGTTTGGCGAGGATTTTTCCAGTTAAACAAAAAGTGGTACTGTTAGTTAGCTTTCCGGAAAATTCCACTGCAATTATAAAGCAAATGAACGAAATGAAAGTTACGCCAAAAACGGTTGTTTTCTATGATCCAAGAGTGGATGTGACCGGTTTTAATTTTGATTTTATCCAATTAAAGCCAAAAAAAATCAAGCACTTTATCTCGTTAATGTTCCATCTGAATACGGCAAAAGTTGTCATTACGGATAATTATTTCGTGGAATTAGCTGGATTAAAAGAACGTAAAAATGTGACGTGCATTCAAATTTGGCATGCGAATGGGGCATTGAAAAAATTCGGCTGGGAAGATAAAGCAGCGCAAAAAAGAAGCGCGCGCGATAAAAAAAGATTTCAAGAAGTGTACAGATGTTTTTCAAAAGTGCTCGTCGGATCGGATGAAATGGCAGCAATTTTCCAAAGGTCGTTTTTACTAGAAGATTCGCATATGTTGAAGCTAGGAATTCCGAGAACGGACAATTTCTTCAACCAACAACAATTGAAAGAAAATGCCGAAAGGACAAATACCAAATTACATCTTTCCAATAAAAAGAAATTATTATATGCGCCGACGTTCCGCGATGAGGAACTTCATAGTACTACGCTTCATTTAGATATCGCGAAGATGAAACAAGCACTCGGAAATGAGTACCAATTAATTTTAAAATTACATCCATCTATTAGTAATGATTTAGATGAAGTAGTGGATGATTTTGTTGTCTATGCGGATAAAGAAACGCCAATCGAGACGATACTACCAGCCGTAGATATATTGATTACTGATTATTCATCTATTCCATTTGAATTTGCTTTATTAGAAAAACCAATGATCTTTTTCACGTATGATTTAGAGGAATATGATAAGGCTAGAGGTTTGTCGGATGGCTTTTTAGCAACGATTCCGGGGCCATTCGTTCATACAACAGAGGAACTAATACAACTAATTGAGCAAGAAGCATTCGATTTAGAAATGGTTCGTGCTTTTGCGGCGAAATGGAATAAATATTCAGACGGGCATTCTAGTGAGCGCTTCGTTTCCTTTTTGAAAGAACAGCTAGAAAAGTAGCACTGCTAACAAGTAGAGAAATTTTTGTTTTCTTGATATACTACTAAAGAAAGTAGGTGGGCTGATGAAGAAAGTAATTACATATGGCACATTTGATTTGATTCACTGGGGGCATATTCGTTTATTAGAACGAGCAAAAGCTTTAGGTGATTACCTTATTGTAGCCATTTCAACCGATGAATTTAATCGAATCAAACACAAAGAAGCATACCATAACTTTGAACATCGCAAATTAATTTTAGAGGCGATTAGATATGTCGACGAAGTGATTCCGGAAAGTAACTGGGAACAAAAATTAGAAGATGTTAAAAATCGTGATATTGATATTTTTGTGATGGGTGATGATTGGGAAGGCGAGTTTGACTTCTTAAAACCTTATTGTGAAGTCGTTTATTTACCACGAACAGACGGTATTTCTACTTCTAAGATTAAAGATGATTTAAAATAGTCGTAGCACAAAACAGGCAGACCAGTAATGTTCAATTATTAGGTGGTGGGCTTGTTTTGTGCTATTATTATGTATAAATAATAACGCAAAGAACTAGTTATGATAGGAGCAGAAGAAATGACAAATTTATTTCAAGATGATAGTCTAACGCTGCATACAGACTTATATCAACTAAATATGATGAAAGCGTATTTTGACGATGGACTTCATGAGCGTAGATCGGTATTTGAAGTGTTTTTCCGAGATATGCCATTTGATTCGGGTTTTGTTGTGTTTGCGGGGCTAGAACGAATTATTCATTATATGCAAAATTTACGTTTTACAGAAACGGATATTGCTTATTTACACGACGAACTTGGTTTTGATGGACCTTTTCTAGAATATTTACGTAATTTTAAATTTAAAGGAAATATTCTTGCTGCGAAAGAAGGGGAATTTGTTTTTAAAACAGAGCCAATCCTTCAAGTAGAAGCAAGCTTGGCGGAAGCACAATTAATTGAAACAGCTTTGCTTAATATTGTGAATTTCCAAACGCTGATTGCAACAAAAGCGGCGCGAATCCGTTCTGTTATTGATGACGAAACGTTTGCAGAATTCGGTACAAGACGTGCACAAGAAATGGATGCGGCTATTTGGGGCACACGAGCGGCTTACATCGGCGGTTGTGATTCGACGAGTAATGTTCGCGCTGGAAAAATTTTCGGTATTCCTGTGTCTGGTACGATGGCACATGCGATGGTTCAAGCTTATCGCGACGAACTAGAAGCATTTAGAAGTTACGCAAAAACGCATTTTGATTCGATTTTCTTAGTAGATACATACGATACGCTAAAATCTGGCGTACCAAATGCGATTAAAGTGGCGAAAGAAATGGGCGATAAAATTAACTTTATCGGCATTCGTTTAGATAGCGGGGATATGGCTTTCTTATCTAAAAAAGCACGCCAAATGTTAGATGAGGCTGGTTTTACAGAAGCAAAAATCTTTGCTTCGAGTGACTTAGACGAACATACTATTTTATCGTTAAAAGCGCAAAAAGCAAAAATCGATTCTTGGGGCGTTGGCACAAAACTAATCACCGCTTACGACCAACCAGCATTAGGTGCCGTTTACAAAATGGCGGCAATTGCTGATGAAAATGATATTTTACAAGATTCGATTAAACTTTCGAGTAACACCGAAAAAGTGTCGACTCCTGGTAAAAAGAAAGTTTACCGGATTATTACGAATGAAGATGGCTTGAAAGCGGAAGGCGATTATATTGCTTTAGCGGACGAATCACTCGAAAATGTGGATAAACTAACGATGTTCCACCCAGTTCATACGTATATTATGAAAACAGTCGAGAACTTCACCGCGCGTGAGCTACTTGTACCGATTTTCCAAAACGGAGAACTTGTATATGATATGCCTTCACTAGATGAAATTAAAGCATATAAAGAAGAGAACTTGGCGCTACTTTGGGACGAGTACAAACGAACAGTTCGTCCGGAGCAATACCCAGTTGATTTAAGTGTAAAATGTTGGAAAAATAAGATGCGTAATATCGAAAAGGTACGTAAAAGTGTCCAGCTTCATTCACCAGTTGAACTAGATATGCCGTTTTAGGAGGAATTATAATGGAAATCAGAGAAAGAATTTTAGCAGATATGCAAGTGGCAGAAACGATTGATGCACACGAAGAAATCCGAAAAAGTGTCGAGTTTTTAAAAGCATATTTAAAAAAGAATACGTTCTTAAAAAGCTTTGTTCTTGGGATTTCTGGGGGACAAGATTCGACTTTAACAGGAAAACTAGCACAGATGGCGATAAGCGAAATGCGAGCAGAAACGGGTGACGATGAGTACCAATTCTTCGCTGTGAGCTTGCCATACGGAACGCAACTAGATGAATCGGACCGTCAAGATGCACTGAACTTTATGGAACCAGATAATCGTTTAACCGTAAATATTAAAGCTTCAGTGGATGCGAGTGTTGCGGCGCTTGCGGAAGCGGGAGTGGAACTATCTGATTTCGCTAAAGGTAACGAAAAAGCGCGCGAACGGATGAAAGTACAATACGCAATTGCAGCGATGCATAAAGGCGTAGTAGTTGGAACCGATCACTCCGCAGAAGCAGTTACTGGCTTTTATACGAAATACGGCGACGGTGGAACGGATATTAATCCACTATTCCGCTTGAATAAAAGACAAGGCAAGGCGCTTCTTAAAGAGCTTGGCTGCCCAGAACATCTATATTTGAAAAAACCGACAGCAGATTTAGAAGATAATAAACCGGCACTTCCTGATGAGGTCGCGCTTGGTGTGACTTATGACCAAATTGACGATTACTTGGAAGGTAAGGAAGTTCCAGCAGATGCTGCAGCAAAAATTGAGAACTGGTTTATTAAAACCGAACATAAACGCCATATGGCAATTACTATATTTGACGATTTCTGGAAATAGGAGGCTGTTTAAATGAAAGTTGGTTATGGTTTATTAACTGCATTTTATACACATCCAGGAGAAAAAGATAATTTAGTGAAAATTTTGCTTGAAGCGGCTGAAGGATTGGATGATTACAACACGTGTATTCAGTATATTGTCAGCGAATCTGAAACCGAGCCAGACACGGTGTTTGTTTCTGAAATTTGGGTCGACAAAGGGCATCATGCAGCATCACTTGATAACCCAGCTGTACAAGAAACCATTGCACGCGCAAAACCGATGATAAAAGAAATAAAACAAATACAAGAATTAGACATACTCGGTGGAAAAGGCATATAATTTTAACAACAAGAATGATTCTGGGGCTCTCCTGGAATCATTTTTTGGAGGGATGAGAAATGAAAACGTTGATGATTGTTTGTGCTGGTGGTGCGACGTCGAGTTTAATGGCGCAAAATGTCGTGAAAAGCGCGACGTCAGAAGGAATGGACGCTGTTCTACTATTTCCAGATGATGTGAAATATAAAGATAGTTTTCGTGAAAAATACAGCGAGCGGGATTTGGTTGTCGTGATGGGACCAGTCGGCGCAATTACAGCTGGGAAATTCCGTGATTATAAAGAACAGGTTGACGCGGTTTTAGTAGCACCACAAGTGAAATATATGTACAAAACAGTGGAGGAAGTATTAGGCGAACTAAGTATTCCTTGCGCTAATATTGATTCACTCGATTTCGGTCGGATGCGTGGAGATAAGATTCTCACGCAAGGTCTAGCCTTAATGGATGCGAAAAATTCCAAATAAGGTGTTGCAACTTTAGAGGGGAAACGTTAAAATGAAAGAAGATGAAAAGGACAAGTGATTTGTCCTTTTCTTATATTATTGTGAAGTAACCGCGATTTTGCGGTTTCATTTTATAGATAAGGGTGGTTTTGTTTAAAATTATGAAAGACTTTACCGAGCAAGAGAAAATTATCGTTCTAGATTTTGGTAGTCAGTACAATCAACTAATTACGCGCCGCATTCGTGAGTTCGGTGTGTATAGTGAATTACATCCGCATACTATTACAGTTGAAGAAATGAAAGCACTAAATCCAACGGGGATTATTTTTTCAGGAGGACCTAACAGTGTGTATGACGAAGATGCCTTCCGCGCTGACGAAAGAATCCTTGACATGGGAATTCCGATTTTGGGAATTTGTTACGGCATGCAATTAATGACAACGCACTTCGGTGGCAAAGTAGAACGTGCGAAAGACCGCGAATACGGGAAAGCGGACATTCACGTTGAGAAGCCAAACCGTTTATTTGCTGGACTACCAACCGATCAAGTTGTTTGGATGAGTCACGGCGATTTAGTCGTTGAGGAGCCTGCTGGTTTTGAAGTAACAATTACTAGTAAATCTTGCCCAATTGCAGGTATTGCGGACGAAGAACGTTCACTTTACGGCGTGCAATTCCACCCAGAAGTACGTCACTCAGTTTACGGCAACGAATTACTGAAGAATTTTGCATTAAATGTTTGTGGCTGTAAAGGCGACTGGACAATGGAGAACTTTAGTGAAGTAGAAATTGCTAAAATCCAAGAAATCGTAGGCGACAAAAAAGTCTTGCTTGCCCTTTCTGGCGGCGTAGATTCCTCTGTTGTTGGTGTGTTAATTCATAAAGCAATCGGCGACCAACTAACTTGTATTTTCGTAGACCATGGCCTTCTTCGCAAAGGGGAAGCTGACCAAGTAATGGCAACATTACAAGGCGAATTCAACATGAACATCATCAAAGTAGATGCGAAAAAACGCTTCATGGACAAACTTGCTGGCGTTTCTGACCCAGAGCAAAAACGTAAAATCATCGGTAACGAATTCATTTACGTATTCGACGATGAAGCTAACAAACTAGACGGCGTAGAATTCCTAGCTCAAGGAACACTTTACACAGACATCATCGAAAGTGGTACAGCAACTGCCCAAACAATCAAGTCTCACCACAATGTAGGCGGCTTACCAGAAGATATGCAATTTAAACTAATCGAACCATTAAATACACTTTTCAAAGATGAAGTTCGCGCACTAGGAACAGAACTTGGCATGCCTGACGCAATCGTTTGGCGCCAACCATTCCCAGGCCCAGGCTTAGGAATCCGCGTTCTTGGCGAAATTACGGAAGAGAAATTAGAGATTGTCCGCGATTCTGATTACATCTTGCGTGAAGAAATCAAAAACGCAGGTCTAGAACGCGAAATCTGGCAATACTTTACTGCTCTTCCAAATATCCGTAGCGTTGGTGTTATGGGTGATGGCAGAACATATGACCATACTGTGGTTGTTCGTGCGGTGACGAGTATTGATGGTATGACAGCCGATTGGGCACGTATTCCGTGGGATGTACTGGAGAAAATTTCGGTACGGATTGTGAATGAAGTGGATCACGTGAATCGTGTTGTTTATGATATTACGAGTAAACCACCAGCTACGGTTGAGTGGGAGTAATGAATAAAATAAAATGCCATTTTTACGCTGATTTAATAGGGATTTACGATTTATAGGAAGGTTGTTTTTAGTTAAAATTAATTGGTTCCCCGCCAAAAATTAGTGAGGTTAAAAAAATGCTTTTATCATATAGTGATAAAGGCATTTTTTTTGTTAGCTATTAAAAATAATATCGCTTCTTCTTCAATCAATACTAGAAAAACTTACAAATTTTGTTATAATTATTATAATACTAGCTGAATAAAGGACTGTAGATCAAATGCCAAAGAAAAATTTATTATCTATCACGGAAATTGAAGATAGAGCTAAAATAATAATTGAAAATTTAAATGAAGAAACTTTTATTGAAGAGTTTTTAGGACTTTTTGATATTCCTAAAACAAGTACCACACGTGCAGGATCCAGTAAAGGTGATTTTTTGATTCGAAATAAAGTTCGTTATCGAAAAGTTGAAAATAATCCACTACGCGCTATTGATGAAATCGAGCAAGAAATTGTATCGCAAAATAAAAAACCTCGCTATCTCATCACAACTGATTTTGAAATGCTTTATGCTAAAGATACAAAAACTAATGATTCTCTTGCTATTCACTTTGAAGATTTACCAACTTCTGCAGAGTTTTTCCTTGCATGGAATGGAATTGAGAAAGTAGATTACCAAAAAGAAAACCCAGCGGATATAAAAGCGGCGGAGCGTTTCACAAAACTTTATGATGAATTGGTCAAAATCAATCCAGAGCTTGCAAAAAAAGAAACTGACGGCAAATCCTTCAACCTATTTCTAATTCGTTCACTTTTCTTGTACTTCTCTGAAGATACAGAAATTATCACTAAAGGTTCTTTTACTAATATTCTTAAAATAAGAACTGAAACCGATGGAAGTAATCTAAATTCAGTCATCAAAGAATTATTTTTAATTTTAGATGTGCCCGAAAAACAACGATACGATATGCCTGATTGGTTGAAAGAATTTCCATACGTTAATGGCAACCTTTTCAAAGAACCACATCATGATTTAAACTTTAGCACCTTTACCCGGAAACTACTCATCGAAGCTGGAGAATTGCTCAATTGGAATGAGATCAATCCTGATATTTTGGGGGCAATGATTCAAACTGTTGCAAACAAAGAAGAACGTCAAGTCTCAGGCATGCACTACACGAGTGTGCCAAATATCATGAAAGTGATTAAACCACTATTTTGGGATAATATTCAAGCAGAGTACCAAAGGCTATCTGACCGTGCAGATGATTACAAAGACCGTGATATTACCGAAAAACAAAGACGAGAACAACAACGAGATATTATCAAACAACTGGGTCGCTTGCTTGAGCGAATGAGTAAAATTAAGTTCTTAGACCCTGCCTGTGGTTCTGGCAACTTTTTGATTATTACCTACATAGAGCTTCGAAGACTTGAAATCCAAATCCTTGTTAAAATCCGTGAAATTCAGGAAGCTTTAAATGAAAAGGATGTTTATCAAGGAGAATTACTCAAACGATCTAAGATAAGGCTCAACCAATTCTCAGGTATTGAGCTTGATGATTTTGCGCATGAGGTAGCTAGACTTTCTCTTTATATTGCTGAACATCAAATGAATGTAGAAATGATGGAATCTTTAGCTGACTATCAACCTAGAATCTTTCCTCTTCAAGAATCAGGAAATATTGTACACGGTAACGCCTTGCACATGGATTGGAATAAAGTTCTCACACACGAGGCAAAAGATGAAGTCTATATTATGGGAAATCCACCATATATTGGTAGCAAACGACAAACTGAAGATCAAAAGCAGGAAATAGATACTTTGTTTTTAAATGTTCATAATCATCGACAGTTAGATTATATTTCTGGTTGGTTTATCAAAGGAGCTAAATTTATTCACCAAGCCAATGCAAAACTTGCATTCGTCACTACTAACTCTATCAACCAAGGACAGCAGGTTGCCGTACTTTGGAATGAAATATTTAAATACAATGTTGAAATAAATTTTGCTTACACTTCATTTAAATGGGCTAACAGTGCAAGCAATAATGCAGGTGTTACAGTTGCAATTATTGGAATTTGCCCAATTGAGGCAAGTGAGATTAAATATTTATTTGATGAAACTGAGGTTGCAAGAACCGTAAAGAGTATAAATGCTTACTTGGTAGACGGAGAAAATATTCTAGTTTCAGAAAAAAAAAGCCCTATATCTGATATACCAATAGTTGATTATGGAAGTATGGCTAATGATAATGGAAATTTGATCTTTAATACTATTGAGTATTTTGAAATTATTGATAAATATCCTGATTTGGGAGCAGTTATAAAAAAATTCATTGGCGGAAAAGATTTTATAGATGGTAGTTATAGGTATGCTTTATGGATGACCAAAAAAGATTTTGAGAAGTACGCAGATAACCAATTAATAATAAAAAGAACAACTGCTGTAAAGGAATATCGGCAAAATAGTAAAAGGAATTCCACTAAAGAACTATCAAAATATCCTTATCGCTTTGGGGAATGCAGATATGAAGATAAAGATTATATACTAATCCCGAGGACATCATCAGAGTCTCGTGAATATGTGCCAATGGGATATTTCACAGATCGATCAGTGGCCTCAGACTCTGCGGTGGCAGTCTACGGTGCCCCGATCTGGCTCCTCGGTATCCTACAATCTCGCATGCATATGACTTGGCTTCGCTCAGTTGGTGGGAAAATGAAAACGGATTATCGCTATTCAGCAGGCATGGTTTACAATACTTTCCCAATTTCCAAGCTTTCAACCCAACGTAAAAATGTCCTTGAAGAAGCCGTTTTAGAGATGCTGGATGTCCGTGAGGAAGAAGGTGGTACACTTGCTGAGCTATATGGTGGCGCGAATAAACCTATGAACGCAAGATTACGCGAAGCACACGAAAAGATTGACGGCATTGTGGAACGTGCTTATAAGCAAGAACCTTTCAAATCCGATGAGGAACGATTGAATGTACTGTTGAAGCTTTATCAAGAAATGGTAAATGAGGAGAAAAAATGACATCAAATATTTTTGAAATTAATTATAATGGTACTGGACAAAGCCAAAATACAAATGCGTTAGGAATGCGTGAGATGCAGGCGCGTGTCTATGAAAAACGTACATCTCAATATCTATTAGTTAAAGCTCCCCCTGCATCAGGGAAATCACGCGCTTTGATGTTTGTAGCTTTGGATAAGCTCGCAAATCAAGGCATAAAAAAAGTAATTATTGCAGTTCCAGAACGTTCAATTGGAAAATCTTTTCAAACCACAGAACTAGCAAAATTCGGCTTCTTCTCTGATTGGATTATTAATCCCAAAAACAATCTCATGGATCGTGGAACAAGTGAAAGTAAAGTGTCTCAGTTTGTTAATTTTATTCGTTCAACAAACTCAGAAGATAATATTATGGTTTGCACCCACGCGACTCTACGTTTTGCTTTTGAAAAATTGAATGATTCTGACTTTGACAATGTTTTACTTGCCATTGATGAGTTTCATCATGTATCACAAGATGATAATTCTGTTCTTGGTAATGCGATGCGTAAAATTATGGGAAATTCTTCTGCGCATATCATTGCAATGACAGGTTCCTACTTTCGAGGTGATTCAGTACCAATTTTAGAGTCTACTGATGAGCAAAAATTTGATAAGGCAACCTATACTTATTTTGAACAACTTGAAGGTTATAAATATCTAAAGAGTTTTGCAATGGGCTATAGCTTTTATCGAGGTCGTTATACTGATGCACTTTCAGAAGTTTTGGATACCTCAAAGAAAACAATTATTCATATTCCAAATGTAAATTCCGGCGAATCCACCAAAGATAAATATGATGAAGTTGACCGTATTCTAGAAGAATTAGGTGATGCAAAATTTGATGAAAAATCAGGGATTTGGCTACTAACTGGAAAATATGGACGAGTATTAAAAATTGCTGATTTGGTTAATGAAGAAGGTCGTGAAAAAGTTCAAGAATATATCCGAAATATGTCTAAACTAGATGACTTGGACATTATTATTGCACTTGGTATGGCAAAAGAGGGATTTGACTGGCCTTTCGCAGAATATGCTTTAACAATTGGTTATCGTAATTCATTAACTGAAGTTGTGCAAATTATTGGGCGCGTGACTCGTGATAGTTCAAATAAAACTCATGCACAATTTACCAATTTAATTGCTCAACCAGATGCTCAAGATGATGAGGTCATGTTTGCGGTTAATAATGTCATGAAAGCAATCACTGCAAGTCTTTTGATGGAATCTGTATTAGCTCCAAACTTTAACTTTAAGCGTAAAGATAATGATGACCAAAAATCAAAAGGAACAGAAATATTCATCAAAGGTTTAAAAGAGACCAGTACTGAGCGTTCAAAAAATATTATTCAAAACGATTTGAATGACTTGAAAGCGACTATTTTACAAGACAGTCAAATTCAGCAAGCTATTGCTGCCGGTGTAAGTGCAAAAGTGATTAATAAGCAACTTGTACTGCGAGTGATAATGAATACCTATCCTGATTTGTCAAATGATGAGACTGAGGAAGTTCGTCAGCACTTAGTTGCACAAGCTGTCATTCAGTCTGCGGAACATGAAGAAGGAACAGGCGGGAATCAATTTCTTAGAATGGCGAATAAATTTATAAATATTGATGAAATTGCAATTGATTTGATTGATGAAGTAAATCCCTTCCAGCGTGCCTATGAGGTTATTTCAAAGGAAATTGATGCACCAACTTTACGCTTTATCCAAGATTATATGGATGGTATAAAATTCACTTTTTCTGAAGATGAATTAGTTATGTTGTATCCTCAAATTGTTCAATTTAAAAATGAAAATGGTAGAATTCCAGATAAGTCTAGTTCAGATCAATACGAGCAAAGATTAGCCTATGCTTTATTACGTTTGGAGCAACTAAGAAGAGAGAGACAAGATGGACAAGCTTAATCTTAAGGATATTTTTTCTGACCCAATCTTTGATGAATTAATAGCTGAAACTCCTAAGAAACAAGTTAAGCGAATTGACCCAGAACTTGAAAAATTTCAAGAGATTATCGAATGGATAAAAAATCATGATGGAAAAGAACCAGAAAAATCTCGTGATATGACCGAAAGAAAAATATTTTCCAGACTTAAAGGCTATCGTGACAAGCCAGAAATGATAAAGAAGTTCGCTGAGATTGATGAACTTAACTTGCTTGATAGTAAAAATACGGTTTTAGAAAATTCGATAAAAAGTCCAAAATCTCTTGATGATATTCTTAATGATGATACACTTTTTGAGAAAAAAGATAAAGTTGATTCACTGCTTGACTTGTCAAGATATAAGAGAACAATTAGCGCAGCTGATAAATATAGCGTTCGGAAACATGCTAGCCATTTCGAACGATATGAACCTCTATTTAGGCTTGTTCAAAAAGAAATCGCAAATGGCACTAGAAAAATAATTCCTGTTGATACTGAAAACAACATTAAACCAGGTAAGTTTTATATTGATAATGGGATTCTGCTTTACATCCTATCCGTAGGTAATTATTATGAAGATAAACATGGTCATCGTAACGCAAAGCTTCATCTTATTTATGAAAATGGAACTGAAAACAAAGGGATTTTACTGAGATCATTTGCATCAAATCTCTTTGACAGAACTCGTCATGGTCGAATGGTAACCGAAGTAATGAGTGATGTTATGGGAGACACAACCGTTGAAGAAAGAGTTGCTGAATATCTGACTACTGGATATATTTATGTAGTCAGATCTCTTAGCTCAAATCCTGAAATATTACAATATAAAAGTCTTTATAAAATTGGTTTTGCTGCTGGAAGTGTTGAAAAACGAATTGCTAATGCTAAAAATGAAGCGACTTACCTATATGCACCTGTGAAAATTGTTGCAACATGGGAAGTTCAAAACTTTAGTGGTCGGAAACTTGAAACAGTCATTCATCATAGATTTGAAGCTAAGCAAATACAAATCTCTATCCCAACAGCAAATGGAAAAATTGAAAATCCTAAAGAATGGTATTTAGTTTCTTTGGATGAAATTGAAGCAAGTATAAATGATATCATTGTGAAATTGAATAGTTAATTCAAATTTATGATAGTTGTTAAAGCATCCTTGCCATAATGGTGATGATGCTTTTTTGGCCAAAGCTACGCTGGCATCTTGTTGACTATTTTTACCAAATACATAACAATTTAATTCATCGGGTGGTTGTGGAGTATGATATAACATTGTGGATTGTAATAGATTTAGCAAGTCTACTGCTAATTTGTAATAAGATTCTTATGTCTATCCGTCAGAGAAAAGTTGACTTTAACTAAATGATATTGATTTTTGCATTTCAGATCATAAAGAATATTCTTTGACATCAATTATTTACAATGCCATTTTCAATGCTACTAAATGACAATCCAAAAAAATGTCATTATAATAGAACCATGATACAACCTTCACATACAGAAAGGGAAAACAACCATGACAAAAATTCGTATTAATAAAGAAAAAATGATTAATCATGCCACAACCCTAGGTGATAGTGCGGGGAAATTAGATTACTATCCTTTGAAAAATGAAAACATGAGTTATACGCAAACAAATTCTATCCACCTTTTTCGGGAATCATTACTTGAACTGTTTGAAGGCATCGAAAATTTAGGATCTGTTGCACAAGATGATGCTACTCGAATCAAGCAAATGGGGGAAGCTTTTGCAAAACAAGATAAATCCATCAGCCAGAAGATGAATTTGGAGGTGCGTTAAGTGGATAAACGTACCCAAGAATTAGGTGAAATAAAAAAAGAAATGGAGCGAGAAGATGACGCTCTATACGCGATTAAAAATAAAATTAGACATTTAGAGGACGTGGAAGAAGATATTCATCAAGCTAGACGTGAAATCGATGACATCCTTTACCATATGAAAGAAGTTTGGCGAGGAGAACACGCAGAGGATACTTTTTGGCAAATAGAAGACGAGGTAAATCATTACAACCGGAAAACTGCTTGCATGACTAACGATATTCATACCGAACTAAATAATGAGCAAAAAAAGCATCGACAAAATCTCCACGCGCTCGAAACTAAACAATAGGATATTAAAAAGGAGATGACGTAGCTACGGCTACGAAGCCGACTGTAGAAAACTTATACATCGCTGGGACTAAACAACTTACGGGTTTTGGGCGTGAATATGAATACTTTCTACAACATGGTTATACTTATGATGTAAAAACAAGTACAATGAAGTTGAAGAAATGAGGAATTCAAGCATGAAATTAGACGATAATGCAAAAGAAATAATCCTTAAAAAAAGTGAATTTCTACTCCAAAACAATTTTAAATTAATAGAAATAACGGATGCTACTATCACATTTTCAAACAAGAAAATTGCTTTTGTCATCGGTTATGAAAGATATGATAATGTAAGTAATATTAATATAAAGTTTTTGGAAGAAAATGAAATGTTTAATCTTGGATGGATTGCTTTTGTAAGAAGAAATCAGATACCGCTCCCTCAGAATAAATTAGATAATATATTAGAGTTACTTGATTATGCTGAAAAAAATTATGCTAAAGTTATTAACTTACAATTTTGCCAAGAAAGTAGAGGAATGGTAGAAGACTTCTTGAAAGAGTAATAACTGGAATTATAGTAAAAAAAGGACTGTAATCAATTGGATTTTCACAAAGAAGTTGAAAAAATATTCAAAGGATATGAGCAAAATTATCAATTGAAGCTAACTAAAATAAATAATAATGAAGTTGCTTTCATCGGAGAAGATTATGCTTTAGGTATAGGATGGAGCGCGGACGGGATAGATTTGCATTATTTCAAACTAAATAATTCGGTGCTCTGTAAATTTAGTTTGGATAATTTATTGAATAGAAAGCTAACTCAAATCGAAAGAGAAGGGTTACTTCCAAGTGAAACAATTTACAAGAAAATAATTAATGAATTAATAATCTGCGAAAGAGTATTCAATAATCATTTTCAAGAATTGCTACGGGGTGAAACATTAAGCGACTATGGAAATAAAGAATTTGTTTCGAATTTGGAGAAGAGTATTATTGAACGTGAACTATTGACTCGATAATAATGCATATTAGGAGAACCGCATTATTCCTATGAATTTGATTGCATAAAATCTTAATACAAAAATAACAAAGTTGGTGGAATTAATGGAGTTTAAGCACGAAGTAGAAAATAACTTTGCGGATATAATTCAAGAATATCAATTTAACTTAATTAAAGTAAATGAAGACGAAATAATGTTATTACATCCTAATTATGCTCTAACTATTTGGAAAAGTAGAGAAGGTATTGATATTTATTACCTGTTTCTTCATAGCTTAGAAAAAGTGAAAATAACCAATTTCTTATTTTCAAATTATGAAAAAGATTTGTTAGCCAATATAACTCCTGCAAATAATTTGGTCGACAAAATTTCTAATAGCTTACTTATTCATGCAAGAGGTTTAAGTAAATATTTCCATGAATTGTTATCTGGTCAAAATGACTGGGTAAAGGAGTTTAAAGGGAATAAGTTTTATAATGAGCCGAGAGCTATTAACAAAGACGAGTATTCAGCCTATCAAACTATTATAAAAAATATCAATGGCAAAAAAATTGAAGGATTTCAAAATGAAATATGAAGCTGATTTTATAAATAGATTCAAATCATTAATAGAAGAATTCCAGTTAAATTATAAAGTTATATCTGAAGAGGAGCTAGCACTTTTTGGTTCAAATTTTGCGCTTGTTTTTTTGATTCATTTTGATGAAGTTTCTTTGAATTTTGTATGCCGTGATAAAGATAATTCGCTTGTCAGTTATGATGTATGGTCTTATTTTTTGCATGTCTTTGATGATAAAGATAAGGAGAATTTGCCAAAATATAATTCTGTGCAGGAACGGGTTGATATTTCGTTTTTAATACTTGCAAGAGGTCTTCCGCGTCATTGGAGTAGTGTGCTTAATGGAGATGATAAGTGGTTGGAAGATTATGAGCGATATGAATTAGCCAGTGTTCCTAGAGAAGTAATCGGGTACTTAAAGGATAGTTTGAGTTTATATATTTAACCAAGAAATGTTGAGAATGTAACAGCAAAGAGGAGTTCAACCATGAAAATAGACGGTAACTCAAAAGAAATAATCCTTAAAAAAGTGAATTTCTACTCCATAATAATTTTAAATTAATCGAAATAAAAATAACGGATGTCACAACTTATTAATTAGAAAAGCTCCCTAAAATCTCTTTTTATTTCACAAATAATAATGTACTATGAAAACATGGGAGATTCAAATACGAGAGGAGAAAAGAAAATCAATCATACACAAAAGGGTAAAATTGATTTCACTTTCTTTGTGTTTATGCTTTTAACCTTTAATAATTCAAAAAACATCAAGGGATTTTTGTATTTAGAACAACAACGTATAAACAGCAGTGTAATCCAGCACAATAATTTTAAAGGAGCGTAACTTTATGAACGAATTTCCAGTTGTATTTGAACCAGAGTTTATGACAATTTATTTACTTGTTATCATCGGTATATTTTCTACAACACTGGCTTTATCGCTTGAAAAATATAAGTTTACTATAGCGGGGAAAGCGTTGATTGGGATGTGCTTTATATCCCTGTTCGTATTATTTGTTTATATATGGGTGGGGGGGATTTCTTCAGAAACAAACGAATTAATCATGAGCCCTATTGGGATTCTCAGTGTATTGCTCTTTACTACACATCCATATATTTTCTTAATACTTGCAATCTTGCTCGGCGGGGAAAAGAAACCGCCACATGTGCCCAAACCTAAAAAATAAATAGGAAGTTGAAAAAATGATACTTATAAATAAACGAGCGAAAAAACAAGATTACCAGACAATTTTAGCGATTTGGGAAAAGTCAGTTATTGCAACGCATGATTTTTTAGCTGCGGAAGATAGGCAGTTTTACAAAGAACAAATTCCTTTGTTTCTAGATAATGTGGAACTGTTCTTATGGTTCGCTGGTGAAGAGGTTGTTGGTTTTAGTGGGACGAGCGAGCGGGAACTAGATATGTTGTTTTTAGAGCCGATAGCTACGGGTAATGGTTATGGGAGTCAAATTCTTAGTTGGCTAATAGAAAATAAGCAGATAAATTTGGTGGATGTGAATGAACAAAATGAAAATGCCACGAGATTTTATTTGAAGCATGGATTTGTGGTTTCTTCTAGAAGTGACGCGGACGGTTTTGGGAAGCCTTA
This sequence comes from Listeria monocytogenes ATCC 19117, assembly GCF_000307025.1. GTDB lineage: Bacteria > Bacillota > Bacilli > Lactobacillales > Listeriaceae > Listeria > Listeria monocytogenes_B. The sequence goes on from NC_018584.1 coordinate 1,151,142, forward strand.
TCCAATTCTTCATTTGCAACTGAAGGGAGAGAGTTAATGGAGTATGAACAGCTGTTACAAAGCGAACTTGGTGAACTTGAAATAATTCGGGAAGAACTACAAAACAAAGAATATCGAGGAATGATTGTAAAAACGGCTAAAGATGGGACAATGACTCGTACGCGTTTGGCGAAGAAAACGGATAAAAAGGCAGGGTACTTTGTTGCTTTTTGGGAGAAAGATGAATTTGGTAAGAATTGTCCTTTTGATGAGAATGATAGCGCTGATTTTTTATGTATTGTTGTTATTGATGATGATTTGAACGGTATATTTGTTTTTCCAAGGCAGTGTTTAATTGAAAAGGGAATTTTAACTAGTGAAGCTGGTATTGGAAAAATGGCTGCTAGATTTTATCCAACGTGGTGTCAGGATTTAAATAAAACAGCGAGAAAAACGCAAGCTTGGCAACAGGCGTATTTTAAAAATTATTCTATAAGAAAAGAAGACCATTAATTGGGTCTTCTTTTTATTGTTTAGAAACTACTTGCACGCAGTAATCTAAGTAAGCATCGTCTACTAGAAAATATTTTGGAACCATTAAGCCAACAATATTGATGAGTAGTTCTGAATTAGCGATGGCAGGATTAATCATTTGATGCGAGACATTTGGGATGGTTTGGGTTTCTAGGTTTTCTTTTTTGATTTGTTGGGTGTAAACTTCTTTTGTTTCTGCTGAATCAACATTTTTATCTTTTTCAGCTAAGACGAGGTAGATTTTTGCTTTTACTTTTGAAAGGTCTAGGGTGGCATCTTGGTTCATGTTTTTGCGGATATAGTTGTAGCGATCTGGGGTCATTTTTTCTTTACCGCCATTTTGTTTGTAGCTTTCGTAGGTTTTGTTTTTAGAAATAAGGGCGCTGTCGGTGAGGAAATTTTGTTGTGCTTGCTTGACTTCTTTCGTTGTTTTACCAGCGTCTTTCGCTTGCCAGCCAGTGTTGTATTCTCCTTGACGCATCCAGTTAATAGCAGGTGCGGCAAGGATTGAGAAAGCAATCTCATTATTTGCATTCATTGCTTTTGGGATCACCCAGCCGGCTTGACTAGCGCCCCATAAGCCGATTTTGGTGGTGCTATCAGGATACTTCACTTTCATCCACTCAATAACTTGGTTGACTTCGTTTGCGCGGTCTTCCATGGACTGATTTAGCCAATTGCCTGAGGAGTTACCAACGCCTAATTTATCCCAAGAAACAGATATATATCCTTGTTTGGAAAAGCGTTCCATTAGCGGTCTATAGCCACCGTTTTGAGTTGCTTCTTGTGCCCCGTCACCATGAACAAACACAATAATGCCTTTTGGTTTCTCGTGTTTTGGAGTTGTCACGACCGCAGAAAGTTTTCCACCAGTAGTTGGGATTGTGACTCTTGTTTCGTTCATTTCGAAATTATTTCCGATGAAAAGAATCGCTACTAATATGACGATGATTGCGCTCATTACGATAGTTATTTTTTTCCAACGTTTCATTGTATCCACTCCATTTTTCGCCATTCTTTGATACCGGTGAGTACTCCCATCAATGTGCTATTTTCTTTTTGAATCACTTGGAAGCCTAAATTTCTATACAGCTTGTAGGCACGATTATTGTTCTTGGCAACGTATAGAGTAATCTTTTCATCATGAAAGGTTTCTAGGCAATGAGAAATTAGCGTTTTTCCAATACCTTGACCACGAAAATTTGGCGAAACGGTTATAAAGTCAATATATCGTTCATTTTGAACAGGTTTGTGTGATAGAAGACTGAGTAAGAAAATTAATTTGAGGCACTGTGAAAATGGTAAAAATTTTCTTAGGTTTTGATATAGCTTTTGATGTGAGTCACTCTTGCCCGTTACAAACATGCAACCGCAAACTAGCTCATCTTGTATTGCAATTAGTAGGTTTTCGCCTTTTTCTGTATAAATGTAATGGCAAAAAGCATATATAATGTCATGTGCTTCTGTTTCTTTGAATAGCATTTTTGTGAACTTTGATTTGAACCCTGCGAAAACTAAAGACGCTATTTCTTCAATGATGCAATCTTTTTCAAATGAATCGATGCTTTTAATAGAAAGGGTCATAGCGGCACTTCCAGCGGCACTTCCATTGTGTAAACCATTGCGTCCGGATAGGCGAGTGAAGGATAGATGTTTTCGTATAATATCATGCTTGTTCTAGGATATTTTAATTCTTCCAAAAATAGTTGGATTTGCGCTTCAACAGTTGCTTCATCTTTAGCAATAAAAGATTTACAAGCATATTCGACAGCTGGAAAAGTATAATCACTTCTTTTTTTAATGGTTTTAAGGCAGATTGCTCCAGTGTCTTGTTTGGAGAAAATGTAAAAAGGTTCCTCTAAATCTGGTAAATTGTGTTTTGCAGCTTGGGAGTAGTTGATAGTGTTATGATCAATTATTTGGTTAGGAACTTTTTTAAAATAACGATTGTCTTTAGCTACAAAAGTGATTTCATTTAAACGCATTTTTTTTGCGAATGGATGATTTTTTGAATCGTTTTCTGAATTCCTACTAACTCTTCTATTTTTTGTTGCAAATCTTGTTCAGCCTGCTCTAACATGGGAGTCACTTTTTCACCAAGCAAACTTTCTTTGATTTCTTGAATAGAAAAGCCAATTTTTCTAAAAAGAATAATTTGATATAAACGGTAAATATCCGTTTCTTCAAAATAATAATAGCCATTTTCAGGATTTCTTTTAGGAACTAGAATACCTTCATCAATATAATGACGGATTTTATATTTAGATATTTGAAAAAGTTGCGCGATTTCGCCACTGGAAAGAGTATGCATCTGAAAACCTCCTTGTGATTTAGTTTTAGTATAAACTATGTGGTTACCACGCGGTCAAATAAAAAAAATAAATGACAATGAGAATCATTATCAAACGCTGATTTTTGTGATATAATAAACAAAGATTTATTAATGGGGGTTAGCAAGCAAATGGGAAAAGTAGTATTGAAAATGGCTTATACTGCCGAAAAATCAAAGAAAGTATTAAGGTATCTTGAAACGAACCTTAATGTAACTCGGGGGAAGTACAATGATTGATAAGCGTTTGTTTCAACTGGTTGAAAAGAAATCTTTAGTGTTATTAATTCTTTTTCGTGTGCTTAGTTTAGGGCTGATGATTGGTCTTTGGTTTGTTTTTGCTCAACAATTAACGCATTATTTAGAGGGCCAAAGTGTCGATTGGTTATGGCTTATTGGAACGGTTTTAGTCGTTTTAGTTGGCAAAGCGATACTTACAAAATTAGCGGAGAAACAAATTTACCAAGCATCGGCGGAATTGCGTTTATCAATGAGGCGCGCTGTGATGGAAAAAGCTTTTCGGTTAGGCAACAACGAAGGACAGCTACCGGCATCAACTTTAACGCAGCTCGCGGTAGATGGGATTGAACAATTAGAAATTTATTATTCGCGTTTTTTACCGCAATTATTTTATTGTCTCATCGCTTCTTTGATGATTTTTGGAAGTTTAGTTGGATTTGCGTGGCAGCCGGCGATTGTGCTATTAATTTGTATGCCGATGATTCCGATAGTTATTATGGCAGTGATGAAAATTGCTAAACGGATTTTGAGTGGTTATTGGTCGGATTATACGAATTTAGGAACCAAATTTCATGAAAATTTAAGTGGCTTGAGTATTTTGAAGGCTTATGAACAAGATAAATATAAGCAAGAGGAAATTGTTTCTGATGCGGAACGTTTCCGTAAAGCTACAATGAGTTTGTTATCGATGCAACTGAATTCAATTACGATTATGGATATTATTTCGTATAGTGGAGCGGCACTTGGTATCGGTATGTCGTTAATTATGTTCACAAATGGGAATATAAGCATGACTGGCATGTTGATGTTCTTACTACTAAGCGCCGAATTCTTTATTCCAATGCGTCAACTCGGATCTTTATTCCATGTGGCGATGAATGGGATTAGTGCTTGTAGTAAATTATTCGCTTATTTAGAGTTAAAAGAGCAAGTTTATGGCTCAGAAGAATTAGCTAAACCGTTAGAAAAAATGGAAGTTCGTCATTTGACATATACATATGAAGAGGGTAAAGCTAAAGCACTGCAAGATATATCAGTAAATTTCAATAAAGGAAGTTTTTCAGCACTTGTCGGAAAGTCTGGTTCAGGAAAAAGTACATTTGTCCGAGTATTATTAAATCAATTACCTGGTTATCAAGGGGAAATTGTTTGGAATGATGTACCGTTAGCTAGTTTGAGCGGGGAAACTATTCGTAAACAAGCTGTGTTAGTAGATAATCATGGTTATCTTTATGCAAATAGTATTCGGGAAAATTTATTAATTGGTAATCCAGCTGCTAATGATAGCGATTTATGGAATGTTTTGGAGCAGGTTAGTTTGGCTGATTTTGTTCGGAAGTTACCCGAGCAATTAAATGAGAATTTAGAAGAGAATGGAAGTAATTTATCTGGTGGGCAAAGACAGCGATTGTTACTGGCGAGAGCATTGCTATGTCAAGCGGAAGTCTATGTTTTCGATGAAATTACGTCTGGTGTGGATTTGGAAAGTGAAAAAATTATTCTTTTGGTGTTGCAGAAATTAGCTAAAGAAAAAATCGTGCTCTTTATTTCGCATCGCTTATATAATGTTTTGGATGCGGATCAGGTACTCGTTTTTGATGCGGGGAAATTGCTGGAAGTGGCGAGCCCAGAACGATTACAGCAAGAATCTAATTACTTCAAAAACTACTTTTTAGAAGAAGAAGCATTGCTGAAAGGGGGAGCATGACATGTCAGAATGGACAATTATTGGCTGGTTGTTAAAGTTTGTTAAGCCATTACGAGGAAAGATGGTTTTGGCGATTTTACTTGGTATTATTAGTAATTTATCGGTTATCATGATTTCTTTAATCGGTACGTATGGCATTATCACGGTAATTTTACAGCAGCATCTGAATCCTTATAAATGGCTCTTTGTAATGGTTGCTTGTGGGGTGGTTCGCGGTTTGGCACGATATTCGGAACAGTATTTAAATCATAATATTGCCTTTCGTTTGCTTGCAATTATTCGTGAACGTATTTTTGCGACTTTGCGGAAACTAGGACCTGCTCGTTTATCTGGAAAGAAAAGTGGTGATTTAGTTGCTGCGATTACAACAGATGTCGAGGCCTTGGAAGTGTTTTTCGCGCATACTATTTCACCAGTTTTTATAGCACTAGGTACGACGATTGTAACTGTTGGCTTTTTGGCAAGCTATGATGTTGGTTTAGCGCTGATACTTTTGTTAGGACAAATCTTGGTTGGTGTCGTTTTGCCAGTGATTAGTTATAAACGAAATAAAAAAATCGGAACGGCTTATCAACAAGAATTCGTTGGGCTCAATCAAATGGTAATGGAAAGCATTGCAAGTTTACAAGATATATTCCAGTTTAAATTGGGCGAAGAGCGTTTGAGTAAATTAGAAACACAAGGTGAAAAGCTCAATAAGCAGTATAAAAAAAGAATAAAACAAGGAAGCGAACTCCAAATATTTGGTGAATGGGTGCTAATTGGTACGGCGACTTTAATTTTAGTGCTAGGTAGTCTTTGGCAATTACCGCTTGAAACAGTATTAATTGGAACTGTGCTTAGTCTGAGCTCTTTTGGATCGGTATTGGCATTAAATGCTTTAGGAACAGCTCTGTTAACTACTTTTGCTAGTGGTAAGCGATTATATACATTAACAGAAGAAAAACCTGTGGTATTATTTAACGGCCAGCTTGAACTATCGGATTTTGAAAGCGCGGAGTTAGATAAAGTGAGTTTTAGTCATGATGGAAAACAACCACTTTTAAACGAAATTTCGCTAGCGCTTCCTAAGGGAAAATGGCTTGGCGTCGGTGGGGAAAGTGGCAGCGGGAAAAGTACCTTAGTAAAACTACTGATGCGTTACTGGGATCCAAAAGGCCAGATTAAATTAAATGATAAAGAACTCCCTGAAATTACAGAGTCTTCGCTTCATAGGATAGAAGGTGTAATGGAGCAAAGTACGTTTTTATTTGAAGACACACTTGGTAATAATATTCGCTTAGGGAAAAAAGATGCTACTTTGGAAGAAGTTAAAGAGGCGGCCCGAAAAGCTGCTATCGATACATGGATTGAGACTTTGCCAGAAGGTTATGACACGATCATTGGCGGGCAATCACGAAATTTATCAGACGGCGAACGCCAGCGGATTGGCTTAGCTAGACTATTTCTCCATGATGCTCCCTTATTTTTATTAGATGAACCAACAAGTAATTTGGATTACATTAATGAACAAGCGATTTTAAACACGCTCCGTTCAGAAATTCAAGATAAAACGGTGCTGGTAATTTCTCACCGGGCCACAACATTAGACTTGGCTGAAGAACAATTATTTATAGAAAATGGTGCATTGAAACGTGCAGCAAAATAATAAAAACAGCTTGTATAAATTACAAGCTGTTTTTATTTATAAATTTACCTTCTCTGAGCTTTCGAAAAATTCAACCGTGTCAAGTTTCGCTGCAAAAAATTCTTTTGTATAGTTCTGTTCGTGATGATAGTAAAAGGCATCCTGATTCTGCCAAATTTCCCACAAAGCAAATCTGCCGAGTGCACTTTCTAAAGGAACAATCTCGAATAAAACACAACCGGGTTCTTTCACCGTTTTAGCGCGTAACGCCTCCAAATGTTCGACTAGCTGTTCATAAGAAACTTTCCCGGTAGTTTGAATAACTGCTGTGCAATATAAATAATTTGCGTTTTCTTTTAAATACATTTCTTCTCCTCCTTTGACTATGTTAAGCTTAAGGTATGGAGTACACCCGATAGCAAGGAGGAACTAGATGTATATTAAGGATTTTGCCACTAAAACGGGGCTTTCGATTGATACGCTTCGATATTATGAGGAAGAAAAATTATTAATACCTGCTAGAAATGAAAAAAATTATCGTGTTTATACGGAAGAAGATTATTGCTGGGTACAGCTTTTACTTAAAATGAAGCAAACAGGGATGACAATAACAAACATTAAAAATTTTGCTGCATTACAAAAGCAAGGAGACATGACACTTCCAAATCGGATAGAAATTTTAAATAATCATATGAAAAACTTGTACGAGCAACAGAAAGATTTGGCAGAAACAATTTCCTTTGTGGCTAAAAAAGTGGATGGATATCGAGAGAAGTTATAAATACAACAGGAAAGGCGAGTAGAGATGATTAATAATGAGATACGAGAAGTGATCGGATTACATCAAATTAATGAAAATGATCAGAAATTGACTGTGGAAAATGCAGAAGTAATCATCAGAAATCATGTGCTGATAAAATTGATTCTTAATCAAGCTGATTGCTACAAAGAAATCGATTATAATCTAGAGCTTACAGATACAAATGAATTAGTTGGCCGAAAAAATGCAAAACCAAAAGCATTGACGACAAAAACAATTTTAAAAGCTAAAACCAAAGAATTAAGGTTGAAAATAAATAAAATCAGTCATCGAATAGAGTTAAAACTAGGTGTTCAGCATTTTGAAAATATCTATTTTGAGAAAAGGATGCTTTTAACGAAAGAAAATGTACAAGAAAAAATTGCTGCAAATTATGGAAGTGATTGGTTGAGCATATTAGATAAAGCAAAGCTCAAAGTGAAAACGAGACAAACCATTCAGCAAGGTTCCATTTTTTCTTATCCAATTGGAAATGAATATGGTTTCGGGCTTGTGATTGGTTGTTTTCAGGCGTTTCGGAAACAAAAAATAATGCCTCAAGATAGCTCGCATTACCTCCGATTGATGATGGGAGTTCCGCTTGTTATTCGTAGCTTTAACTATACAAGTAAACAAAATACAGTTGATTTATTACTTTTGAAAAAACAGGAGCTCTTAAATCCGGAATTTATTATGGATGATTTAGTGTTGCGTGGGGATTTTCCGATTATTGGTAGGGTAGATTTGGAAGAAGCGGATATTTCCTTTCCAATGAATTTTTCTTTTAATGGAGTGTCTACAACGTATGCCGGTTATCAAGCAATAGGTGAACCAGATAGGGATATTATTAAAAAGTACGAGGAGGAAATTACCGTTAGATTTGATTGGGGATTTGGAAGCAAAACGATGCCTGCGAAAGAATTTTTGAAGAGAAGTAGTGGGAAAGAGTCATTTCTACCTTATTCTGGATTAGGAATGACCCCAATTGCTGGATATTCGAAAAAGTTAGTTTCTCCTAAATCCATCTTTTCAGAAGAGGAACTAAAGCAAATTTATGCGGTTTTAGATATAAACGGGGAAATGTCGTTTGATGATTTTAATGAAAATTATAACGGCCTTACCGCTCAAAATATTTTATCGATTTGATGGCTTTAGTGGTACTAATTAAAAACTTTCCCAATTTGCACCAAATGATAACATTGTAAAATGCAATCATCAAGTTCATTAGTGAACTTTTAACTACCAAGTAAACAAGGAGGAATTTCATGGAAATCACTTTACAACAACCTACCTCAGCTGACTTTTCCTTCATTGAATGGTTATGGGGAGATTTGGCAACGACAGAAGTACTCGGTGGGCCATTTTCTTTTCCTGAAGAAATGCGAATGGACTGGCTCAAGTCAAAATCTCAAGCGAGCAATGCTTATTTTATTATAAAAAAAGGTATAGAATCTGTTGGTGAAGTTAGCTTTCGTGATTTTGAAAAAGGGACAGCTCATTTAAATATTAAAGTGGCTGCATGTTACCGGGGCCAGCGAATCGCTCAAAAAGCTTTGCAATTATTCTTGGATTTTTTTCAAACTGATTGCGGTGGAATAGTTATGTTGGATGAAGTTAGACGGAAAAATGAAGCAGGCATTGGGTTTCTCGTGAAAGCTGGTTTCGAAGTTATAGAAGAAAAAGAATGGACGATGGTGCTCAAATGGAGTGCTCAAGCAGAAGGAGGTTTTGAATGAGTAAAGAAAGATGTGCATGTTGTAACTGTTTAACAATTGATGTTAGAGGCGAGTTTGAGATTTGTCCGATATGTTTCTGGGAAGATGAAGGTTATTTTGTCTTTGATAAGGAAGAGATTTATTCTCGCTATCAAGATATTTTCTCGATAGAAGATTTGTTAAATATTCGCTCTAGTGCTAACAATGGTTTAACGTTATTAGACGCACGACAAAATTTCAAACTGTTTGGTGCTTGTGAGGTGGCAATGAAAAAATATGTAAGAGAGCCAAATGCAGAGGAATTATAAAAAATGAGCAAGTAAGTTAGATTTAAAAGCCTAACTTACTTTTTTAGTAGTTAAAAAAGCTGATTTCTTATATTGGTTCATTTTTTAGACATATTTTAATGAAAAATAAATGGGTATGATAAGTACGGTGAAAGCAATGTTACCAAGGGTGAATGGGAATTAGCTTCCGAATAAAAGGAGGGAAAATAATTTCCTGAAACAAGAAAAATTGCCTCCTTATTCTGTTGATTTGATTATATAAACAGAGTATTATGTTGGTTGACAATCAAGGAGGATACTATGAAAAAAACTATCAAGATTACAACCAGTTTACTTTTGAGCTTTGCTTGTGTATTTAGTATTGGGGATTTTACTAAGCCACATACAGTCGAAGCAGAAACAGTCTATTCGCTTACAGATTCAAAGCCGATTAATGAAATTTTTCCTGATCCAAAGCTCGCGCAAGTTGTAGCAAATTGGTTAAAGCTTCCCTCTGCAACTAGCCCAGTTACGCAAAACCAATTGAATACAGTTAAATCTTTGCACTTTGATTCAAAAGGTGTTCAAAGTCTTGAAGGAGTAGAATATTTAAAAAATCTCACACAAGTATTTGGCTATGGTAACCAAGTGAGTGATCTAGGGCCATTAAGTAATTTAACGCAACTAGAAATCATTCAGATGCCAAGAAATCAAATAAGTGATTTAACCCCAATTGCGAATTTGACAGCATTAATGTCACTTGATTTTGAGTTTAATAACTTACAAACGATTGAACCGATAAAAAATTTAACGAACATGTTAGAACTGAATGTTAGCGCCAATCCTATTTCGGATATTAGTGCCGTTAAAAACATGACACAACTGGAATTTTTGACTATAAGAGACTGTGAGGTAAGTGATTTATCGCCAGTCGAAAATCTGTCTAATATGCTGATGTTTTGGGCGGGGAGAAATAATATTAGTGATATTACCCCACTCAAAAATATGTCCAAACTGCTTGGTTTAAGTTTATTTGGGAATCAAATCAAGGATGTGAGTGTAATTAAAAATCTTACTAGCCTTGAAGACTTCGATATAAAAGCGAATCAGGTGAGCGATATTAGTAGTTTAGCAACATCAACTACACTCGAGACATTAACTCTTAGTTTCAACCAAATAATTGATATTTCGTCCCTGAAAAATTTGACCAATTTAACTAGGTTAGAACTAGAGAATCAAACGCGTGTATTAGATGCGGTTGAGGTAGATGATCCATTGATTTTACCCGCTCCAGTAATTGATGAAAATGGCAGCAGAGTACAACCGACAAAAGTAAGTCATGCGGGTATTTATGCAAATGGCGAGATTACATGGGAAGGGTTGCAAAGTAATTATATTCTAAATTACGAGTATAATTTACCCGTAGCAATTGGTTCGTTAACAACAACGTATTCTGGTAAAATTACGCAGCCACTGTTGGAGAAGCCTGTTAATCCGATTACCCCGGTAGATCCGGTAGATCCGGTAGATCCGGTAGATCCGGTAGATCCGGTAGATCCGGTAGATCCGGTAGATCCGGTAGATCCGGTAGATCCGGTAGATCCGGTAGATCCGGTAGATCCGGTAGACCCAGTAGACCCAGTAGACCCGGTAGACCCAGTCACTCCAGTAAACCCGTCAAATCAAGTAAATCCAATTGATCCAGTGAAATCAGTTCTTCAAGTTACTGAAACTTTAATGAAACAGACTACTTCTGTTAATACGATAGTAGCTAAAGATAATAGAAATTTACCGAAAACAGGGGATAGTGGAATGCATTCTAGTTTAGTTAGTGGTTTAATGCTAGCTGTTTCTAGCGTGATTTTATTACGAAAACGAAAATAAAAAAAGGAATTTGGCTTTTAGTCAAATTCCTTTTCTATACGATTTTTGTACCTTGGTGAAAGGTGAGTTTCCACGAGCCATTTTCGATAATCCAGACGTTGCTTCGCATTGTATAGCTATTTTCACTTGTGTTTTTCAATTTATAATAGGATAAGACCTTCGTTTCGTCTAAAATTTTTATGTCATAATCCATGATTTCTAAACTGCTATTGCCAAGTGTTGTTAGCGATTTGTAATAGGAAAAGTCTTTAACAACACCGTTTTGTGTGATTTCAATATAAGATTCGCTTAAAATAGCGATAATTTCGGACATGGAGTGACGGTTTTCGAGTGATAAATGAATTTGATCAAGTTTTTGAAAATTTTCTTTCGTTAATTTCATTTTAAGTCCTCCATAAAGGGAATAAAAAAGGTTCACTTCATTTTGTAAGTGAACCTTTTGGTTTTTATTTTAAGCCATCGCGATTTTCGATGATTTCATTTACGATGCCGTAATCTTTTGCTTCATTTACAGAAAGCCAGAAGTTGCGGTCTGTATCTTTGGAGATTTTTTCGTATGATTGACCGGTTGCTTCAGCGATTAGGCGATTAATTCTTTCGCGCATCCGGATAATTTCTTTTGCTTCGATTTCGATTTCTGTGCTTTGACCTTGGACACCGCCAGCAGGTTGGTGAATCATATAGCGCGTATTTGGAAGGCTAAAGCGATTTTCTTTTTCGGCAGCTAAGTAAATGGTAATGCCGGCACTTGCAACCCAACCAGTTCCAACGACTTTTACTGTCGGTTTAATAAATTTAATCATATCATGAATCGTGTCACCAGCTTCGACGTGTCCGCCTTGGCTATTAATAAAAATCGTAATTGGATCATTGCTAATAGATTCAAGTAGTAAAAGTTGCTTAGAAACGTCCTCGGCTAACTCCTGATTGATTTCCCCGTAAATTAACACTGTGCGTGTATCAATCAATTTTTGGGTAAGGATGTTTGTGATGTTTTCATTCTTTGTATTCTCTGCCATGAAAAAATTCCTCCTTAAAAAGCCTTAGTTTATTTGTAATACAGGTATCTTATCATAATGGTCGAAAATGGTCAAACATTTTGAATATAAAAAAGAAAACGCTTTAGGACGGCGTTTTCTCTTCTTAATTTTATACGAATGCGAGTTGCCAAGTAATGCCATATTTATCCGTAACCCATGCCACTTTTCGAAGCGCTTCTACTGCTTCTGGCCCCATCATAACTGTACCTTCTTTAGCCAGTTTTTCAAAAAGAGTGTCAAATTCATCTTCCGTATCTGCAAAATAAAGGGTTGTAGTGGCCCAGCTAAAGTCAGGGGAGGCGTTGTTAGTCATGTCCATAATCATGAATGATGCACCTTTTATTTCAAAAGTAGCATTGAGAACCTTGCCAATATCGCCGCCTTGCTCTGGTTTTGTAAAGTAAGTTAGTCCGATTTTTTTCGCATCGGGGAAAGTGTCTAAATAAAAATTAAATGCTTCCTCGCCATTGCCGTTAAACGTGAAAAATGTGGAGATTCGTTTTGCTTGATTAAACATTTATTTTACCTCCTTTTGAATTATTTTAACTATACCCGAAAAATGTTTCAATTATGTGTTAAAATGAAGAAAAATGTGCGGGGGCTTGATGATGAAATATCCGATAATGCTTGATATTACAGGGAAACGGGTTGTCATAATTGGCGGTGGGAAGGTGGCGCTTCGTAAAGTAAAGGGGCTGCTTCACACCAGAGCTGATATTTTAATTGTCGGGTTAGACGTTTTGCCAGAGATTAAAGAGCTTCAAGTGCAGGTGAAAGAAGAAGCATACCGGGCAGAACATCTAATTGGTGCTTTTCTGATATTTATTTGTACGAATAACCCAGAAGTAAATCAAATGGTACTGAAAGATCGCTTGCCAGAACAACTAGTGAATGATACGACTGAACAAAAGAATTCCGATTTTTTCAATATGGCAACTGTATCAAAAAATGAGTTGCTAGTCGGTATTTCAACAGGAGGCGGGAATCCTGGATACGCCAAGAAAGTAAAACGGGAAGTACGCCAGTTAGTAGAAAATTTAGAAACAGAAGAAATCGGAAAGCGTAATAAAAATGATAAAACCTGCTAATTTTAGTAGGTTTTTTATTCTATTATATTGCTCTCTTTTAGGTTGCAAAATTTTACTATAGATTTTGGAATGTAAACGCTCTATCATTGAAGTATACTGAAAAACTATTAAGAGGGTGTTGAGCCAAATGTCCATTTTAGAAAAGATTAAAGATGCCGGAGTTGTTGGTTGTGGTGGAGCGGGCTTTCCGACCCATGCCAAATTTAGCGGTGAAGTGGAATACTTAATTATTAACGCAGCGGAATGTGAACCGCTCCTAAAAACAGATCATTTTGTCATGAGAAACCATGCAGTAGAAACGATTAAAGCAATTGAAATGGTTAAAAGCCAAGTAGGTGCAGAATTTGCCGTTATTGCAACAAAACGGTATTACACAGAGGAAATTGCGGCTTTACGGTCAGCAATTACAGAACTAGATGCAAGTGTGACAATACATGAGATGGATAATGTCTATCCAACTGGTGACGAGCAAGTCATGGTCTTTGAAGTGACTGGACGCGTTGTGCCACCAAGCGGTATTCCACTAATGGTTGGCTGTATTGTATCGAATGTCTCGACAATGTGGAACGTCTTTCATGCAATTCAAGATGACGCACCAGTTGTTCGTAAACAGCTGACAGTAACTGGAGCAGTTGGAGAGCCGAAACTTTTAGATGTCCCAGTTGGAACGCCATTTGAAGTCTGTTTAGCAGCAGCTGGTGGAACTAATTTAGACGAGTATTTATTTTTAGATGGTGGACCAATGATGGGGAAATTAAATGACAAGTCTACCATTGCTGAAAAAGTAGTAACGAAAACAACTTCGGGTTTGATTGTGGCAGAGGATACTGGTTATCTGCACAAGCTACATTACCAAACAGTGGAACAAATTTTTAATGAAACAAAATCGGCTTGTATTCAGTGTTCACTTTGTTCGGATTTATGTCCAAGAAAACAATTAGGTCACGATATTCATCCGCATAAAGTTATGCGCCATTTCGCGGTTGCAGAAGATATAACGGATATTAAACCAGATCCGATTTGGGAAGAAGCGATGATTTGCTGTGAATGTGGCATTTGTGAGGTAATTGCTTGTCCGATGGGGCTCTCACCGCGCCAAGTAAATATTCATGTGAAAAAAGAACTTTTAAAACAAGGCGTTCGTTATCAAACTGATAAAAAAGAATTTACGCCTGATCCGATGCGTGAATATAAATCAATTGCTCCCAAAAATATTCTAATCAAAATGGGCTTACAACAATATGCAGACGTTCATTTAGAAACAATGCATTATCTAGATGTAGATGAAGTATTTATCCCAACGAAAATGCATATTGGCGCGCCGTCTATTCCAGTAGTAAGTGAAGGGGACATCGTGAAAAAAGGTGATTTAATTGCGAAAATTCCTGATGCGTCTCTTGGGGCAAATATCCATGCAAGTATTGACGGTCAAATTATTCGTATAACCGAAGAACAAGTTCATATTAAGAAGGTGATGTCATGAAAATGGATACATTAGGATTTCTCGAATTAAATAGTATTTCGAAAGGCATCGAGGCGGTTGACACAATGCTAAAAGCGGCCAACTCCGAATTGATTTATGCTAAAGCAAGCTGCCCTGGGAAGTATTATATATTAATTGCAGGGACAGTAGATTCTGTAGCTCAATCAATTGAAGCTGGAACGAAGATTGGTGCGGCAAATATCGTCGGGAATTTAGTCATTCCTCGCGTGTCCGACCAAGTAATTAAAGCAATTAACAAAACGGAAGTGCCAGATGAGATGAATGCAGTTGGTGTTATGGAGTATTATTCCTGTTCAGGATCAATTATTGCTGCAGATGCCGCAGTAAAAGCTGCAGATGTTCAGTTAATGGATATTCGGTTGGCAACGGGGATTGCTGGTAAATCTTTCGTTGTTCTAACTGGTGATACAGCAGCATGTGAAGCGGCTGTGGAAGCTGGACTTGCGGCAGCCAAAGAAGAAGCACTTTTAATTAATAAAGTAGTTATACCAAGACCTCGTAAAGAAGTTTTTGAGAGTTTAATCTATTAAAAAGATAACAATATATTGTCATAGAGTTTTTGAGAAAGGTACGCACTGACTGTGGTTGCGTGCCTTTTGAACAATCTGACAAAATAGTGGCGCTTAAATATGATAGGATTATTTTGAGATAGTTTGTCTAGATGAGGAGTGAAGAAAATGAGTTTTGATGATAATAAAGAGCGTGTAATACAAGAATATGTACCGGGAAAACAGGTGACGCTGGCGCATTTAATCGCCAACCCAAACCGTGATATTTATACAAAATTAGGATTAGAAGAAGGCGCAAGTGCGATTGGAATTTTAACGATTACGCCAAGTGAGGCTTCCATTATTGCGAGTGACATTGCAACTAAATCAGGTGACGTACGAATTGGCTTTATTGATCGTTTTAGTGGGTCCGTTGTACTTACAGGTGATGTTTCTTCTGTTGAATCAGCTTTACAACAAGTCGTTTATTCATTACATGAGATTTTGGACTTTTCTATTCCAAAAATCACTAGGAGCTGAGTCACTTGAAGAAAATGATGGTAATGGGTTCAGTTGGTTGTGGTAAAACAACGCTGTGCCAGAAATTACATGGATATGATATTTTATATAAAAAAACACAAGCTGTGGAGTATTTTCAAGAAATGATTGATACGCCAGGTGAATTTGTACAGCATAGACAACTCTACAGCGCGCTCACTGTGACTGCGGCTGATGCATCTGTAATCGCAATTTTACAGAGTGTAACGGAGAAGAAGCAGACGTTTTCACCGATGTTTGCCAGTATTTTTGCTAAACCGGTTATTGGGATTGTTACAAAAGTGGATTTAGCGGAATCAGAAAAAGACATCGAGCGAGCAGAGCGGGAATTACGCATGGCTGGCGCGAAGCATATTTTTTATATTTCTTCGTTAGAGGAAACTGGAATAGAAGAGCTTCGGGCATATTTGGAAGATTAATTTTAACTAAGTGGGGGTTATTTTATGCCTCAAGTGAGGGATTTATCTGTAATTGATGTGCCTGGTGGCTGTGTTTTGACGAGCTGTGATATTAGCGCTGGGTTTGGTGAGAAAGTGCATGATGGTTTAAGAGTCGCGCCGGAAGTCACAGCTCGTTTGACCTTGAGAGTCGCTCTACTAGAAATGCTTGCTTCAGGTGCTGTAGTAGTGGCTGTGAGTGATGTTATCGGAGCGGAAATGGAGCCGACCGGTAAACGTGTTATCGCAGGGCTAAAAGACGAACTTATTAAGGCTGATTTAGGTCATATTGAATTAAATGGAAGTACTGAAGAAAATATGAACGTAACACAAACTAGTGTAGGCGTTCTTGTAACTGGTTTTGCGACTAAAGCTGCACTTAAGCTTATAAATGTGCACGAAGCTGCGGTCTTATTTGCATTTGGCGAACCGATTGTTGGAGCAGAAGTTTTGCAGAGGATGGCGGAGATGCCAGATTATCATTTAGTGAAAAAATTGGTGGAGCATAGCGATGTGCTTGAAGTTGTGCCGGTTGGGTCGAAAGGAATGGCTTATGAGGCAAATACTTTAGCACGGCTTAATGATTGTACTTTCAAAGCCAGTGACGTTTTTAATGAAGCGACCATGAATAAAACTGCGGGGCCTGCTTCTGTTATTTTAGTAGCAGTTAAAGCAAGTGAAGTAAAAGCATTTGAGCAGAACTTTCCAGCGGCTAAATGTTTAGGAGAGTTGAGGAATTACCATGAGTGAGATGATGCTTGTAACTGGTGGCGCTAGAAGTGGTAAAAGTAGTTTTGCTGAAAAAGAAGCTACCAAATATAATCGTGTTTTATATGTGGCGACCGGAATTGCATTTCAAAATGATACAGAGTTTCAAGCTAGGATAAAAAAACATCAAGCAACGCGTCCAGAACACTGGGATACTTTTGAAGCATTTAAAGGGATTGCTGCTTATTTGGAGCGAAATGGAAATAAATATGATGTAATAATGCTTGATTGCGTAACGATGTTAGTAACTAATTTGTTTTTTTCGTTGCTTGGTGAGCGCGAGTTGACAAATGAGATTGCTGATGAAGTAGAAGCGGGAATTCAATCGGAAGTTCGCGCAATTTTAAAAGCAGGAGAGCAATCCTCAGCCAAATTTATTTTTGTTACGAACGAAATCGGATTAGGGGTTGTACCTGAAAACAAGTTAACACGCGTCTTTCGAGACATTATTGGTCGTATTAATCAGCAAATTGCAACGGAAGTAGAAGAAGTCTATTTTGTCGTGAGTGGCATTCCGAAAAGGTGGAAGTAATATGAAAACATTGATTTTATTAATTCAATTCTTTACGCGAATTCCGTTACCTGTCCAAATAAATATGGATGAAATCAACTTGAAAAAAGGGAGTGCTTTGCTGCCGTTTGTCGGGGTGATTATTGGCGCTTGGAATTGGCTCATTTTTACTTTGGTGGCGCTTTTGATGCCCTTACCAGTTGCGATTATTGCGGGGCTTTTTGCAGAAATTATCATTACTGGCGGTTTTCATGTTGATGCACTGGCGGATACGGCGGATGGACTTTTTTCTTCTCGGAAAAGAGAGCGTATGCTGGAAATTATGAAAGATAGTCGTGTAGGCGCGAATGGCGTGATTGCGATTTGCTTTTATTTTCTTTTTTATGGCTCTTTATTCCTATCTGTTCCAGATACGCAACAAATTGGTTGGTTATTTTTCGTTTTACCGATTGTTGCTAAAGGAGTGACAATGTTGCTTTTTGCAAAAATGACCTATGCGGGATCGAAAGAAGGACTAGGTTCGATTTTTCTAGGAGTTCCTTGGTGGCCGGTTGTGATTGCGCAGGTGATCGTATTAGTTGCGTTAGGGCTGTTTTTCTCATATATTGGCGTTATTGCTTATGCTGGCGTGATTCTGTTTACGATTATTTACCGGGCATTTGTTTATAAACGGATTGGTGGTATGAATGGGGATACGCTTGGTGCGGGTGGACAAATGGGACAACTTATTTGTTTATTTTGTTTAGTGCTGCTTTGGGGGTTGATTTAAGTGCAACTTATTTTTGTGCGACACGGAGAAACGGACTGGAATGTAGCGAAAAAATATTGTGGTCAGTTAGATGTCGCGTTAAATGAAAATGGTATTCGACAAATGGAGCAACTCCGCGAAAAGCTGGAGAATTACTCGATCGATTTAGTTGTTACGAGTGATCTTATGCGCGTGAAGCAGTCGGCAAATATTTTAAGTAACGCAAAGACGCTTCGGTTTCCGGCTTTGAATGAAATGAATTTCGGTGACTTTGAAGGTTATACATATCAGGAAATTAGCACTAAGTTTCCAAAGGCGTGGAATGAATACTGTAATAACTGGCAAACGGCACTATTTCCAAATGGGGAAAGTTTTCCGATATTTTATGAGCGAGTAGTTGCGATATTAGAAGAAGAAATGGAAAAATGGCAGCAACTTGATACGGTGTTGCTCGTGGGTCATCTCGGTGTTTTACGAGTCATTGCGCTTTTTTTACAAAAACAAACTATAGCACAATATTGGGATATCGATTTTAAGCAAGGATGTTATTCGCTCTGGGACAACAAATCTCAACATTTTCTTATTTCTAATCAATAGTAGATTTTTGTTGTTTCAGATGAAAACGCTTTTTTTATAAATACTTTGTGGTAAGATGTAGGTAGTTAAATAGGTCTTATGTTGGTGGAATGTATGTACATTTCTGAAAGAGGAATTCGGTGCGATGCCGAAACTGCCCCCGCAACTGTAAGGTGGACAAGAATCGAGATAGCCACTGTACGTTTTTAGCGTATGGGAAGGTTCGATTGTTGGATGAAGCCAAGTCAGGATACTCGCCAAATAAGCCGGAAGCAACTCTTTTTCGGGGTCCTAAAAAGCGTATGCGGGTCGTATAGCTTATTTGCTGTGCATAAACTCTCATTCGATGACGGATGAAAGTTTTTTTGTTTTTCAGGCAACAAAAAAGTCATATTCCTAAAGGGAAGAGAACATGACTTTTAGATAAAACTTATTTTAATGTTTCGCGGTAGCCTTTTGGCGTAACTTCAAACTCTTTCCGGAAGACTTTACAGAAATAGCTTGTTTGTGTGAAGCCTAGGTTCCGTGCGATATTATCAATGGACAAACGTGGATTTTTCAACATTTCTTTGGCAAGTGACATTTTCTTTTGGTTCACATAATTGATGAAATTCACATTCATTTCTTTTTTGAATAACTTACTAAAATAATAAGAGCTAAGGTACACATGACTTGCCACTTCATCAAGTGTAATCGGTCGGTTGAGATTTTTCTCGATATACTTAAGTGCTTTCCGAATTTCTTTATTTTCTTCATGATGCGCTATTTTTGCATGATGAAAAACAATTTTTTGCTTTTGCTCTTCCCGGCTTTTTTCCATTTCGGATTTCAAGTAATACTGGGAGATAATCGTGAGCATTTCGGCAGAAGAATTAATTTTCTTGGAGCTGAAAACAGGGACAGAGCGAAATGCGGAGATGAGCTCTTTATCATTTTTCCAATCGGTTTCTTCTGCTTGAATATTACCAACTTCGCTACTTTCTTCACAAATAACCTGGCCACTAAGTAAAAATCCGCTAAGTTGGTTTTCGACGACGATGGGAACTGAGAAATCTGTTAACCCGGCGTGACATCGATAAATTAAAGGCTTTCCGGTTTTGGAGGCTTCCAGTCCACCAAACATATCACATTTTTGGCAAAGGGAGCGATATTTGGGATTGGAGCGAATAAGTTGGCAAAAAGGAGTAAAGTTACATAATCTAGAAACTTCGGTACCGTGTATATCTACAACAACGGAGGCTAAACTGGTTGCGGCTGAGAACTCATCCATTACTTTTTCAATGAGCATTTCGTTGCTTTTGGACTGTAGTAACATAGCTATTCCCCTTTCGGCGAGACTTGGCGTGTTTCTGTCGTTCTTAGTATAGCATATTTATAATGCGCTTACATTTTCTTGCCATGAAGATAACAATATATTGCTAAGAGTAATTTCATAAGAGAAAGCCCAAACCATGCATTATTGGATGGCTTTTTGTCGTTATTTTTTTTGGAGGCGCAAAATTGTGTTAAAACACGATTGGCGTCTTCTTTTTTTCTATTTGGAAGCGGCAACTATTTATATTCCGGATTGCCTATACTGAGAGAGTAAAATACTTATTTTGAGAAGGAGGTACACCCATGCAAGAAGCACTAGGCTTAGTTGAAACTAAAGGGCTAGTCGGCGCCATTGAAGCCGCTGACGCCATGGTTAAATCAGCTAATGTAACATTAACAGGGTACGAAAAAATCGGGTCTGGACTGGTTACTGTCATGGTTCGTGGCGATGTTGGTGCGGTGAAAGCAGCGACAGAAGCAGGAGCGGCAGCAGCAAGAAATGTAGGTACCGTGATGAGTACACATGTTATTCCTCGTCCGCATACTGATGTGGAAGAAATTTTACCAGTGAGGGTGAAGTCAGATGAGTGAGCAAAATAAACTAATTGACGAAATTCTAAAACAGGTAATGGAAACGGTTAATGATGCCCCGGAAAAACTAGTAGAGGATGGAGGATCACGTCAAATGAGTGAAAAAGCAGTTCAATTAACAGAATTTGTAGGAACAGCAATAGGAGATACAATCGGCCTAGTGATTGCGAATGTAGACGGACAACTTTTAGAAGCAATGAAGCTTGAAAAGTCTTACCGTTCTATAGGTATTTTAGGAGCCCGTACTGGTGCAGGCCCACATATTATGGCAGCAGATGAAGCTGTAAAAGCAACAAATACAGAAGTAGTAAAAATCGAATTACCACGTGATACAAAAGGCGGTGCGGGTCACGGTTCTTTAATTATCTTTGGTGGTGATGATGTTTCTGATGTCAAACGTGCAGTAGAAGTTGCACTGAATGAATTAGATAAAACTTTCGGAGATGTTTACGGCAACGAAGCTGGACACATCGAACTTCAATATACAGCGCGAGCAAGTCATGCACTTAATACAGCATTCGGCGCACCTGTAGGAAAAGCATTCGGTCTTATGGTTGGTGCACCGGCTGGGATTGGCGTTGTTATGGCAGATACTGCAGTGAAATCCGCTAACGTAGATGTCGTTGCATATTCCTCGCCAGCAGATGGAACAAGTTTCTCCAATGAAGTGATTCTTTGTATTTCTGGAGATTCTGGTGCAGTCCGTCAAGCTGTTATTTCAGCACGTGAAATTGGTAAAAAATTACTTGGAGCTTTAGGGGATGAACCGAAAAATGATCGTCCATCCTACATTTAGAACGGAGGGTAACGACTGATGAAATCAAAACGCTTTGAAGAATTAGCAAAACGCCCGGTCAATCAAGATGGTTTTGTAAAAGAATGGATTGAAGAAGGCCTAATCGCAATGGAAAGCCCGAATGATCCGAAACCAAGCATTAAAATAGAAAATGGAAAAGTAGTCGAAATGGACAGCAAAAAACTCGCTGACTTTGACTTAATTGACCATTTCATCGCTAAATATGGCGTCGATTTATCTCGTGCGGAAGAAGTTATGCAAATGGATTCTGTGAAGCTCGCAAATATGCTTTGCGACCCAAATGTGCCACGGGAAAAAATCGTTTTACTTACAACAGCTATGACACCGGCAAAAATAGTAGAAGTAGTTTCACAAATGAACGTTGTCGAAATGATGATGTCGATGCAAAAAATGCGCTCTCGCAGAACACCAACAACTCAGGCCCACGTAACAAACTTGCGTGATAATCCTGTTCAAATTGCTGCAGATGCGGCAGAAGCAGCAATTCGTGGTTTTGACGAGCAAGAAACAACCGTTGCGGTAGTTCGTTATGCACCTTTTAACGCGCTTAGCTTATTAGTAGGTTCGCAAACTGGCCGTGGTGGCGTATTAACGCAATGTTCTCTCGAAGAAGCAACAGAATTAGAACTCGGTATGCGTGGTTTAACTTGTTATGCAGAAACGATTTCTGTTTATGGTACAGAACCTGTATTTACAGACGGAGACGATACACCTTGGTCCAAAGGTATTTTGGCAAGTGCTTACGCGTCTCGCGGTTTGAAAATGCGCTTCACATCCGGAACTGGTTCTGAAGTTCAAATGGGTTACGCAGAAGGTAAATCGATGCTTTATCTTGAATCTCGCTGTATTTTCATTACGAAAGCGGCTGGTGTTCAAGGGTTACAAAATGGTTCGATTAGTTGTATCGGAATTCCGGGAGCCGTACCAAGTGGTATTAGAGCGGTTCTTGCAGAGAATTTAATTGCCGTAATGTTAGATCTAGAAGTAGCTTCTGGTAACGACCAAACATTCTCGCACTCGGATATTCGTCGTACAGCTCGTTTATTGATGCAATTTTTACCAGGAACAGATTATATTTCCTCTGGTTACAGTGCAACACCTAACTATGACAATATGTTTGCTGGTTCCAATTTTGATGCAGATGACTTTGATGATTACAATATTTTGCAACGTGATTTAAAAGTAGACGGTGGTTTAACGCCAGTTACCGAAGAAGAAGTCGTTGCAGTTAGAAATAAAGCGGCACGTGTAATTCAAGCTGTCTTTGATAAATTAGGTCTTCCAGAAGTAACCGATGCGGAAGTAGAAGCAGCAACGTATGCACGTGGAAGTAAAGATATGCCAGAACGTAACATGGTAGAAGATATTAAAGCAGCTGCTGAAATGATGGACCGTGGTGTTACTGGTCTGGATGTTGTTAAAGCGTTATCTGCTGGCGGATTCGATGATGTTGCTGAAAGTGTACTAAATATGTTGAAACAACGTGTATCTGGGGACTTCCTTCATACATCTGCCATCATTGATAAAGACTGGAATGTCATTAGTTCCGTCAATGACTTAAATGATTATGCAGGTCCTGGAACTGGTTATCGCTTAGAGGGCGAACGCTGGGAAAAATTAAAAGATATCGCTGTTGCAGTTGATGCAAACGAATTAGAATAAGCTACTTCCCATTTTTTATAAAGGAGGATTAAGAGACATGGTTGAAATTAACGAAAAGGTACTCCGCGGAATTATCTCGGAAGTACTAGATGAATTACAGCTAAAAGAAGATAAAGTTTCTTTCCAAAAAGAACAGCCAAGTGTTGCAGTTTCGGATGAAAGCTTTTTAACAGAAGTTGGGGACGCGGAGCCGGGTAGACAAAAAGATGAAGTTGTTATTGCGGTCGCGCCAGCTTTTGGTAAATATCAAACAAAAAATATTGTCGGTGTTCCACATAAACAAATTTTACGAGAAGTGATTGCAGGTATTGAAGAAGAAGGGTTAAAAGCACGTGTGGTTCGTGTATTCCGTTCTTCTGACGTAGCTTTCGTTGCAGTAGAAGGCGACAAATTAAGTGGTTCTGGCATTTGTATCGGCATTCAGTCGCGCGGTACAGCATTAATCCACCAAAAAGATTTACAACCACTTTCTAACTTAGAGCTATTCCCGCAAGCGCCATTAATTACGCTAGAAACATACCGAGCAATTGGTAAAAACGCGGCGAAATATGCCAAAGGTGAATCACCAAATCCAGTGCCAATGGTCAATGATCAAATGGCTCGTCCGAAATTCCAAGCCAAAGCAGCTTTACTTCATATCAAAGAAACAAAACATGTTGTTCAAGGGAAAAACGCAGTCGAATTACAAGTAAACTAATAGTGAGGTGAAAATGATGAATCAAGAAGCACTAGAAAATATGGTTAGAAATATTTTACAAGAAGTAAATAGTGGCGCAGTCTCCACAACAACTTCTCAAAAAGTGAGCGGAGATACACTGACAGTACGAGATTATCCACTCGGAACAAAACGTCCAGAACTTGTAAAAACATCGACATCAAAATCATTAGACGACATTACGTTGAAAAGTGTTCTAGATGGCACAATCAAACCGGAAGATGTTCGTGTAACAGCGGAAACGCTTAAAATGCAAGCACAAGTAGCAAGAGATGCCGGACGTGCAACACTCGCGAATAATTTCGAACGTGCAGCAGAGCTAACGATCGTTCCAGATGAACGCATTTTAGAAATTTATAATGCAATGCGTCCGTATCGTTCCTCAAGAGAAGAATTACTTGCAATTGCGGATGAATTAGAGAGTGTTTATCATGCAACTATCTGTTCTAATTATGTTCGTGAAGCAGCACAGCTTTATCAAGAGCGTAAGAAATTAAAAGGCGATAATTAAAATTCTCCTTTTGCTCGCGATTATGTAGGAAATGCGGTGAAATGAATGAAGTATATTGCAGGGATTGATATCGGGAATTCTACAACGGAAGTGGCACTTGCGATGGCAAACTATTCGAAGGAAGTAGCGTTTGTTGCTAGTGCTATTACGGACACAACCGGTATCAAAGGAACAAAACAAAATCTTCACGGGATTTTTAAAGCGTTGCGACTTGCTTTAGAGAAAGTAAATGCGACAACCGAGAACTTAGCCGAAATCCGTATCAATGAAGCGACACCAGTGATTGGCGATGTGGCAATGGAAACTATTACAGAAACAATCATTACTGAGTCTACAATGATTGGTCACAATCCTAAAACACCAGGGGGACTTGGTATGGGTTCAGGTGTGACGGTGCTGTTGGATGACGTTACATCTAAATCAAAAGATGAGGACTACATTGTGATTATCCCGAAAACAGTCGATTTTGAAGATGCAGCAAAGCAAATTAATACTTACGTCGAAAATGGCTATCAAATCACAGCTGCAATTCTTCAAGCAGATGATGGGGTTCTCGTGCATAACCGACTAAACCATAAGATTCCGATTGTCGATGAAGTTGGTTTTATTGATAAAGTGCCGGTCGATATGTTAGCAGCTGTCGAAGTTGCAGCTCCCGGAAAAGTCATTGAAACCATTTCTAACCCATATGGTATTGCGACAGTATTTCATTTGAATTCAGATGAAACGAAAAATATCATTCCTGTGGCACGAGCTTTAATTGGCAATCGTTCGGCGGTGGTGATTAAAACGCCAGAAGGTGATGTCAAAGCTCGAACAATACCAGCGGGGCATATCGAACTTCAATCAGGATCCAGAACGCAGCGTGTCAATGTCGCAGAAGGTTCTGAGAAAATCATGCAAGCCATTATGTCACTTCCAAAACTCGACAATGCTAGCGGAGAACCAGGAACAAATATCGGTGGCATGCTAGAAAAAGTGCGCCAAACGATGGCTGGGCTAACAGATAAATTACCAGCTGATATTTTTATTCAAGATTTGCTAGCTGTGGATACATTTGTTCCAGTAGACGTTCAAGGTGGGCTTGCAGGTGAGTTTTCCATGGAACAAGCGGTTGGTATTGCCTCCATGGTAAAAAGTGATCACTTGCAAATGGCAGCCATCGCCTCAGAAATCGAACAAGAACTGCAAGTAAGCGTCAAAATTGGTGGTGCAGAAGCAGAGGCTGCCATTCTCGGAGCGCTTACTACACCGGGAACTAATACTCCACTTGCCATTTTAGATTTAGGTGCTGGATCCACAGATGCCTCGATTATCAACGGAAAAGGAGAAATTATCGCAACTCATTTAGCCGGCGCTGGCGATATGGTAACGATGATTATCCAGTCAGAAATTGGCCTTGAAGACCGTTATTTAGCCGAAGATATTAAAAAATATCCGCTTGCTAAAGTTGAAAGTATTTTCCACATTCGGCATGAAGATGGCACAGTGCAATTTTTTGATACGCCGCTTTCTCCAACAGTTTTTGCCAAAGTGGTGATTGTAAAACCAGATGGCTTTGTGCCAATACCTGGGGATGTATCAATTGAAAAAATCAAGTTAATTCGCCGTTCAGCTAAGGAGCGTGTCTTTGTAACGAATACCATCCGCGCTTTAAAATATGTCAGCCCAACTGGGAATATTCGAGATATTCCATTTGTCGTAATTGTTGGAGGATCAGCCCTTGATTTTGAGATTCCACAATTAATTACCGATGCACTTTCTCATTATTCACTCGTTGCTGGCCGTGGGAATATTCGTGGTAAAGAAGGCCCTAGAAATGCAGTTGCAACAGGCTTAATTCTAGCTGGAGGTGCTAAGGCATGATTCCAGTTGTTAGTAAGCCAGCAATTTATTTTCATGCAGATGTAGACGCGAATCCAGACAGTATTAAACAAGTTTTATTTGGAATAGAAGAAGAAGGCATTCCATGTGAATTAGAAATTATGTCTTTGAAAGACGAAGTGCAAGCAGCATTTCGAGCATCTGCGAGTTCTCCGCTTCTAGTAGGGGTTACGCTGAAAAATGATCATTTAGTGATTCATTATCGTAATTTACCCCCAGATAAACCACTATTTTCAGCGTATCGTTTTTGCGCAACCACACTAGAAAACCAGCGAAATATGGGAATGAATGCGGCGCGACTTGTCAAGGGTGTACCTTTTAAATAAGGAGGTGAAGGAATGCATCAAGCAATTGGAATGATTGAAATTAAAGGACTTGCTTCAGCGATAACCGTAGCAGATACAATGGCAAAAGTAGCTAATATCCAACTTGTAGACACGGAAAAAGCAAAAGGTTTTGGCTGGATTACCGTGAAAGTGGAAGGTGATGTTGCTGCTGTGAATGCGGCGCTTGAAGCAGGCGAACAAACCGCAATAGCCTCAGACAGTTTTATTGCGAAAAAAGTCATTCCTCGACCAGGGGAAGAGATTTTTACAGTATTTTGGCCAAAAGAAGAAATAGAGCCAGAACAGCCGGAAGTAATGGTTGAAACAGAAAAAGTGGAAGAAACCGAAGTCCCGGCAGAAGCGACTTGCAATCTATGTCATGACCCGCTTTGCCCACGAGTAAAAGGGGATCCAAGACAAGATTGTATCCATTTTGAAGAAGAGAAGTAAACCCAATTTGAGGAGGAAATAATAATGAATAATGCACTTGGAATGATTGAAACTAAAGGTCTTGTTGGCGCAATTGAAGCAGCTGACGCAATGGTAAAAGCAGCAAATGTATCACTAGTAGGGTATGAAAAAATCGGTTCAGGTCTTGTAACTGTTATGGTTCGCGGTGATGTTGGTGCAGTAAAAGCAGCAACCGATGCAGGCGCAGCAGCAGCTCGTAACGTTGGCGAAGTACAATCTATCCACGTTATCCCACGTCCACACAATGATGTAGAAACGTTGCTACCAAAAGGTCTATAAGTCGTGGAAAGAGAAGAATTAAAAGCAATAATCAAGCAAATAGTAACAGATAAACTTAGTGGTGTGGAAACAGAGATTCCTATTGGAGTCTCTAACCGCCACATCCATCTAACAGAAAATGACTATAACCAACTTTTTCCAAACGAACCTATTCAAGTGAAAAAATGGCTCAAACAACCAGGTGAATTCGCCGCTGAACAAACCCTTACTGTTGTTTCAGAAAAAGGGGAACTGCATCGTGTCCGCATTTTAGGACCACTTCGGAAGTTTTCGCAAGTAGAGCTTTCTAAAACGGATGCAAGAATGCTTGGTATGAAGATTCCAATCCGCGTTTCCGGAGATATTGACGGGACACCTGGGATCAAACTCGTTTCGAAACATAGCGAAATCTGCTTACCAAAAGGAGCGATTGTCGCGAAACGCCACATCCATTTACCAGAAAGTGTGGCGCATGAATATGGTGTGAAACAAGGCGATGAAGTATCCGTTCTAGTAGGTTCAGAAATGCGAAGTCTTGTTTTAAATCATTGTACGATTCGAGTAAACAATCAATTTATACCAGAAATGCATATTGATACGGATGAAGCAAATGCAGCAGATATTGCTGGTACGTGCTTTGCAAAAATAATCAAGTCGTGACGAGATAAGGAGGTGCTGAAATGGATATTCTACAAACAGCAAATGAACGAATGGAACAGCTTGCAGCGCTAATGAATAAAGATATTAAACAAAAAGTTTCTGCTGATCAGAAAGTGAAAGTTGGCGTCGATTTAGGTACTTCCTCCATCGTGTTTGTTGTTCTAGATGAACATGATGTGCCACTTTTTGGAGCGTTTGAATTCGCAGATGCTGTTCGCGATGGTCTCGTTGTCAATTACCGCGAGTCTGTAGAGGTTGTGACACGACTGAAAGAACGCGCAGAAAAATGTTTAGGTATAACTTTAACACATGCTTCTGGAGCCATCCCGCCAGGTACAGTAGGAAACAATAAAAAGGTGGTCGCCAATGTTATTGAGAGCGCCGGAATGGAAGCACTGTACACCATTGATGAACCGACCGCAGCGGCAGCAGTTCTAGGATTACAAGATGGCGCAGTTGTAGATGTTGGTGGCGGGACAACTGGAATCAGCGTTTTTGAAAATGGTGAAGTAATTTATACCGCAGATGAACCAACTGGGGGAACGCATATGACGCTTGTTCTTGCGGGATATTACGGTGTTCCAGTAGAAAAAGCCGAGCAGAATAAACGCGAGCAAAAAGATTCTAGTGAGCATTTTTCTGTGATGCGTCCAGTAGTGGAAAAAATGGCAGAAATTACCCGTGTTCATCTCGAGAAATCTCCCTCAGAGCCACTTTACATTGTTGGCGGTGCTTCCGCATATAGCCAGTTCAAAGATACGTTTGAAAGCTATTTGAAGACGCCTGTTTTTCAACCGAATTATCCACAGTATGTCACGCCACTTGGTATTGCTATGAGTTCAGGGAGCGAGAATCTATGATAGAAAAATTAGTGAAAATCATTGTCCAGCGCTTGAAGCTTCGTGCGACAAATAAAACTTCTATCGCTATCAGCAAACTTCCACGCGATCCAGTTGCGATTTTTATAGAAAGTGGAACGATTCGATTAACACAAGTAAACAAACATTTTCTTGAGCGAATTCTCAGTGGAAACCGAGCAGAATCATTAACTGCTTGGTTCGAAAAAGCTACAGATTATGGAGTAACCATTGAGCTTGAACTATATGATAATGGTGAACCTTGGCTTGATTATACAATGCTTAGTCAGCTAGAGTTCCCAGTTTTTACAAATAAAGGTGAGAGACTCTTTCATTCAAATGGTCAAGTGATTTGTTACGGTGATAGCGCGGTAATCCCAAGCGGAAGTACACTTTGCAAATATAAAAAGCAGCTTATTACACCGCTTGCAAATGAATATTTAACAAAAAATAATATTGCAGTGCGGGAAAGGCAGTGACGTTATGTTTATGGCAAAAATAACAGGAAGTGTAGTTTCCACAAAAAAAGAAGACTCACTTACTGGTAAAAAATTGATGATTGTACAACCGGTTGATGCAAATGGAGAGCATGTGCGCTCAGAAGAAGTAGCGTGTGACTCTGTTGGGGCAGGAATTGGGGAGTATGTGCTTGTTGCTCGTGGCAATGCAGCTAGAAGTGTTTTTGCGGAACCAAATAGTGCGATTGATTCGGCAATTATTGCAATTGTCGATAGTTTTGATAAGTAAGGAGTGAATAACTCGTGAGTATTTATACCAAAACCGGCGATAAGGGAACGACTGCATTATTTGATGGGAATCGTGTGAAAAAATATGATGACCGTGTCGAAACGTATGGCTCGTTTGATGAGCTAAATGCAGAAATTAGTGTAGCAGAAAAATTCGTGACTTCAGCTGAGAATAAGACTTTGCTTAGAAACGTGGAGCGGCAGTTGTTTTACGTTTGCGCAGAACTTGCAACAGAGCACGAAGCATCCCTCGCTAGCAAAATTATTATTACAGAAAACGACATCAATCAACTTGAAAAAGTCATTGATGATTACACTGCAAAATTGCCAAAAGTCGATAGTTTTGTTCTTCCTGGATCAAGCACAGCAGGAGCATTTCTTCATAGCGCAAGGACTGTTGCTAGGCGTGGTGAGCGATTATTAGTTCGTTTGTCAGAACAAACAGCTATCCGAAAAGAGTTATTAAAATTTGTAAATCGCTTATCGGATTTCTTGTATATTCTTGCTAGAGAAGAAGATTTCAGACAAATGCTCGATAAGGCAACCAAGCTCATTGTTGCCAAATACTTAGAGCAAACGGGCCAAGAAAAGTCATTTACAAGCGATTTATCTTTTTCCTTTTGTGAAAAATTAATGCACCAAGTTTGCATCGTTTCAGAAGAAATTGGCGTTCCAGTCACACTTGCTATTGTCGATGCGCACGGTAATGTCAGATTTAATTACCGGATGGAGCACGCTCTTTTAGTAAGTGCAGAACTGGCAACGAAAAAAGCCTATTCCGCCGTAGCGATGAAAACAAGCACGGAAAAATTAACAGAAGCAGTTCAGCCAGGAGCCCCACTTTATCAATTAGAAACACTGACAAATGGTGATATTGTAACCTTTGGCGGTGGTGTTCCTATCTACGGAAAAGATGGAGCTATTATTGGTGGAATGGGGATTAGCGGCGGATCAGTGGAAGAGGATATCCACATTGCGAAAAAAGCATTATCAATGATAGAGAAGGGGTAATTCTGTATGGAATCATTAGAACTCGAACAACTGGTAAAAAAAGTTCTTTTAGAAAAATTAGCAGAACAAAAAGATGCACCAGTAAAAACAACGGTCAAAGGCGCGAAAAGTGGGGTTTTTGATACAGTTGACGAGGCCGTTCAAGCAGCAGTTATAGCACAAAATAACTATAAAGAAAAATCATTAGAAGAACGCCGCAACGTTGTGAAAGCAATTCGCGAAGCACTTTATCCAGAAATTGAATCCATTGCAGCGCGAGCAGTTGCTGAAACAGGTATGGGAAATGTAGCAGATAAAATTTTGAAAAACACGTTAGCGATTGAAAAAACGCCAGGTGTGGAAGATTTGTATACAGAAGTTGCTACTGGTGATAATGGCATGACGCTTTACGAACTTTCTCCATATGGCGTAATCGGAGCTGTTGCACCAAGCACGAACCCAACGGAAACCTTGATTTGCAATACAATCGGCATGCTCGCAGCTGGGAATGCAGTATTTTATAGCCCGCATCCAGGTGCGAAAAATATTTCTCTTTGGTTGATTGAAAAGTTGAATACGATTGTCCGTGAAAGTTGCGGCATTGATAATTTAGTTGTTACAGTCGAAAAACCATCTATTCAAGCCGCGCAAGAAATGATGAATCATCCGAAAGTACCGCTCCTTGTTATTACAGGTGGCCCTGGTGTAGTTCTTCAAGCCATGCAATCCGGTAAAAAAGTTATTGGCGCAGGTGCCGGGAATCCGCCATCTATTGTAGATGAGACAGCAAACATCGAAAAAGCAGCTGCTGATATCGTAGACGGCGCATCTTTTGACCATAATATTCTATGTATTGCGGAGAAAAGTATTGTTGCAGTTGATAGCATCGCAGATTTCTTAATGTTCCAAATGGAAAAAAATGGTGCACTACATGTGACCAATCCAAGCGATATTCAAAAACTAGAAAAAGTAGCTGTCACAGATAAAGGCGTAACAAACAAAAAACTAGTCGGAAAAAGTGCTTCAGAAATTTTAAAAGAAGCGGGGATTGTTTGTGATTTTTCACCACGTTTAATTATTGTGGAAACAGAAAAAACACATCCTTTTGCAACTGTAGAATTATTGATGCCGATTGTTCCTGTTGTAAGAGTTCCTAATTTTGACGAAGCGCTTGATGTCGCTATTGAGTTAGAGCAAGGCTTGCATCACACAGCTACGATGCATTCACAAAATATTTCTAGATTAAATAAAGCTGCACGAGATATGCAAACATCCATCTTTGTCAAAAATGGTCCTTCATTTGCGGGATTAGGCTTTAGAGGAGAAGGTAGCACTACTTTCACTATTGCAACGCCTACCGGAGAAGGAACCACTACAGCGCGTCATTTTGCTAGACGTCGCCGTTGTGTTTTAACAGATGGTTTTTCGATTCGTTAAGAGGAGGCAAACTGAATGAACAGCTTTCAAATTAAAACAAAAGTAGCTTTTGGTACGAATAGTTTACAAGTTTTAAAAGAAATTAAAAATAAAAATGTCTGGATTATCTGTGACCGTTTTTTGGCTGATGGGGAAGGGCTTCAAGGTTTAATTGGACAATTAGATACATCCAATAATGTGCATATTTTTACCGATGTCGTACCTGATCCACCTATTTCCAAAGTAGCTGGAGGGGTTAGTGAGGCAGGCAAAATCCAACCGCAAGTCATGATTGCTTTTGGTGGTGGTTCAGCGATTGATACGGCTAAAGGAATCTACTATTTCGCCAAACGTTTGGAAAAAATCAATATCAGTACTTTTATTGCAATTCCAACCACCAGCGGTACGGGTTCAGAAGTTACAGCCGCAACCGTTATCACTGATCCAACAACGAAAATTAAATATCCGCTTTTCTTAGATGAACTAATTCCGGATATGGCTATTTTGGATGCGCAACTGGTTGTTACGGTACCTCCAGCTATTACAGCGAACACAGGGATGGACGTCTTAACACACGCAATTGAAGCTTATGTCTCTAAAGATGCAAGCGATTATACCGATGCTCTTGGTGAAAAAAGTGTGCAATTAACGTTACGTTTCTTAACGAGCTGTTATGATGATGGTCGTAATTTAGCGAATCGAGAAAAAATGCATAATGCTTCTACTATGGCTGGAATGGCTTTTAACTGCGCCAATTTAGGCTTGAATCACAGTATTGCGCATCAACTTGGTGCACAGTTCCACGTACCACACGGGCTAGCCAATGCGATCTTACTAGATGCAGTGATTCGTTTTAACGCCTTTAAAAATCGTGAAACAGAACAAAAATATGCAGAAATGGCACGCATTTGTGGCATTGCTTCCAGATCAGACTCGAACGAAACAGCTGTCCGCTTACTTCGCGAAAGAATTGTAGCGATGATGGAACATATGCAAATGCCGCGCACATTGACAGACGCCGGTGTAGCAAAAGAAAAAGTCTATGCAAAAATGGACGAAATTGCAACGAATGCACTGAAAGACGCTTGCTTACCAACTAGTCCTACGACACCGTCACATCAAGAACTAAAAGAAATTTTAGAACAAATAATTTAGAATTTACATTAAAAAGGAGGATAAACTATGTCAGCATATTTGGCGGAATTTATTGGTACGATGGTTTTAATTATGTTTGGGAACGGCCTTTTAGCAGGATTGACATTAAATAAATCATTATCTCAAGGAGCAAACTGGGTAGTAGTTACATTTGGTTGGGGCTTTGCGGTAATGATCGGTATTTATGTAGCAGGAGCATATAGCGGGGCGCATTTAAATCCAGCTGTAACTATTGCGCTTGCAGTTGGAGGATCATTCCCTTGGGCAGATGTGGTGCCATATATTATCGCGCAAATCGCCGGAGCATTTGTCGGAGCATCCATCGTTATTTTACACTACTATCCGCATTTTAAAGCGACTCCCCCAGAAATTGATACACATGGTATTTTTTCCACAGGACCAGCGATTAGAAATACACCTTTCAATTTAATCAGTGAAATTATCGCAACATTTGCTTTCATTTTTGGTTTACTTATGATTGGAGCGAACAGTTTTACAGATGGTTTAAATCCATTAATCCTTGGCTTTCTAGTAGTTGCCATCGGAATGAGTTTTGGACCAACGACAGGTTATGCGATTAACCCAGCTCGTGATTTAGGACCAAGACTTGCTTACTTTTTACTACCAGTACCAAATAAAAGTGGGTCAGACTGGCGTTACGCTTGGATTCCAATTGTCGGACCAATCATTGGTGGTCTCTTAGCCATTGGACTATTTAACATTTTATTATAAAAAAGCATGGAGTAAACAAGAATGGCTTTGTTTACTCCTTTAAAAATGAGAAAGGACTGAGCTATATGCACAAAATTATGGCGATAAACGCAGGGAGTTCTTCACTGAAATTCCAAATTTTTACGATGCCAGGAGAAGAAGTTTTAGTTAAGGGCTTAATTGAAAGAATCGGTCTACCAGACGCCATTTTCAACATGTCCTTTCAAAATGAAAAAATCAAAGAAATACGAGCAATCAATAACCACGGGGAAGCAGTCGAGATTTTACTGGAGCAGCTGAAGGCGCATCAAGTAATCAATGATCTGAGCGAAATTACAGGGGTCGGACATCGTGTTGCGCATGGCGGAGAAGATTTTGTTACGTCCTGTGTTGTAACAGATGAAGTGGTGAAAGGGATTGAAGCTGTGACAAACCTTGCGCCGCTACATAATCCAGCGAATATCATCGGAATCAAAACTTTTCGTGAATTGCTGCCAAATGCGGTTTCTGTTGCAGTATTTGATACCGCATTCCATCAAACGATTCCAGAAGAAAACTTTTTATATGCGCTTCCTTATGAACTTTATGAAAAACATCATATTCGAAAATACGGTTTTCATGGAACGAGTCATAAATATGTGGCTGGAAAAGCAGCAGAAGTTCTCGAAAAACCTTTAGAAAAATTAAAAATTATTTCTTGTCATTTAGGCAATGGAGCGAGTGTTTGTGCGATTGAAGCTGGGAAATCAGTGAATACTTCCATGGGCTTTACACCAAATGCTGGCTTGATGATGGGAACACGTTCTGGTACAATTGACGCGACAATCATCCCGTATTTAGTGGATGAATTAGGCTATAGCTTGGATGAAGTGATGCATATGATGTCTAGTGAATCAGGTGTCCTTGGCGTATCGGGAATTTCAAGTGATTTCAGAGATATCGAAATTGCAGCCAAAGAAGGTAATTCACGCGCGCTATTAACACTTCGTATGTTTACTGGCCAAATATGCAACTACATCGGTGCTTATGCCTCCGCAATGAACGGTTGCGACGCATTATTATTTACAGCGGGTGTGGGTGAAAATTCGCCATTAATCCGCCAAATGGTAACAGAACAGCTAAGTTATCTTGGTGTAACATGCCATGTGACAAAAAATAATGCGGGTGATATGATAATTAGCAATGATGATGAAGCGGTCAAAGTGTGCATTATTCCAACCAATGAAGAACTAATGATTGCTCGCGATGTAGAAAAGTATGCAAAACAAACGATAAGTTAAGGAGCGATTTGATGTGAAAATAACGACGGCTTCTCACGGTGGCAACTATAATGAACTAGCAAAACAACACGGATTAACGAAAGAAATGGTGCTCGATTTCAGTGCGAATATTAATCCATTAGGAGTCCCAGCTAGTTTGAAACAAACGATAACAACAAATTTGGACAAACTGGTAGAATATCCAGAACCAGATTACTTGGCGCTCCGTGCGCGAATTGCCTCGTTTCATCAACTCGACCTAGCGAATGTAATCCCTGGAAACGGGGCGACAGAGCTGATTTTCGGAATAGCAAAAGTAACAAAGGCGCAAAAAGTACTCTTACTTGCGCCTACTTTTGCGGAATACGAACGTGCTTTTTTTGATGCCGAAATTGTTTATGCTGAGTTAACGAAAGAAACCAATTTTGCTGCGGCGCAAATCGTACTAGAAATGCTTGAACAAGATACGGATATCGAAGCTGTTTGTTTGTGCAACCCCAATAATCCAACAGGACAACTCATCGCGCAACAAGAAATGATAAAAATTGCTGATTTATGTGAAAAGCGAAACATATATTTAATTATCGATGAGGCTTTTATGGACTTTTTAGAAGAAAATGAAACAATTTCGATGATCAACTATTTAGAAAAATTTCCGCATTTAGCAATTATTCGCGCCTTTACGAAGTTTTTCGCGATTCCAGGCTTAAGACTCGGTTATTTGCTGACAAAAAATGACTTATTAGCCGAAGCACTCATGCAAATGCGCGAACCCTGGTCGATTAATACATTTGCTGACTTAGCAGGGCAAATGCTATTAGAGGATGAAGCCTATATTAGACAAACATTCGATTGGATTAATGCGGAACGAGACTTTTTATACCGAGGCTTAAGTAAATTTTCAGCGCTTACCGTGTACCGACCAAGTGTAAATTACATATTTTTCCACCTCGAAAAACCGTTTGATTTACGAAAAAAATTGCTTTTAAAAGGGATTTTTATCCGAAGTTGCGCTAATTACCGAGGTCTCACGGAGAATTATTACCGAGTGGCAGTGAAAAGTAGAGAAGATAATCGCCAACTCTTAACCGCACTTGAGGTGATTTTTAGTGGTAATTAAAGCGAGGTGTCCGGCATCTTGTGGCGAACTTTTGCAAGGCTGGATTTTAGGCGGAGAGAAGCTAATTTCATACCCAATCAACTGGTATTCCGAAGTCACTTTATCTGATAAAGTAGGACTAAATAACTCCGGGCATACAAAAGCATGGCTCGCATTCCAAACCACTTGCGAGTATTTTGGTGTGGCTAAAAGAGACCTCCCGCAAGTATCTTTACAAGTGAAGTCAACTATTCCGGTCGCGAAAGGCATGGCAAGTTCCACCGCTGATATTGCCGCAACAATTGGCGCTACAGCAAAATGGCTGAATAAATCTATCTCAGAAGCTGAAATTGCCAAGCTATGTTTACAACTAGAACCAACGGATAGCACTATTTTTGAATCACTAACTTTGTTCGATCACTTAAGAGGGGACATCATTCAAAGCTCCAATTGGATGCCAAAGCTTGGCGTCGTTGTGTTAGAACCGCTTACCATTTTAGAAACAGCTACATATCGGCAAGAAAATCACCAAGCGCAATTACTGAAAAACGAAGGACAACTAGCAAAAGGAATGGACTATTTTCAACAAGCCGTCACGCAAAAATCCATTCACTTACTTGGTAAAGCCGCATCAGTTAGTGCAGCCTGCAACCAAACTATTTTGCCAAAACCATTTTGGCGAGAGATTGTGGAAGTGACGGAAAACTTGGATTTAGTGGGGTTAAATGTTTCGCATAGTGGTACCGTTGTCGGTATACTTTATGAACTCGAAAAAACGGATCCACTCGAAATTTTATTTGAGCTAGAACGGCGCTATGTCACGACTTTTTACAGTCGATATTATTTCCGTGAGTTTGTCAGTGGTGGGGTTCAAATTATCTCGTAAAGCAAATTCTTCTTGCAAGCGGTCTATTTTATGCTATAATAACTTTGATAAACGAATTCGTTCATACAAACAGTTAGATACTGGAAGTCTGGTGAAAGTCCAGCACGGTCCCGCCACTGTAAGGAGTTAGACACTCTAAGTCAGGTCTTTTATCTAATTGTTTTAACTGGTTATACTGCTTCGAGGCAAAGCATGTATAATTCTTGGTTCCAGTGTAGTTGTCTCACTGGGGCTTTTTTATTTGTTTTTAAAACAAATAAGCCCACTGTAAATGGTTTGGTGCCGAGAAGCTGAACGAGCTACGTTTTATCAAGCACCATACGCACAAAGATGTGCACCGCTTCGTTTTATGGTGGGCAATGATCTTTTCAACGACGAAAAGAGTGATACAAGGAATGTATCTTCATTGCCTATTTACAAAAAAAGATTTGACATTTCCACGGGTTTGGTTTTTAATAAAGTGGACAAATAAAATATTTTACGGTACAAAGGCGTACTGTTTACTTAGCAAAGAAGCTTTGAGTTGGAAGAGGAAATTTCTCTACTCAAAGCTTCTTTTTTTATTTTAAAAAAACTAGGAGGTAATCTCATGCAAAAAGTTAGTTTTAAAACAGATCTTTATATTGGCCAAGGAGCAACAGATCGTTTACTCGATTTTAAAGACAAACAAATCTTTATCGTAACAGATCCATTTATGGTTAGTTCCGGAATGATTAATGCGATTACAGAAAAAATTGATCCATCGAATACATATACGATTTTTAGCGAAATCATTCCAGACCCACCGATTGAAAACGTGGTAGCAGGAATTGAAGTTTTGAATGAATGTGATGCTAACTTGATGATTGCAATTGGTGGCGGATCAGCGATTGATGCGGCGAAAGCGATGAAATTCTTCGGCCAAAAACTTGGTACGGTGCGCGCAATGCCTTTCATTGTCATTCCAACAACTAGTGGAACTGGCTCCGAAGTAACTAGTTTCTCTGTTATTACTAACAAAGAAAAAGCCATTAAATACCCACTAATTACAGATGCTATTTTGCCAGATGAAGCAATTTTAGATGCAGACTTAGTAAAATCTGTTCCACCAGCAATTACAGCAGATACTGGTATGGATGTGTTAACGCATGCGCTTGAAGCCTATGTATCTACAAAAGCGAATGATTACTCGGATGCAATGGCGGAAAAAGTTATCCAATTAGTATTCACATACTTAGAGCGTGCTTATAAAGACGGAAATGATTTAGAAGCTCGCGAAAAAATGCATAATGCGTCTTGTCTTGCAGGAATGGCATTTAACATTACTTCTCTTGGCTTAAATCACGGTATTGCGCATACAGCCGGTGCGAAATTTAAAATTCCACATGGTCGTATGAATACATTACTTTTACCGCACGTAATTAGTTATAATGCTGGAATTACAAGTGATTTTGGTAACAATCCGGATAACCGAGCAGCAGAACGTTATACAGCGATTGCCAAATTACTAAAAATGCCAGCATCGAATACACGTCTTGGTGTTCGTAGCTTAATTAATGCAATTAAACAACTTCAAAAGAAACTCAATATGCCAACTACCTTATCCGAATGTGGTGTTAGCCGCACTGATTTAAATGAAAATATCGCTCAAATCGCGGAAGGCGCACTAAATGATGGATGTACTGCAACCAATCCTAGAATACCGACAGAAACAGATGTTAGTGCGATTCTCGAAAAAATGTTGGCATAAAAGTTATTTATTTCACAACTGGAATCAAATAACCTATTGACATCGTTTTCATGCTACTTTATAATAGAACCGAGCACAAAGACGTGTGGAATTATAAATATAGCAGAGCAACGGGGCTCCCTCAAAAATATTGCACAATATTTTTAAGGGGCTCTTTCTATTTTCTTGGAGAATTTTTTCTCTAGCTCTTTTACTCTTTCGCTCAAGTAAATGCTTCTATAGAATGATTTTGTCCTTTATTGTGACGAATCAATCAATAGCAGAAGAAGAGGACGTGACAGGAATGAATGGAAGAATTGTAATAGCCGATGATGAACCTATTACAAGAATGGACATCCGAGACATCTTAGAAGAAGCGAACTACAATGTTGTAGGGGAAGCGACAGATGGTTTTGAAGCAATCGAACTTTGCAAAAGCCATCAGCCAGATCTTGTTATCATGGACATTCAAATGCCACTCTTAGACGGCTTAAAAGCAGGGAAACGAATTATTTCAGAAGGCCTTGCTGGCGGAATTATCTTACTTACCGCTTTTAGTGATCCGAAAAACACCGAGAAAGCTAAAGGGTTTGGAGCATTAGGTTATTTAGTAAAGCCACTTGATGAAAAAAGTTTGATTCCGACTGTTGAAATGAGTATTGCCAAAGGGCGAGAAACAAGAAAATTAGAGCAGCAATTAGAAAAGCTCACCAAAAAATTAGAAGAACGAAAAGTGATTGAAAAAGCTAAAGGTGTGCTTATGATTGAGAACAACATCACAGAGGAAGAAGCCTACAACATGATTCGTAATCTGAGCATGGACAAACGCTGTCCGATGATGGAAATCGCAGAAACGATTGTGATGAGCGATGACTAAAACGATTCGAGAAATGTGCTTACGCTACACAGATTTATCGGAGCACGATATTGAAGAATTAATTCACACAGCCAAGTCGTTAAGTGTTTCAGCCATGTATCAAGATGTAGATGTATTTATTGATGTATACAATAAGCTAACTAGTGAAGCACTTGTTATTCATCATACACCACCAAAAACAACCAAATCACTTTACAAAAACAAAGTAGTCGGAGAAACAGCCCTAAGGTCTAATGAGCCAGGTGTACTTAGAACATTGGAAACAGGTATGAACTCTAACGATCTACTTGCAAAAACACAAGAAAACGTATTAATTCGCCAAAAAGTTTATCCGATTCGTAATAAACAGCGAGTTATTGCCGTGCTAATTCTAGAAAATGATATTAGCGCCGAAATTAAAGCTCATTTTGAAATTGACAATGAAGAAACGGCTTATCGAGATGTTTCTACCACGCTGTCTGCCATGAGTAAACTAACGGATTCAATTACTGATCAACTAGATGATGCCATTTTGATTTTTGACCGAAACGGGATTTTGCAGCAAAAGAATTGCGCTGCGGATCAGTATTACGAAAGACTTGGTTATATGGAAGACATCCAAGGCATGCATTATGATAATTTATCCCTCGACCAGATGATGTTTGACGCAATCATGTATCAAATTGAAACTGGAAAACAACCGATTCAGTTAAAAAAAGAAGTGGTTATCGCCGGGAATTACTTTATTATGAAGCAGATTTTTGTAAAAGAAGAAGACGAGCAGGAATGCCGCTTTATTCTCATCTTGCATGACATCACGGATATTAAAGTGAAAGAAGCAGAAATTGTTTCTAAATCCGTTGCTATTCGTGAAATTCATCACCGTGTCAAAAACAATTTGCAATCTGTTGTTTCCTTATTGCGAATTCAAGGCAGACGTTCTACAAGTGTGGAGGCACAGAAGATTCTAAATGAAAGTGTCAGCCGAATCCTTGCCATTGCAGCGACACACGAGCTTTTATCGAAGCAAATGGAAGACGGCATTAACCTTTATATGGTCATCGAAACAGTCGCCTACAATATTGAAAGATGTTGTACAGATTGTCCAAAAGTAGCTGTAAGAATGGATATTGATAAACGCATTTATTTGGACAGTGACCGAACCGTGGCACTGGCGCTTGTCATGAACGAACTCTTACAAAACTCCTATGATCACGCATTTCATCCAAATGAATCAGGCGAAATTTTACTACAAATAAAAGAAGAGAAAAATATTATTCACGCAGAAGTAACGGACAACGGTCATGGGTTCAACGTTCGTAAAGTGTCCGAAAAAAGCCTAGGACTTTCCATTGTCAAAAGTTACATTAAAGATAAACTTCGAGGCAAAGTAACCATTGAATCGAATGAACACGGAACGAAAACAATGTTTGATTTTAAATACAATTCTATCCATGCTACAAAGAAGTAGCTATGAAAAAGCGATGAAGCTTAAAGCCAAGTAACGATACTGTTATTTGTCTTTAAGCTTTTTCTTTTTGCTAGAAAGGAGTGAGGGTTTTGACGGAAACAATTTTAAGTGTAGGGATTGACCTTGGTACGTCGACAACACAACTCATTTTATCCGAGTTAGAAATTCAAAATATGGCATCAAGTTTCACCGTGCCGCGTATTGTCATTTCAGATAAGCGGATTATTTTTAGAAGTGAGATTCTGTTCACACCGATTCTTGCTGATAATTTGATTGATGTGGAGGCGATTCGTGATTTTGTAACGAAAGAATATGCCAATGCAGGAATTAAAAAAGAAGAAATTGGCATGGGAGCAGTTATTATCACGGGTGAAACAGCTCGTAAAGATAACGCCAGCAATGTATTAGATGCAATGAGTGGTTTTGCTGGGGATTTTGTTGTAGCAACAGCAGGACCTGACTTAGAAAGCATCATTGCTGGAAAAGGAGCAGGTGCTCATACCTATGCCAAAGAGAATAATACCTCTGTTGTGAATTTGGATATTGGCGGCGGAACCACGAACTTATCGCTGTTTGATCGCGGAGAACTCATTGATACTGCTTGCTTAGATATTGGTGGTCGGTTAATTAAAGTAGACCGTGAAACAAGAAAAATCACCTATATTGCTCCAAAAATTCAAGCTTTAATAGAAAAACGAGGTTATCCGGTTAAACTTGGTGAAACAACTTCACCAGAAAACTTGCAACCCGTTTTAGGTGAAATGGTTGAGCTGCTTAAGAATAGTGTTGGCCTCGGGGCGCCAAATGATTTTTATGAAACAATCATTACGAATAAAGGATTGAAATTCTTAACGGAGATTGAATGTATCTCTTTTTCCGGAGGCGTTGCAGACTGCATCTCAACGGGTGCGCTAAGTGATCCTTTTAGATATGGGGATATTGGGTTATTGCTAGGAAAAGCGATTGCAGAATCTAGTTTAATGACTGAAAAAAAGTATATCGAATCTGTCGAAACCATACGGGCAACAGTGGTCGGAGCCGGTTCACACACAGCTGAAATTAGCGGTAGTACGATTACTTACACCGAGAAAATTTTCCCAGTAAAAAACATTCCAATTTTGAAACTTGCCAAACAAGAAGAAGATGAAAATATGGCAGAAGTCATCAAGGAAAAACTTAGCTGGTTCAAAATAGAGAATGAAATGGAACATATTGCACTTGCAATTGAAGGCGAAAATAGCCCAAGTTTCCAGCAAGTAACAGAATATGCGAAAGCCATTTGCGAAGGAATGAAAGAACCAATCGCACTTGGTCATCCCTTAATTATCATTACATGGCACGACATGGCAAAAGCCCTCGGACAAAGCATCTTCGGGCATTTACCAGCCGGGCATCCACTAATTTGCTTGGATAGTGTCAAAGTCGATAATGGTGATTATATTGATATAGGAAAACCAGTTGCTGACGGGAAAGTGCTACCAGTAGTAGTTAAAACCTTAGTCTTTAACTGATCCACATAAATAGCTTTAATTTTGAGAGGAGGATTTATCGAATGATTTTAAAAACGAATTTATTCGGCCATACATACCAGTTCAAATCCATCACTGATGTGTTGGCAAAAGCAAACGAAGAAAAATCAGGCGACCGTTTAGCCGGAGTTGCTGCTGAATCTGCAGAAGAACGTGTAGCTGCAAAAGTGGTGCTTTCTAAAATGACGCTTGGAGATTTACGTAATAATCCGGTTGTCCCATATGAAACAGATGAGGTAACGCGTATTATTCAAGACCAAGTAAATGACCGTATCCATGATTCCATCAAAAACTGGACAGTGGAAGAATTACGGGAATGGATTTTAGACCATAAAACAACAGATGCTGACATTAAACGTGTTGCACGCGGCCTAACATCAGAAATTATTGCTGCTGTTACAAAATTAATGTCCAATCTAGATTTAATTTATGGCGCGAAAAAAATCCGTGTAATCGCACATGCGAATACAACAATCGGTCTTCCTGGAACTTTCTCCGCTAGACTACAACCAAACCATCCAACCGATGATCCTGATGGTATCCTTGCTTCCTTAATGGAAGGATTAACTTACGGGATTGGGGATGCGGTAATCGGACTTAACCCAGTAGATGATTCTACTGATAGCGTTGTTCGTTTACTTAATAAATTTGAAGAATTCCGCAGCAAATGGGATGTGCCAACACAAACTTGTGTACTTGCACACGTGAAGACTCAAATGGAAGCAATGCGTCGCGGCGCTCCAACTGGTCTTGTATTCCAATCTATCGCAGGTTCTGAAAAAGGTAATACAGCTTTCGGTTTTGACGGAGCAACGATTGAAGAAGCTAGACAATTAGCCCTTCAAAGTGGTGCTGCGACTGGACCAAACGTAATGTACTTTGAAACAGGACAAGGTTCTGAACTTTCTTCTGACGCTCATTTCGGCGTAGACCAAGTAACAATGGAAGCTCGTTGTTATGGATTCGCGAAGAAATTTGATCCATTCCTAGTAAATACAGTAGTTGGATTTATCGGACCTGAGTACTTATATGATTCTAAACAAGTAATT
Organism: Listeria monocytogenes ATCC 19117; assembly: GCF_000307025.1. Lineage (GTDB taxonomy): Bacteria > Bacillota > Bacilli > Lactobacillales > Listeriaceae > Listeria > Listeria monocytogenes_B. The sequence goes on from NC_018584.1 coordinate 1,194,882, forward strand.
CGCGCTGGCCTTGAAGATCACTTCATGGGTAAATTAACTGGTATCTCTATGGGTTGTGATGTTTGTTACACCAACCATATGAAAGCCGACCAAAACGACGTAGAAAACTTGTCCGTACTTCTAACTGCAGCAGGATGTAACTTTATCATGGGTATTCCTCATGGTGATGACGTTATGCTTAACTACCAAACAACTGGTTACCACGAAACAGCCACTTTACGTGAATTATTTGGCTTAAAACCAATTAAAGAATTTGATCAGTGGATGGAAAAAATGGGATTCAGCGAAAATGGTAAATTAACTAGCCGTGCTGGAGATGCATCTATTTTCCTAAAATAAGGAAGGGAGGAACTAAGCGATGAACGAACAAGAATTAAAACAAATGATTGAAGGCATTTTAACAGAAATGTCCGGTGGTAAAACAACCGATACAGTAGCAGCTGCGCCAACTAAATCTGTAGTTGAAACAGTTATAACAGAAGGTAGCATCCCGGATATTACTGAAGTAGATATCAAAAAACAATTACTAGTACCAGAACCAGCTGATCGTGAAGGTTATTTGAAAATGAAACAAATGACACCGGCTCGACTTGGTTTATGGCGTGCTGGTCCACGTTACAAAACAGAAACAATTCTTCGTTTCCGTGCGGACCATGCCGTAGCACAAGATTCCGTTTTCTCTTACGTTTCTGAGGATTTAGTAAAAGAAATGAACTTCATCCCAGTGAACACTAAATGTCAAGATAAAGATGAATACTTAACTCGCCCAGACTTAGGTCGTGAATTTGACAACGAAATGGTAGAAGTGATTCGTGCGAATACGACAAAAAACGCCAAACTTCAAATCGTTGTTGGTGATGGACTTAGCTCAGCGGCAATTGAAGCTAACATCAAAGATATCTTGCCATCCATTAAACAAGGTTTGAAAATGTATAACTTAGATTTTGATAACATTATTTTCGTTAAACATTGTCGTGTACCTTCTATGGACCAAATCGGTGAAATCACTGGCGCTGACGTAGTTTGCTTACTTGTAGGTGAACGTCCAGGCCTAGTCACTGCTGAATCCATGAGTGCCTATATTGCTTACAAACCAACAATTGGTATGCCAGAAGCTCGTCGTACTGTTATTTCTAACATCCATAGCGGCGGAACTCCACCAGTTGAAGCAGGAGCATACATTGCTGAATTAATTCACAATATGCTTGAGAAAAAATGTTCTGGTATTGATTTAAAATAAGCTAGTTAGAGGAGGAAACTTCATGAAAAATGATAAATTACCTGCATCCGTTTTAAGTGTCAAAGTTGTATCTAACGTAGATAATGGTCTATTTAAACAATTAGACTTAAAACCGCATCAAAGAAGCCTTGGTATTATTACATCTGATTGTGATGATGTAACTTATACAGCGCTTGACGAAGCAACAAAAGCAGCAGAAGTAGATGTTGTTTATGCGAAAAGTATGTATGCTGGTGCTGGAAATGCATCCACAAAATTCGCTGGTGAAGTTATCGGTATTATCGCCGGACCAAGCCCTGCGGAAGTAAAAAGTGGTCTTTCTGTAGCAGTAGATTTCATCGAAAATGGCGCTAGCTTTGTTAGTGCAAATGAAGATGATAGTGTTCCTTACTTCGCGCATTGTGTTTCAAGAACTGGTACATTCCTTTCAAAAGAAGCGAATGTTGCAGAAGGTGAAGCGATTGCTTACTTAATCGCCCCTCCACTTGAAGCTATGTATGCGTTAGATGCAGCACTAAAAGCAGCAGACGTAACAATCGGAGCTTTCTATGGCCCACCATCCGAAACAAACTTCGGCGGAGCACTTTTGACTGGTAGCCAATCTGCATGTAAAGCAGCTTGTGATGCGTTCAAAATGGCAGTAGAAAATGTGGCTGAAAATCCACTTCAATATTAAGGTGGTGCTAAAAAATGCCAAATGAAGCGCTTGGTTTAATTGAAGTCACAGGTTTTCTTGGTGCTGTTGTTGCTGCCGATACTTGTTTAAAAGCAGCAAATGTCGAACTGATTCAATGTGAAGTCATTCGTGGTGGTTTAACTACGGTTGAATTAACTGGTGATGTAGGTGCAGTAAATGCAGCTATCGAAGCAGGGAAAGCTGCAACAGAAGACTTAGGTTGTTTAGTATCAAGCCATGTTATCGCAAGAATGAGCGAAGATACAAAAGCACTTTTTGTTCCTCAAGAAGAAGTTAAAACACAACCAAAAGAAGTCGAACAAGAAGAACCAAAAGAAGTTATTCAACAAGTCGTAGAAGTGAACACAAACACGAAAAGTGCAGAGAAAAAACTTCGCGCAATGAAAGTTATTGATCTAAGGAAACTTGCTTACACATTAAATAATGTGCCTATCCCAAAAAGCAAGATTAAATATGCGAACAAGGATAAACTTGTTCACGCACTAAAAGATATTTATGGAAGGAGTGAAAACTAGTGGCACTAGAAGATAAAGATTTACGCTCAATCCAAGAAGTTCGTAACCTCATTGAATCAGCTAACAAAGCACAAAAAGAACTTGCTGCAATGAGCCAACAACAAATTGATACAATTGTAAAAGCAATAGCTGATGCCGGTTATGGTGCTCGCGAAAAACTTGCGAAAATGGCCCATGAAGAAACTGGTTTCGGAATTTGGCAAGACAAAGTAATCAAAAACGTCTTTGCGTCGAAACATGTTTACAATTACATCAAAGATATGAAAACCATTGGTATGTTAAAAGAAGATAACGAAAAGAAAGTAATGGAGGTTGCAGTTCCACTTGGCGTAGTAGCAGGATTAATTCCTTCTACAAACCCTACATCCACTGTTATTTACAAAACACTTATTTCGATTAAAGCCGGAAATAGTATCGTATTTTCTCCACATCCAAACGCATTAAAAGCAATTCTTGAAACAGTAAGAATCATTAGTGAAGCAGCAGAAAAAGCTGGTTGTCCAAAAGGCGCTATCAGCTGTATGACTGTTCCAACCATCCAAGGAACAGATCAACTGATGAAACACAAAGATACAGCAGTTATCCTTGCAACAGGTGGATCTGCAATGGTAAAAGCGGCTTATTCATCTGGTACTCCAGCAATTGGAGTTGGTCCAGGTAATGGCCCAGCATTTATCGAACGCAGTGCTAACATTCCTCGCGCAGTGAAACATATTCTTGATTCCAAAACATTCGATAACGGAACAATTTGCGCATCTGAGCAATCTGTCGTTGTGGAACGTGTGAATAAAGAAGCTGTCATTGCTGAATTTAGAAAACAAGGAGCACACTTCTTATCCGATGCAGAAGCTGTTCAACTTGGTAAATTCATCTTACGTCCAAATGGTTCGATGAATCCAGCAATCGTAGGTAAAAGCGTGCAACATATCGCTAACCTTGCTGGTCTAACTGTTCCAGCTGACGCAAGAGTACTTATCGCTGAAGAAACAAAAGTTGGCGCTAAAATCCCTTATTCAAGAGAAAAATTAGCTCCAATCTTGGCGTTCTATACAGCCGAAACTTGGCAAGAAGCTTGTGAACTTAGCATGGATATTCTTTATCATGAAGGAGCTGGACATACTTTAATCATCCACTCTGAAGATAAAGAAATCATTCGCGAATTCGCACTGAAAAAACCAGTTTCCCGTCTCTTAGTTAATACACCAGGAGCACTTGGTGGAATTGGCGCAACAACAAATCTTGTACCTGCTTTAACACTTGGTTGTGGGGCAGTTGGAGGAAGTTCATCATCTGATAATATCGGACCTGAAAATCTTTTCAACATTCGTCGCATCGCTACTGGCGTTTTAGAGTTAGAAGATATTCGTAAAGAAGAAAACCAAGCAACATCTGAACTTCCGGTTGATGCAGACGCACTCATCCAAAGTTTAGTCGAAAAAGTTTTAGCAGAATTAAAATAAAAAATAAAACACTAATTGGAGGAATTTTAAAATGGCAAACGCAAACGCATTAGGTATGATCGAAACTAAAGGTTTAGTAGGAGCAGTAGAAGCAGCAGACGCAATGGTGAAAGCAGCTAACGTAACACTTATGGGTAAAGAACAAGTTGGTGGCGGTCTAGTAACAGTTATGGTTCGCGGCGATGTTGGCGCAGTTAAAGCAGCAACAGATGCAGGCGCAGCAGCAGCAGAACGCGTTGGTGAATTACTATCTGTACACGTAATCCCACGTCCACACAGCGAAGTAGACGCAATTCTACCAAAAAGCGCTGAATAAGACTAACTTTTAACATAAATCAGGAAAAAGCGTGAGCGTAAGGCAAAAGGGTTCCATCAGACTCGGAAATTGCCCGAAACTTTCGCTTTTTACCAGATTTAAGCAATACAAAGCTTCCCAACATTACTAACACCAATTGTAAATGGGACAAAAGGATGTGGTTCTTTGGCTATTTTGACAGAAGATGAGTTACGAAAAGCCTATTTACACACCGATTTAAAAACAACCAAAAAACTTGATATAAAAAAAGGCACAATTATCACACCTTCAGCTAAGAGTTTCTTGTCTGAAAAGAAAATTGACCTTCATTATATTGATGAAATTGCAGAAACAAAAGTAGTAGTGGAGCCAGTGAAAAAAGAAACTACTAGAGCAAAATTCCAAACGATTTATGGTGGAGCATTAGATGAGAAGCCTGAACATATGACGCATTTGCGTGGTAACCTGCTTGTGTTTAAAGACCATCCACAAATCGCTTTCCGCGGAAAATTAGATACACTGGAAGCTGAAATTCTGGAAACCCAATGTTCCGTTGCAGCTGAGTTTAAAGATCTTGCGGAAGATTTACAAGAAATCCTCACCTTTGTAAGAAATATTGTACGATCGGAAGTTTTAAACGAGCAAATCGAATCAGTTCATTTGCTTGGAATGGATGAAAAAGAACTGCGGGAACGTAGTCATAATCCGAAAAAATACTATCAAATGACACATTTTATGCCTGATTACACGATGGGGAATGCGGTCATTCGATTAAACAAAATAAGAACGATGGTCCGCGAAACGGAATTAGCTGCCTTTTTAGCATTTAAGGAAGCCGATTATTCCATTAAGCGACCAGACATCATTCAAGCGCTTAACCGATTGTCTAGTTTATTCTGGATACTGATGTTCCGCGTGAGAACAGGTGAATATAAAAAGTAAGGAGGCTTATTCATGAATAATGAGTTAATAACAAGCCTTATTGAAGAAGTCACTCGCCGTGCGTTACTTGAAACTGGCGTAGAAGTAGAAGCATCCGGCCGCCACGTTCATTTAGATCGTGAAACAGTCGATGCACTATTTGGACCTGGGTATGAACTTACTCATTTCCGTGACCTATCTCAACCAGGTCAATATGTTTGTAAAGAAAGAATTAGCATTGTTGGACCAAAAAGCGTTATTCATAACGTTGTAATTTTAGGCCCAATTCGTAAAAAAACACAAGTAGAAATAAGCTCCACAGATGGTACGGCGCTTGGAATTAAAGCACCGGTTCGTGAAAGTGGAGACATAGCAGGGACACCAGGAATTTTACTATTATCCGCAAAAAACAGTGTTCAATTATCAGAAGGACTTATTGTTGCAAAACGCCATATTCATATGACGCCTGCTGATGCAGAAAAACAACAAGTATCCCAAAGTGAAATTGTTCAAGTGAAAATTAACGGTGACAGACCACTAATTTTTGATGATGTTGTTGTTCGGATTAGCCCTGATTTTGCTACATATATGCACATTGATTATGACGAAGCCAACGCATGTGGTTTTAAAAAGGGAATTCGAGGTCAAATAATCAAGAAAACAAAGGCTAAATGAGTATGGAACTAGACGCACTCATAAAAGCTGTCACTGAGGAAGTCATGAGACGATTACAACTTCCAGAGAAAAAAATGATTATCATGGGACAAGATTCAGAACACACTCTCAGACAGTGTTATCTAAAAGAATATCAAGTTTCGCTTTATGATCGTTCGGAACGCGCTTGTGACATTTTACTACTGGAAGAATTGGATATCGCTGAATTAGCTCGAATCAGTTTGTTTGCTCCGATGAATAAAAAAGAACAATTTATTACAGATCATCTTTTAGCAGGGCGGCCAACTTGGATAATGAAGAGTGGTATCAAAGCGCATGCTTATAAACGTTCCGCTAAATATGGTATCAGACAACTTTTTCAAGAATATGAGGAGAAACTGAGCCGATTTGGTGTCGAATTTATCGAAAGTCCGGTAAAAGAGACCAAAGAAAGTAAAGTCATCACCGAACAGGATGTTGAAAAACTTACTAAGAACAAAAGCGAATTCATTTTGCCTAAAGGAAGTTTCTTAACACCACTTGCAAAAGATTACTTACAGGAAAAACGAATTAGCATTAAAGAAAGTTAGGAAGGAAGAGCGGCATGCAAATTGGAAAAGTTACCGGGAGTTTATGGGCAACAAGAAAAGACGAAAAACTGAATGGTTTAAAACTACTACTAGTAGAGATTTGTACCGATGAAACGGAAGATGTAAGACATTCCATAGTGGCAGCTGATAATGCCGGAGCAGGAAACGGCGATCTTGTGCTCGTTACAACTGGTAGCGCAGCACGAGCATCCACTGGGGACAACACGATCCCAGTGGACGCATGTATCGTCGGCATTATCGACTCGGTAGAACGTTATGGCTGAACAGTCCTTAGGTATTCTTGAACTCAGGAGTATAAGTAAAGGGTACGAAATGGCCGATGTTTTCTTGAAAGCAGGCAATGTAACTTTATTTACTTTTCGTCCGACATGTCCTGGTAAATTTTTGATTATTTTGCAAGGTGCTTCCGGTGAACTTACTAGTGCGATGCAAGATGCAAAAGAAGAAGCTGGCAAATTTCATGTTTCTTCTTATATTTTGCATATGGCGCACGAAGAATTACTTGCTTTTCTAAACAATAAACACCCTAAAGTGGAAGTTGACGCAGTAGGAATTATCGAAATCAGTCAGTTGGGCGCTGGACTAAATGCAGTAAATGAAGCGCTGAAAAAATCGGCTATTCATTTGAAACGCATGACGCTCGGTGCTTCGATTGGTGGGAAATTTGTGGCTGTTTTTACAGGGGAAGTTAGTGCTATTCAAGAAGGGATGCGGATTCTAATCGAAACCGCCGAACCAAAAAAGGTGATACATCATACGGTCATTCCTTCTCCTGATGAACTTTTAAAACGCTATCTATAGAATGGAGGAACACTTTTGAGCATTAATGAAATTATTATTTATTTAATGGTAATCTTTATGATTCTAGGAGCTATTGACAAAATTATCGGCAACAAATTTGGCTTAGGTGCACAATTTGAAGAAGGTATTATGGCAATGGGATCGCTAACGCTAGCAATGGTCGGTATCATTACATTAGCGCCAGTTTTAGCAAAAATTTTAAGCCCGATTGTTGTACCAATTTATACGGCGCTTGGGGCTGACCCGGCAATGTTTGCAACAACGTTACTTGCGAATGACATGGGTGGTTTTGCGCTAGCTCAAGAACTTGCGCTAACTCCCGACGCTGGTCTTTTTGCAGGAGCTATTCTAGGATCCATGATGGGACCTACTATTGTTTTCACAATTCCAGTTGCGCTTGGAATTATAAAAAAAGAAGATCACAAATATTTAGCAACTGGCGTATTATCTGGTATTATTACGATTCCAATTGGTTGTTTAATCGGTGGACTTGTAGCTGGATTCTCTCCAATCATGATTTTCAAAAACTTAGTACCAATTATTCTTGTAGCTGCCCTTATTATGTTAGGCCTTTGGTTCAAACCAGAAGGCATGATTAAAGGCTTCACGATTTTTGGAAAAGGGGTAGTAATCGTTGCTACTATTGGGCTAGTTGCTGGAGCTATTCAACAACTTACTGGATTAACTATTATTCCAGGAATTGCACCAATTGGCGAAGGTATCGAAATCGTTGGTGGTATCGCACTAGTTCTAGCAGGAGCTTTCTGTTTAGTTTTTGTTATTACAAAAGTGTTCAATAAACCACTTATGAAAATGGGTAAATTGCTAGGTATGAATGAAGTTGCAGCGGCTGGTATGGTTGCGACACTTGCAAATAGTATCCCAATGTTCCAAATGCTAAAAGATATGGATGAGCGCGGTAAAATTATTAACGTTGCTTTTGCCGTATCTGCGGCCTTTGTTTTAGGGGATCATCTAGGTTTCACAGCTGGGGTTGCCCAAGATATGATTTTCCCGATGATTGTCGGAAAACTTGTCGGAGGAGTAACTGCCGTAGCTGTCGGTATCTATATGGCTAACCGAATGATGAAGAAAAATAAAGCAAAAGAACAAACGGCGGTGAAAGATAATGGCTGATATTAGTAAAGAATTAATTGAGCAACTAGTAAAACAAGTTGTCCTAGAAAAAATGGGCCAAAGTTCCAAACACGTTGATCCAAGTGGTATTCTATCGGTGAAACTTCCTGTAGTAAAAGTTTCAGAGGAAGATCGATTAGACACAGGAAATCCTAGCGATGTTGTTTATACAAAAGACTTAGTAACACTAGAAGAAAGTAAACGTCTAGGTTTTGGTTTAATGGAAATGAAAGATACAACTTTCGATTGGTTCTTGGATTATGATGAAGTAGACTACATTATCGAAGGCAGACTAGATGTTGTCATTGATGGTCGAACTGTTTCAGCAGGTCCAGGAGAAATTATTTTCATTCCAAAAGGTAGCCAAATCAAGTTTTCCGTAACTGGTGAAGCAAGATTTATTTATGTTACTTATCCGGCTGATTGGCAGTCATAATAATAATAAAAAACGATTTCGGCTTTGGCTGAAATCGTTTTTTATTTTAAGGAGTCGCGATATTCTTTTGGTGTCATATCGAATTCTTTTTTAAAGACTTTGCAAAAATAGCTTGCCCTTGAAAAACCTAAATTTTTAGCAATTGTATGGACCGCCCAGTCACTTTTTTCTAGTTGTTCTTTCGCATAGAGCATTTTTTGTTCGTTGACGTAATTAATAAAATTAATATTTAATTCGTTTTTAAATAATTTACTTAAATAAAACGGGCTTAGATAGACATAATTAGCAACTTCTTCTAATGTGATGGAGCGGTGAATGTTTTTTTTAATGTAACGAATAGCTTGCTTGATTTCTTTATGCTCTTTACCAGTTTTGTTTACGCTAGTGGTTTCTTTTCTTGGTTGTTTTTGTTTTTCATGTGCAGAGTAATAATCGCTTAAAACATCAAGCACTTCAACGGTTTCAAGTGAATGAAGTAGGGCAGAGTGATCTGGATTTTTTTTGTTGAAATCTTCTTGAATTTGTTGGGTGAATTGGCTCTCTACTTGACTATCCATCAAAGGTTGAATATTTACAACTTTTTCTTTCTCCAAAGTCCTTCCCTCCCTGTTTTATTTCTGCACTAATTATACCATAAAATCGCTTTAAATAACGTTTAATCCTGCATTTTAAATAGAACAATAAATTCTTTTTTATAACAAAATATTGTCATTTTTTAAATCTCAAAAATAGAAATTGAGAAAAAGTTCACACTGGTGGCTATTTTTGCCATATAAAACAGAAAAAAAGGGATTTTAAAAGCTTGCACTATTTTGTTTTCAGTGCTCTAAGTGACCTTGTACCAGTGGTTTAACAGGGATATAATGAAATGGAAATAACGCTTTCATGAGAGGGTGATCTTTTCAATTGAAAATTCAAAAATTAGTCTTATGTGCGATGTTGATTGCAATGTGTGTAATTGGCGCAAACATAAAATTAATGGGTTCAGTTGCATTTGACGCAGCCCCAGCTTTTATTGGGACTTTGCTGCTTGGTCCGATGTACGGAGCAGTGCTTGGGATTTTCGGTCATTTAACATCAGCATTACTAGCGGGTTTTCCGCTCACACTACCAATTCATTTGATTGTTGCTGGAATGATGGGCGTAACGATGATTGCTTATGGCTTTACGCGCCAAAAACTAGCAGAAAAGAATCAATTAGTTGCGGTTAGTGTTTCTAGTATTGTTGCTTTTGTTTTTAATTGTCCATTATCATTACTTGCACTTTATCCATTAATGCATCAAGCGGTGTTTGTTTTGTTCCCAGTGCTTGCTATTGGTTCGATTTGCAACATTTTTGTCGCAGAAGTCGTTTACCAAGTATTGCCAGAACGCTGGAAAAGACGAATTGCCGGGTACTAAACAACTAAATAGGTGAATATATTAATCCGGGAAAGAGGTGAAAATCCTCTACAGGCCCTAGCTACTGTAATACGGACGAAAACCAAACATATGTCACTGGAAGCAATTCCGGGAAGACTGGTGAGTAGGATGATGTTAAGTCAGGAGACCGCTTTTATATTCGATATCCAAAAACAACTTCTAAGGGAGCGAGTTGTCTTGATTAAGTAGATTTTCACGATGGGGAAGTTTCTTTGTGCTACAAGGAAATAGCTTATTTGCGTAAATCTCAAAAAGACGCCAATGTTCTGTTTGGCGTCTTTTTTTATGGCTAAAGTGAAAGGTGAAAAAAGATGAACAAAATCTTAATTGCAGCTGCATCAAGTGGTACAGGTAAAACAACGATCACACTTGGAATTATGCACGCGCTAAAAAAAAGAGGTCTGCGGGTTCAACCATTTAAAGTAGGTCCAGATTATATTGATACAAATTATCATCAAGCGATAACAGGCGTTGCTTCTATCAATTTAGACAGTTTTCTGATAGATGATGATGCGATGCTAGCTACTCTTTTTCAAAAGCACGGAGAGTCGGCGGATATTTCCGTCATTGAAGGTGTAATGGGTCTTTTTGATGGACTTGGTATTGATCGTGATAATTCGAGTACATCTTTTATTGCTAAATGCACGAAAACGCCTGTAATTTTAGTCGTGGATGGTAAAGCGATATCCACTTCTGCGGCGGCAATTGTGGATGGATTTAATCGTTTTGATCCGGAATTAACCATTGCTGGGGTGATTATTAATCGCGTTGCTTCAGAAAACCATTTTTCATTGATAAAAGGGGCGATTGAACGTTATACGGATGTACCTGTTTTAGGGTATTTGCCGAAAAATGCGGCGGTGGCACTTCCAGAACGTCATCTCGGATTAGTGCCAAAAGAGGAAATGACGGAATTAGAAACGAAATGGGAGTTACTTGGTGATTTGATTGCGGAACATGTTGATTTAGATAGGTTGTTAGCAATTAGTAAGACTGGTGCGAAATTGACCGTACACCCACCAGAAATACAAGTACCGGACTTTTCGGGAGTGCGCGTTGCTTATGCGCTCGACGCCGCATTTCATTTTTACTATCAAGATAACTTGGATTTTATTCGCTCAACTGGAGCCACGCTGATTCCGTTTAGTCCGTTAGAAGAAAGGAAAGTTCCGGACGCTGATTTTATTTATATCGGTGGTGGATTTCCGGAGGTTTTTGCGGAACGGCTAGCGAAGAACAAATCAATGCGCGAATCGATTTTGGCGGCGCATGAACAAGGCAAGCCAATCTATGCCGAGTGTGGCGGATTGATGTATCTTGGTTCGAGTTTAGAAATGGAAGCTGAATCCTATGAAATGGTAGGGGTTTTTGATGGAGTTAGTAAGATGACAACGCGGCTTCGGAAGTTTGGCTACTGTATCGCCGAACCTTTAGAAGACACACTACTTGGTAAAAAAGGGACAGCTATTCGCGGTCATGAATTTCATCATTCTGTTTTTGAAACGACCGAACCAACACGTATGAAATTAACGAAAAAGCGGGATGGCAAAATTGTCAAAGAATGGCACGGCGGTTATCAAAAAGGTAATACGTTCGCTAGTTACCTGCATATCCATTTCTATCAAAATCTATTGATAATAACGCATATGTTTGGAGCGATAGAGCGATGATATTGTTATTTTATACGTCATCATTCATTTTAGATTGCTTATTAGGTGATCCATATAGCTGGCCGCATCCTATTAAAGCGATCGGCAACTTGATTAAGTGGTTGACTATTATTTTACGAAAAATCTTTCATGGTAAATCACTGTATTTTGCCGGTGGATTGCTATTTGTTCTCACGGTTGGTATGACCGGAGTTGTATCCTGGTTCATTCTATTTCTTAGTGCCAAAATTGCTTACTGGCTTTACGTAGCTGTTTTTGTTTACTTAGGCTATACGACGCTTGCGATGACTTGCCTTGCGAAAGAGGCTCGGAAAATACAGCGGACCTTGGCGGACGGGGATTTGGCTGCTGCAAGAGTGCAAGTGGGAATGATTGTTGGTCGGGATACGGATAAGTTAACCGCAGAAGAAATTAGTAAAGCGACGATAGAGACTGTGGCGGAAAATACAGCGGATGGCGTTATCGCACCACTTTTTTACTTATTCATTGGTGGGCCGGTACTTGCTTTGATGTATAAAGCGGTTAATACACTGGATTCGATGGTCGGTTATAAAAACGAAAAATACCGCGCAATTGGTTTTGTTTCTGCGAAAATGGATGACATTGCCAATTTTATCCCAGCGAGATTAGCTTGGTTTTTCCTTGTCATTGCGAGTTTTATTTTAAGGTATGACGGGCGTGCTTCTTGGCAAATCGGGCTTCGAGATCGGAAAAATCATACGAGTCCTAATTGCGCTTATCCTGAAGGTGCAGTAGCAGGAGCGCTTGGAATCACACTTGGTGGAACGCATGAGTACTTCGGTGAAACAGTCATTAAACCAACCATTGGAAGTGGAAATAAACCCGTTTCAGAAAAAGAAATTAGCCAAACGATTCATTTGCTATATACGGCTTCAACGATCGCTTTTATCATTTTTGCAAGTATTTATCTACTATTATTTTAAAGGAGTGGCAAGATGAACTATATTAAGAATCCAGCCAAAATTGAAGAGAAAAGCTTTGAAATTATTCAACAAATTATTAATGATATTCGTCCAGATTACACATTTCAAAACAAGTTAGAGGAAGCGATTATCAAGCGTGCAATACATACGACGGCAGATTTTGATTACTTAGATAGCCTCGTTTTTCAACAAGATGCCATCGCGAAAATCATTCATGTTCTTCAAAATAAAGGAACTATTTTCACGGATACGAATATGGCACTTAGTGGAATTAATAAACGACTTTTAGATGAACTTGGGTGTAAATATCATTGTTATGTGAGTGACCCAGAGACGATGGAGATTGCCAAACAGCATGGGATTACACGCTCTATGGCTGGAATTAAACTCGCTTCTTTAAAAGATGGACCGAAACTATTTGTCCTCGGAAATGCGCCAACTGCGGTGTATAAAATTATCGAGATGACAGAAAGTGGGGAATTGCAAGCAGATGCAGTAGTGGCAGTACCGGTTGGTTTTGTCGGAGCGGCTGAATGTAAAGAGGAAATTTTAGAAACAGATATCCCAGCCATTGTCGCACGCGGTAGAAAAGGCGGTAGTAATCTTGCTGCAGCTATCATTAATGCAATCTTGATTACGATGTAAAGAAGGCGACGAGTAATGGAAGATTTTATTTATTATAACGGCAAAAAATACCGTAAAGGCTATACGACTGGTACGTGTGCGGCTGCTGCTGCTAAAGCTTGTGTGGAAATGATTCTAACGCAAGAAGAAGTGAGTGCGGTACAAGTCACAACTACTGGCGGAACTATTCTGGAAATCCCCGTGGCGTATCAAAAGTTTTCGAAAGACAAAGCCACAGCAGCGGTTCAAAAAGATGGTGGCGATGATATTGATGCGACAAACGGAATGTGGATTTTTGTAGATGTTGATCTAACCGATAACGCGGAAGTCGTATTAGATGGTGGTGTTGGTATCGGTCGCGCTACACAAAAAGGAATTTCTGTGGCAGTGGGAGAAGCGGCGATTAATCCGGCACCGCGGAAAAATATTTTAGCAACCGTACGCGAATCGCTTGGCGAAAATCGTGGTGCAAAGATACTAGTCTATGCACCAGAAGGAGAAGAGCGCGCGAAACGAACCATGAATAGCAACTTAGGGATTATCGGTGGAATTTCTATTTTAGGAACGACTGGCATTGTTACCCCTATGTCGGATGAAGGCTGGAAAAAATCCTTATCGATGGAGCTTGAAATGAAACGGAATCAAGGTCTCGACCAAATTATTCTTGTTCCCGGTAATTACGGGGATGATTTTGTTCAGAATACGCTTGGTTTTTCAAGCGGAAATATTGTTTCCATGAGTAATTTCGTTGGTTATATGTTAAAAGAAACACAGCGTCTAGCTTTCAAAAAAGTGCTAATGGTTGGTCATTTTGGCAAATTGGTGAAGGTTTCAGCAGGGATTTTTACGACGTACAGTAAAGATGCAGATGCGCGGGCGGAAATTTTAGTCGCTAATTTAGCTTTGCTCGGCGCCCCGTTATCGCTTTTACAAGCAGTGGAGAAGTGCAATACGACAGAGGCAGCAGGCGAATTAATTGAAGAAGCTGGCTTTACCCAAGTATATGACGTCATTGTGCAAAAAATCAAAGCAAGATCAGAACGATTTTTGAAATTCACGAAACCTAGTGTGGAAGTCGATGTAGTTACTTTTTCGACCGAACGTGGGTTGCTTGCTGCAACGAAAGATATCGATGTACTCCGGGAGGAATGGCGATGATTACAGTAGTTGGGATTGGACCAGGAGATACAAATTTGGTAATAAACGAAGCAAAACAAGTGTTAAGTACCGCCGAAATAGTGTATGGATCAACAAGACAATTACAAGAAATCACAGAACTAACGACAGCAACGCCAATGCTTTTGCCAAAAAAACTAGCAGATTTGAAAAACATCCCGCATCAAAACAAAAACGTGGTTATTCTAGCTTCCGGAGATCCACTATTATATGGGATTGGCAACTGGGCGCTGGCAAATTTTTCAGAAGATGTCCGGATTGTTCCGGGAATTAGTGCGATTCAAATGATGTTTCATCGAATTCAATTACCGATGAATGACTGTTTTATTACGAGCAGCCACGGTAAAACGCCAAACTTCGACTTCTTGTTACAACACGAAAAAATCGCGATGGTAACAGATACAATCATCGGTCCATATGAAATCGCTGCTGAAATTTTACAACGTGGATTAAAAAAAATCCTGTTTATTGGAGAAAATTTGAGTTCAAAAGAGGAACGAATTCATAAGTTGAAACCAGAACAAGTAGCAAAAAAATACGATATGAATGTAGTGGTGATTGTAGATGAAGGATGAGGTTTTTATTCGTGGTAAAGTACCGATGACAAAAGCAGAAGTGCGAGCGGCAAGCATTGATTTACTTAACTTAGATGATACGTCAAAGAAATTACTAGATGTTGGAGCGGGGACTGGGAGCGTTGGTCTTCAAGTTGCTTGTAATTTCCCGAAAATCCAAGTTACTGCGATTGAACGAAACCCAGATGCAGTGGATTTAATTAAACAAAATCAAGCGAAATTTGGATTAGAAAATGTAACAGTTATCGAAGCATACGCGCCAATTGAATTGCCTGAAAAGGAAACATTTGATGCTATTTTTATTGGTGGAAGTGGTGGCAATTTAACCGATATTATCGACTGGTCGTTGGCACATTTGAACCCGGGAGGCGGTTTGGTACTTAATTTTATTTTGCTTGAAAATGCGTTAACTGCAATGAACCATTTGGAAAAATTAACAGTGAGTGAATTAACGATGAAACAAATCCAAGTTTCGAGTTGGCATAAACTTGGAGCAGGTCATTATTTTGAACCACAAAATCCAACCGTCATTATTGGCTGTAAAAAACTAGAGGAGTGAAGAAAATGGCAGAAGTACATTTCGTCGGAGCAGGACCAGGAGATAAAGAGTTAATTACCTTAAAAGGATATCAATTATTAAAAGAGGCGGATGTCGTTATTTATGCAGGGTCGCTCGTAAACCCGGAGTTGCTAGAATATTGTAAACCAGACTGCGAAATCCATAATAGTGCAAGCATGAATTTAATCGAAATCATCGACTGCATGGAAGCGGGCGTGACTGCTGGTAAAGAAGTGGTTCGTTTGCAAACCGGAGACTTTTCTATTTATGGTTCGATTCGTGAACAGGTCGAGGAAATGAAAAAGCGTTCGATTCCCTTCACATGTACACCGGGTGTGAGTTCATTCCTTGGTGCGGCAAGCAGTTTTGGGGTCGAGTATACAGTTCCAGAAGTAAGTCAGAGTGTAATTATTACCCGAATGGCTGGCAGAACTCCAGTACCATCGCGCGAATCCCTCCGTTCATACGCGGCGCACCAAACCTCAATGGTAATTTTCTTGTCCGTTCAAGGTATTAGAAAAGTCGTTTCAGAATTAATCAAAGGTGGCTATAAACCCGAAACCCCAGCAGCAGTTATTTACAAAGCGACTTGGGCGGAAGAAAAGAAAGTAACCGGCACGTTAGAAGATATCGCAGAAAAAGTAACAGAAGCGGGAATTACGAAAACGGCGCTTATTATGGTCGGTGATTTCCTTGGAGAAGAGTTTTATTATTCTAAGCTATACGACAAGGATTTCAAACATGAATATAGATAAACTGGCGATTATTGCTGTCACAGAACGTGGTCGCGATTTAGCAATAACGTTAACAAAAACGGTAGCAGCAACGATTTTTGTACCAGGAAAGCATTGCAATGAGCAAACAAATTCTTTAACGCCGGATTTTGGAACAGCGATGCGCGAAATTTTCACAAAATATCAAGCATTGATTTGTATTATGGCGACTGGAATTGCGGTTCGAACGCTTGCTCCAGCGATAGAAGACAAGCTGTCTGATCCAGCAGTACTTGTCATGGATGAACATGGGAAATTTATTATCAGCTTGCTTTCAGGACATGTTGGCGGGGCAAATGAACTAACCGAACAAATCGCTATGATAACTGGTGGTGCGGCAGTAATTACAACCGCAACAGACCGCGCAAATGTAGCTGCCATTGATAATATCGCCAAACAATTAAATGGTTATTTACCAGATTTTAAAGCGACAACAAAACGCATCAATGGTTTACTTGCAGCAGGAAAAGAAGTTGGATTGTACATCGATGAGCCATTAAATATAGATACACGCGGTTTTACAATGGAAGAAGTTAGCCCGCAAGTTTACATTTCAACTAAATATAAACTACAAGTGGCGACACATGAACGCATCCAGCTGGTACCTAAGCAATTTATCCTCGGGGTCGGTTGCAGAAAAGGCGTTTCAGCGGAAACGATAGATGCAGCATTTACACATTTTTGTGAACAAGAAAACATACACCCGCGGGCATTCCGTGAGATTCATAGTATTACTTTAAAAGCGGAAGAACCGGCAATTCTTCATTTAGCGGAGAAATGGCGTGTCCCATTTATTGTCCATCCAGCAGAAGAATTACAAACAGTTGCTGGAAAATATCCAACATCCGCTTTTGTTCAAAAAACTGTTCAAGTAGGAAATGTCGCCCTATCGTCAGCAGACATTGGTAGTAACGGAAACGTTGTTACAAGCCGATTTGCTGAAAATGGCGTGACTTTCGCAGCAGGGAAATTAACTAAAAATAGTGAGGTGGCAAAATGATTTATGTAATCGGAATTGGCCCAGGAGATAAACGATTAATGACCGGTGAAGCACTGCAAGCAATAGAAGACGCGGAGGTGATTGTTGGTTACGTAACGTACATCAAACTCATCAAAGAGCTAATTAAAGATAAAGAAGTAGTGAAAACAGGCATGCGCCGCGAAATCGATCGTTGCCAAGAAGCCGTTGATATTGCACTAACAGGAAAAAAAGTAGCAGTTGTTTCAAGTGGCGATGCAGGAATTTACGGTATGGCTGGTCTAGTTTTAGAACTCGCAGAAAAAAGCAACCCAGATTTAGAAGTCAAAGTGATTCCAGGAATTACCGCAAGTATTGGAGCCGCTGCTGTTCTCGGCGCGCCAATTATGCACGATTTTTGCCATATTAGTTTAAGCGATTTAATGACACCATGGGAAGTAATCGAAAAACGTCTAACCCACGCTGCAATGGCCGATTTTGTTGTCTGTTTTTACAATCCGAGAAGTAAAGGCCGCGCCAATCATTTGGCCAATGCTTTTCAAAAGATGATGGAGCATAAATCAGGGGACACAGTTGTTGGTATTGTGAAAGATGTTGGTCGAAAAGAAGAGCGAAAAATCATTACAACGATGCGAGATATTGATTATGAGTTAGTGGATATGACAACGATGGTGATTGTAGGAAACAAAGAAACCTACGTGAAAAATGGCAAAATGATCACACCACGAGGTTACACACTATGATTTTCGTGCTAGGAGGAACTTCGGATAGCTTGGCGATTAGCGACTGGCTAACGGAAAAAAAGCAAGCCTTTATACTCTCTGTCGCAACCGATTACGGAGAAACTTTAGCGAAACAACATGCCGAAAACGTATTTTGTGGCAGATTATCAAAAGAGGAAATGCTCCTAAAATGGCATGCTACAAAAGTTCACCTCGTTATTGATGCGACTCATCCATTTGCGACCATTGTTTCTGAAACAGCGATGGAGGCATGCAAAGAAGCGGACATTCCTTATATTCGTTTTGAACGCACTAGTGAACAAACAGATAATACTTATTTGGTAGCAGATATTGAGGAAGCTTGTGCAGTTGCAATGAAACTTGGGAAACGAATCTTTCTTACAACTGGTAGTAAAAATTTACCAGAATTCGTAGCTGGTTTAAACAATCGACATATCATCGCTCGTATTTTACCAGTGTCTGATGTAATTCGTTCAGCCGAAGAACTAGGTCTCGTTGCCGACCAGATCATTGGCATGAAAGGACCGTTCACCAAAGAAGCGAACCGAACTCAACTAGAAATGACTGGGGCAGATGTATTAATCACTAAAGAGAGTGGAAAACAAGGTGGCTTTCAAGAAAAACTCGCAGCTGCCGCAGAATTAAATATTCCAGTTATTGTGATTCGTCGCAAAAAATTAAATTATCCAATCGAAATAAATCATTTAAGCGAACTACCAGAAATTTTAACTCAATTGGAGGTCTACTAATGGGAAAAGTCATGTTAATTGGTGCAGGTCCTGGAGATGCACAGTTGCTAACCGTGAAAGGCTTAGCTGCACTGCAAAAGGCAGATGTTATTGTATACGATCGCCTCGTTGAACCAGCGATGCTCCAAGAACGAAAAGCTAGTTGTAAACTCATTTATGTCGGAAAAGAACCACTTCATCATCCAATTCCCCAAGAGGAAATCGAGCAAATTCTTGTTAAAGAAGCTGCGACAAATGAGCTGGTTGTTCGTCTAAAAGCAGGAGACCCTTATGTGTTTGGTCGCGGCGGGGAAGAAGGAGAGACACTCTATAAAGCGGGAATTCCATTTGAAGTTATTCCTGGAATCACATCCGCAATTGGTGGGCTTGCCTACGCTGGAATCCCAGTAACACATCGTAATTTTGCTTCGAGTTTTCACGTGATTACCGGACATTTGAAAAAAGGACGCGATCCACTAGATTGGGAAGCCCTTGCTAGACTGGAAGGTACGCTCGTTTTCCTGATGGGAATGACTAATTTGCCTAATATTTGTGCGAACTTACTAGAAAATGGTCGAAAAGCCGAAACGGGTGTTGCGATTGTACAATGGGCATCTCGCGGCAAACAATTAACGGTTACCGGGAACTTACAAAACATCGAACAAAAAGTAGCGGAATCTGGTATTTCTTCGCCGGCACTTATTGTTGTTGGTGATGTGGTGAGCTTACGACCGCAGCTTAACTTCTTTGAGGAAATGCCACTTTTCCATACAAAAGTATTACTTCCAAGAGCACGAGCTGGAAAAAGTATGCTCGCGGAACAAATTCGCGATTTAGGCGGAGAAGTAACAATGTATCCCAATATTCAAGTAGTAGATGTTGTGCCAACGAAAACAAAAGAAGAACTAAGCGAAGTAAGCGAACTTCTTTTCACATCCAAAGAAGCGGTAGAACGATTTTTTGATTATTTAGCCCAGCTTGATTTAGATATTCGTTCTCTAAAAAATACCCATCTTACCGCTATTGGCAAACAAACAAAAGAAGCTTTTAGTGAAAAAGGAATTATTCCAGATAGTTTCATTAAAAGGCGGAGCACGGAATTAATTTTGGAGCATTTACCACGGTTACAGAAAAATGTGAGCAACTTAATTATCGGAAGCATAGTTGATACGGCAGAAGTTAACGCAATTTTAGCAGAAGTGGAAGCGATGGAAATGATGCCGTTATATGATATGCGTCCTGTGACAGAACGACCATTTGACCTTGCAAGCTTTGAACAAGTTTGTTTCTCAAGTTCGCGTTCCGTTCAAAATTTACTCGACGTACTAACAACCGAAGAAAAAGCCATTTTACAAACGAAAACAATTCTTTCCATTGGAAGGTTCACGAGCGCAACGTTAGCATCATTCGGTATCAACAATTTCATCGAAGCCGAAAGCGCCACACCAGAGAGCTTAATTGAACTAATCCAAAAAACAAAATTAGAAGGAGTACCACAATGAAAAAAGCGATTTTAGTCGTTAGTTTTGGCACAAGTTATCCTGAAACAAGAGAAAAAACGATTGAAGCCTGTGAAAAAAAAGTGGCCCAAGAGTTCCCAGATTACAACGTGTTTCGTGCATTCACATCCAATAAAATCATCAAAAAACTAAAAACTCGTGACAATATGCATATTAACACACCAAGCCAAGCATTAAACCAACTAAAGGAATTAGGCTACAAAGAAGTCATTATTCAGTCGCTACATATTATTAGTGGTGGTGAATTTGAAAAAATCACTGCACAGGTGGAAAAATTCAAGCCGGATTTCGATTCCATTATTGTCAGCCAACCGTTACTTGATTCGATGGAAGATTACGAAAAAGCAATCGAAGCCATTCGCCACCAAATGCCACCTTTAAAAGAACAAGAAGCGCTAATTCTCATGGGACATGGTTCGAAGCATCGTGCTTTCAGCGCCTATGCATGCCTTGACCATATGTTGTTAAACGAACCAATTTACCTTTGTGCGGTAGAAAGTTACCCTGGTCTTGACCAAGTAATTGAACGATTACAACAAGTAAATATAAAAAAAGCGCACCTAATGCCGTTTATGCTTGTAGCAGGTGATCACGCTACGAACGATATGGCTTCTGATGACGAGGATTCTTGGAAAAGCACGCTGGAACAAGCTGGCATTCAAACTGAATGTCATTTGCAAGGTCTAGGCGAAAATCCGCTTATTCAAGCCCAATTTATCGATCATATCCACACGGCAATAGAAAGGGTGAAAGCACGTGGCTAAATTTTACGGCATTGGTACAGGTCCTGGAGATAGCAAGTTAGTCACGATGGAAGCAGCAGAAAGACTCGGAAATTTAGAAATTCTCTACACGCCACAACCCAAAAAAGGCGGCGAAAGTTTAGCTAAGAAAATCGTCAGCCCTTATTTAAAAGATACATTAATCATTAAAGAACGCCATTTTCCAATGAGTTACAACAAAGAAGAAAAAATGCTTGCATGGAAAGAAATCGCCGAAGAAATCAAAGCAGATGTTCAAAACGGGCATGATGTTGGTTTCATCACACTTGGCGATCCAATGGTTTACAGCACTTATAGCTATTTACTCGAATTATTAAAAGGAGAGATTGAAACAGTGACACTCGCAGGTATTTCGTCCTTTTCCAATATCGCCTCCAAGATTGAATTACCACTCGTAATGGACGAGGAAAGTTTCGCTGTCATCCCTGTAACAGCAGGTGCTGAAAAAATCGAACAAGCGCTCACTTTATTTGACACAGTTGTCTTAATGAAAGCAGCAAGCAATTTACCCCTTCTTACGACATTACTAAAAAAACTGAATTTACTTGATGCAGCAGTAGTAGTAAGCGATGTTGCCATGGCGACTGAAAAAATCACATACGGCATGAACGAGATAAACCCAGACGAAAAAATGTCATACTTTACCACGATTATCGTGAAAAAAAGAAGGGAGCAATATAAATGAAAAAATTATGGAAGTTTCTACCATTTGTTTTAATAGGTGTTATTTATTTTACTTTAACGAACCCAGAATCCGCACACGCAATGCATATTATGGAGGGCTTTTTACCTGTTAAATGGGCTGTCTTTTGGTTCATTGTATTTATCCCATTCCTTGTACTTGGTTTAATTCGTATTCGTAAATTAATTGCCCTAGATAAAAACAACAAATTACTGTTGGCACTATGCGCAGCCTTTATCTTTGTTCTTTCAGCGCTTAAAATTCCGTCCGTTACAGGATCTTGTTCTCATCCGACTGGTGTTGGCCTTGCAACTGTTATGTTCGGACCGCTCGTTGTCAGTGTACTTGGTGTGATTGTCTTACTTTTCCAAGCGTTACTACTTGCACACGGCGGTATTACAACTCTTGGCGCAAACGCAATGTCGATGGCGGTTATCGGTCCAATGGTTGGTTTTGTCGTATACAAACTCGCTCGTAAATTAAACTGTAATAAAAGTGTTTCGATTTTCTTATGTGCGATGACAGCTGACTTAGCAACCTACTTAACTACCAGCGTCCAGCTCGGAGTCGTTTTCCCAGATCCAGCATCCGGCATGATGGCATCCATTCTGAAGTTCATGGCGATTTTCTGTGTGACACAAGTTCCAATTGCGATTGCAGAAGGATTGCTAACGGTAGTCATGTACAATCTTATTAGCAAAAATTTACCAGAAAAGGTGGCACAATTACGATGAAAAAAATAAATATCAATGTCATTTTAATTCTATTAGTAGTATTGTTAATGGTTAGTCCATTCTTCTTCAATAAAACGGGAGAATACGGCGGCTCGGACGGGGAAGCAGAGGCGGAAATCACCAAAATCGATCCAAGCTATGAACCGTGGTTTGAACCTCTTTATGAACCAAAAAGTGGTGAAATTGAAAGCTTATTATTTACGCTTCAAGGTTGTATCGGAACAGGAATTATCGCGTATGTCATTGGTGTAAGTCGTGGCAAGCGGAAAGCTGAGAACGATGTTAACCATTGATAAATATGCTTATCAAAACCGGTGGATAGCTTTTTCGCCATCATTAAAAGCATTATTTTATGTCGCGATTCTAATACTCGCGTTAACTGGTCCTGTGCTCATCCAAGCAATACTGTTCTTCTGCATGGTACCATTGACGCTCTATGTCGTTAAAATTCACTTTAAACAATATTTGAAATGGCTCCTTTTACCATTTTCATTTCTACTTTTTAGTTTACTTTCGATTCTCATTTCGATTTCTAAAGATCCAAGCAGTTTTCTCGCTTCGATTTCGATTGGGAGTTTGTATCTCGGTGTATCAGACGTGACTATTACGACGGCAACACAAGTCTTTTTCCGGAGTATCGCTTGCTTAGCCGCAACCTACTTTTTCGTCTTGACCGTTCCCGTGGTACAATTAACAAAAGTGATGAAGCGAATTTTTATTCCAAAAGTACTGATTGAACTGACCATTTTAATTTACCGTTTTATCTTTATTTTCTTAGAGGAAGCGGCGGCAATTCGAAAAGCGCAGAGCCTGCGTTTTGGTTATCACGGCATAAAAAATAGTTATCGTTCATTTGGCATGCTCGTAAATACTTTATTTAATCGTGTTATGAAAAGATATAATGAAATGGTTATAACACTTGATGTGAAGCTATATCAAGGAGAATTTCATATCTAGGAGGAAGCCAATTTGCTTAAAACAGAACATATTTCATTCCAATACGAAGATGGCAAACAAGCCTTAACGGATGTTTCAATTGATTTAGAAAAAGGCAATATTATCGGACTTATTGGTGCGAATGGCTCCGGTAAATCGACGCTTTTTATGCAGTTACTTGGAATTAACAAACCGAGCGATGGCACCGTTTATTTTGAAGGAAAACCACTCGCGTATACGAAAAAAGCATTATTT